>JBBRFY010000017.1:0-30162 GCA_038241205.1 Cytophagales bacterium
AAGTTGGCTCTCTTTTCTACAAAGCAAGACTATTGGTGTTGAATTTAGAGAACACAACCGAAGTGATATAGATAAGGATCTATAATTTTAAGATTAAAACGTAGAACGGGACAACAAAAAAATCAAAGATCTATTGGCTCTTTCGCATGGCATCAAGAATGAAATCTCATTTCATGTCTTAGGGCATGTGTATGTATAGAGATCATGCTTTTTGAATTTGCAGCAACAAGAGACCGGTTCGTTCGCTGGCTATAAAACAGATGATTGTAAAAAAAATATATCAAACATGAGTGTTGAAACTAAAAACTCAAGGCGAACGCAATAACAGATTTTCCAATTGATTTAAAATAAAAAGGGGAAAGGAACTCGTCAATTTCTTTTAAACATTCCAACAATCTTGAGTAACCTCAATAGAAAGCAAACCAAGATTGCTTCGACACTACAGAGATAACGCTAGAAAAATTAAACCATTTTAGAATAGACTAGTAGGCTCAGGCCAACGAAGAACAGTAAAAACATACCATATAAAAGAGGTTTTGTTCCCTTTGGGGCAGACTGAAATTCCTTCCAAATAAATACACCCCAAATAGCGGCTACTAACACTGCACCCTGTCCTAATCCATAAGAGATGGCCGGTCCTGCCTTATCAGACGCTATTATACTAAACGACATCCCTATACACCAAATAATGCCGCCTAGAATTCCGGTGAGATGGCTCTTTAAACTTCCAGCAAAATAATCATGATACGTAACGGGTAAACCTTGTATCGGCTTCTTCATTAAAATTGTATTGAATAAGAAATTACTAACAAAAATCCCTATTGAAAAAACAACGATTGCGGTGTACGGTGTAAGTTTCCCGACTTCAGGTGTTGCAAAATTAACCGTCATACCTTTTACAACAAAACCATAAAATTGAGCCATCAACACGCCTGCAATAACAGAAACCAACAATCCTTTTGACGATACATTTGTAGTGTTTGTAGCAAGCTTTTTATACGCAACTGCATTTGCCACAATGCCCAAAGCGATCAATGCCACACCCATAAAAATTAATGAAGCATTACCGGAAGGATTCGTTAGGTAATTATCAATTACTCCCCAAATTAATGCAATGCCAATACCGATCGGAAAAGCAACAGACATACCCGCAATAGCGATGGCTGCGATAAGTAAAATATTAGCCAGGTTAAAAATTATACCGCCAATAAAAGCAGCTCGTAAATTAGCAGGTTCGGCTTGCTGAATATCCGCTAGAAAACTTCTTCCTTCTTCGCCCGAGCTTCCAAGAGTAAAAGCAAAAAGAATTGCCATTATCAAAATACCAATAACGTAATCCCAATAGAACAATTCAAAACGCCAGGTGCCCTCTGCTAATTTTTGTGTGTTAGCCCAGGAGCCCCAACAGAGCATGGTGATGATGCAAAAAAATACTGCCAGTGGATAGCTGTGAAGGATGAACATAATGCTAGTAGATAAAATTTTTAATATCAATAAATCAAGATCGAATTAGATGCTTTTATTTTTCTTCATGCGTGTAACAAAGTCAACTACAAAATACGTATGAAACATCGAATACCTTACCGTTTGGCAACGCTCATTTTTACTTCATTTCGATACGGTGCTGATGTCTGCGCACCCATTTTTGTTACCGATAACGCAGCAGCGCTATTTGCAAAAGCAACAGCTTCTATCAATGTCCAATCTTCCGCAATGGCAACTGATAACGCTCCGTTAAAAACATCACCCGCAGCGGTAGTATCAACGGCATTGACCACAGGCGCATCAATGAAAATATCTACGCTATCATTCAGCAAGTAGGCACCGCGTGATCCCAAGGTTACGATTACATTTTTTACGCCTTTGTCTTTTAAAGTCTTTGCCGCTTTTCGAATAGAATCATCATCCGAAATTTCAATTCCGGAAAGGGATTGAATTTCTGTTTTATTAGGCGTAATGAGGAAGAGTGTTTGATAGATTTCCGTTGGCAATGGCATTGCAGGAGCAGGATTCAATATTACCTTCTTTCCATTTTGCGAAGCAAGCTGAGCGGCAAACAATACTGAAGAAATAGGAATTTCCAATTGCATTAAAAGGATATCGAATTGCGCAATTTCATTTTTCGTTTTCTCGAGATCGTGTTGCGATAGTGCACCATTCGCACCTGGCGCCACAACAATACTATTTTCTCCTTTCGCATCAACGGTGATTAATGCTACGCCAGAAGGATTATCGATATCTGAAATAACAAAATCTACCCGGATACCCTCTTTTCGAAATTGCTGCAAAGCCTGCTTACCAAAAATGTCGTTGCCGATTTTAGCGATGAACGTTACGTTGCCTCCAAGCCGCGATGCCGCCACTGCCTGATTGGCACCTTTGCCTCCCGAAAACATAAAAAATTTTCCTCCCAAAATTGTTTCGCCTGGCAAGGGGAATTTATCTGATTTAATCACCATATCGGTGTTCGAACTGCCGATAATAAGTATTGATTGTTGTGTATCCATTTTGCTGTAAACGTTTGCGATTATACAATGAATTTTCAAAAAGTAGTTGTCTAAATAACGCTGCTCTGGTTGTTTCTAATTTATTCGATTTAGATTAAAATCTTATATTTCAGCCGAATTTTGAATATTATATAGTCGATATTTCATATTTCTATGGCACAATCAGGTCACCTTATTTCCGTCATTCAATCGCTTTCGAAATCTGAAAAAAGATATTTCAAACTGCAATGCAAAACGCAGGAAGGTAGCAAAGCCTATCTCACCCTGTTTGAATTGTTGGATACCAAAAAGCCGGACGATATCAGCGTGAAAAAAAAATTCGAGAAGATATTTTTAGGAAGCGCGTATGATGCTGCTCAAAAGCATCTCTACAAAATATTGATGCGAAGTCTGCGCAATTATGAAACGAACAAAACACCCGAAGACCAATTGATTAATATTATTGCCGATGTAAAAATACTTTTGAATAAAGGACTATTAGAAGTTGGATTCGCTGAGATAGAACGCGGAAAAAAAATAGCATTGACGTATGAAAAGTTTTTCTATTACCTATTGCTGGCACGCATGGAGTTGCAACATCTAACATTGGCTGAGTTTCCAAACGTAGATGAAAATGTTCTGCTCGAAAAGCAAGAAAAAATTAACAGTTTGCTGTATGAAGAACTTTACATTAATAAACACGCATCGTTACATGAACTTTTAATGCATCGGTATATCCTTAACGGTGAAGTGCGCAGTGATGGAGAAAGAGAGAAGTTAAATGATTTACTATTAGAAGAATTTCAAGTAAATGCGAACCAACGCTATCATAATTTCCAAACTGATAAATTACACCTACACTTTCAATCGGCCTATTTTCTAATGACAGGCGAACCCGAGCAAAGCCTCCAAGAATTTTACAAACTCAACACGTTATTTGAAAACAACCAAGCGCGGTGGAAAGATGAACCGCTCTATTACATATACTTGCTCAATGGCATACTCTCTACTTTACGCAGCGTGCGAGACCACAATGAAATGAACGTATTCATCAATCGTCTAAAAAGTCTTTTTGTGAATACAAAAGGTAATCAGCACCTCGTACATCATTTGGTTTTCCAACATTCGGCAGCAATCCTTATTGATGAAGGAAAATTTAACGAAGGGTCGAGCCATTTCAATCGTTTTATTAAAGATGGTGGAATATTGTCGAATGTATCGTTAAATGTTCTTGCGTCTACCCAGCTTTTTACTGCTATATTATTTTTTGGAGACGGAAATTATCGAAAAGCGATGGTTCATATAAATGAAGTTCAGTCTCTGCCCGAAGCTTATATATCGAGGCATACCTATGTTGTTGCGCGGTTACTGTTTCTATTAATACATTTAGAACTAGGGAATGAAGACATTCTTACTTACGCTATAAAATCGCTGGAGCGAAAATTAAAATCCATTAAAATTTTATATCAAACAGAAAAAATAACAATGGATTTTTTGAAGAAAAAAATTGGTGTGTCGAAAGCAAAACAAAAAACACATGAAGAAGAGTTTGCGTTACAACTCAGATCAATTACAGATAGCAGATACGAACGAACGATATTCCAAACATTTGATTTACTAGCGTGGATACATTCTAAGATCAATAAGATATCTTTTGCCGATCAAGTACAAGCAAACTTCCGTATTGGTAAATAAAAATATGCAGATCTGTACAGATCGAAATAAGTAATGACTCGTTCAATAGCCAAACCGTTTTTGTTTCAGCACACTTCTACCAACTATTCACTATTGCTCATTCACTCAAGAACGCTGCCTTTCCCCAATCGGCTTTCTCTTCTTCACTCCACAACTCCGGGAAGAACATAATTTTTTGAAAACGTGGCGGCAAATATTTTTGCCAGTTGGTTCCACCGGTAGCTTTTATATCGGCAGCATCTTTATGCAAGTAACGACCCGCAGATTTTAAATGTCCCAACGGCCAATGCACATTGGCGAGCGAATCAAATTCGCGCAAGATTGAAATAACTTCGGGTGAGTTTGGAAAATTTTTATGATATAATTTTCGAAGATTATTATTGCGAGACTTCATGCCTGCCGCTTTAAAAGAAGGCATGTATTTTTCTTCAAACTGTTGAAGCGTTAACGTTTTTTTTCCGGTGGCCAACTCTGTAGCTCCGCTTTTCCAATACAGTTTATCAATTTGTTGTTCGATGTCGCTATATTCTGAAAGCGCTTCGCGATCATTTGTGTTTACCAGATTAATCATATCGGTAGCGTAAATTTCAATCAACCGATATTGAGCAGATTGAAAACCACTGGCGGGCAACAACGACATTCTGAATTTTAAGAACTGATCTTTCTCCATGCCATCGATCATAATCGAAAATGAATGAACAAGATTTTTAAAATAGTTATTGATCCGCTTCATGCGTTCAATAAAAAATTTCTCCGACACGTTTTCATCTTCCGCAATTTGCTCAATCTCCCACAGCACAAGATTGAAATACAACTCGGTAATTTGATGATAAATAATAAATACCTTTTCGTCTTTAAAATGAGTTTTGGGTGTTTGTAAACTTAAGAGCGTATCCAAATGGATATAATCCCAATAGGTTAAATAATCGGCATACAATAACCCATCGAGGTAGGAAGAAATATCCTGCCCCATTACAGTGTACTTAGCCTGCAACTTTTTAAGTTGATCCAAAAGTCCTGGATCTACAACCTGATCGCCCATATATATCTCAATAAGGTAAAACTTCTTTATTCCGGGTGCATTTCAGTTTGTCGCAGTCAATTAAAAGTCAGGGCTAAAGCCGTCTCCATATTATGGCAATAACCACGACCTTAAGGCCGTGGTTATTCACTGAAAATTAATTTGGGCTTTAGCCCTGATGCGACATTTTGAAACACACCTCATTTATTATTTGCTGCACAAACTTCGTGATTTCTAAGTTTCCGCAAGACTTCGAAGCAAAAAAACAATGAAGTCACTTCACCGTTAAGATCAACAAAGAAAATTCATAGCGTTAAATTATTTACCTAACATCCGTTCTGTAAATTTGAGGCGATATTACTCAAAAATCTAAATCTTATGGCTACCTCAACGGAATCAAAACCAAAGAAATCATTGAAGCAGGACAATTACGAGCAGCCCGATTTTTATGCATTAGACGATCTGCTAACAGATGAGCACAAATTGGTGCGTAGTTCTATTCGTGATTTTGTAAAAAGAGAAATATCACCTTACATAGAAGATTGGGCACAACGGGCACATTTTCCATACGAAATTGTAAAAAAGTTTGGAGAAGTTGGCGCCTTCGGACCAACCCTACCGGTTGAATACGGATGTGGCGGGCTTGATTATATTTCATACGGAATTATTATGCAAGAAATTGAACGGGGCGATTCAGGCATGCGCTCTACTGCTTCGGTGCAAGGTTCTTTGGTAATGTACCCTATCTATAAATTCGGCTCGGAGGCGCAGCGCAAAAAATATTTACCGAAACTCGCTTCGGGTGAATGGCTTGGATGTTTTGGATTAACAGAACCCGATCATGGGTCTAATCCAAGTGGCATGGTAACGAACTTTAAAGACATGGGTGATCATTATGTATTGAACGGTGCCAAGATGTGGATTTCGAATTCACCGAAGGCAGAAGTTGCTGTGGTGTGGGCAAAGAATGAAGCAGGAAGAATTCACGGGTTAATTGTAGAGCGCGGCATGGAAGGTTTTACAACGCCTGAAACACACGGCAAGTGGTCGTTGCGCGCGAGCACGACAGGCGAATTGGTTTTCGATAATGTAAAAGTGCCGAAAGAAAATTTACTTCCTGGCAAAAGCGGGCTCGGTGCACCGATGATGTGTTTGGATTCGGCACGGTTCGGAATTGCCTGGGGTGCTATTGGGGCTGCGATGGATTGTTACGATTCCGCAAAGCGATATACCAAAGAAAGAATTCAGTTCGGCAAACCGATTGCATCATTTCAATTGATGCAGAAAAAATTAGCGGAGATGCTTACTGAAATTACAAAAGCACAACTTCTTAATTGGAGATTAGGTGTGCTAATGAATGAAGGTAAAGCAACGACACCACAAATCTCTATGGCAAAAAGAAACAGTGTAGAGATGGCATTAAAGATTTCGCGCGAAGCGAGGCAAATGCACGGAGGCATGGGCATTACCGGAGAATATCCAATTATGCGCCACATGATGAATTTAGAATCCGTTGTTACCTATGAAGGAACGCACGATATTCATTTGCTGATTTTAGGAAATGAGATTACCGGCATACCGGCTTTTGTTTAGTTGTGTGCAAATAACCTCACATATTTAAATAGAAAATGATAAGGCCCCAAATATTAAATATTAAGGACAAGAAAGATTTGAGGAAAATTTCTCCCAAATTTTCACTACTCGTTGGACAACAACAAATCGGACATACTCTAGTAATCGCAGACGGCAATGACAACCAAGTTCTGACCTCAAAAGAGGTTGACAAAATTTTACGCAAACTAAGACTTAAGAACAAGTCACCGTTGACATTTGTTACGGTTAACTTAACAATTGAAGCCGGTCAACTATTGAAAGAAAGAAATGTTTACTTGTTACAGACACAGGATTTTTTCTGGACTGACAAGGAGTACAGTCAAAAAGAAGAGCACACCGACAAATTTATTGACACATTAAAACAGCGACTTTACGACCAAAAATTAAAGGACGAGCAAGGTAGCAGCCCACAGCAAAACTCACGATCCATTTGTTGATTTTAGGAAATGAAATTACGGGGATACCGAGTTTTGTTTAAATGCTATTTTCAATCGACTAATATTCTTACCCTCATCATGAAAAAATATTCCCCTCTTCTCTAATCATTGTCGCTTTTTCGCTTACATCACTTTACGCTCAGAAAAACGAAGCAATCGTTAGCTCAAATAAAAATTCAACCACCGTTTCATCAATAGAAAATAGTCAAGCAAACGTAAAGGTAGTCGCCAGCTATTTTGAATATTTATTTAAGACTGGTGACTTCGCTTCGATGCAAAAAATCATCTCTAAGGATGCAACCTATTTGCAAGCTGAAGGATTACCGTATGGGGGAACATACATTGGGTTTGATGGAATGGTACAAAATGTTTACGAAAGCACAAGGTTATTTTATTCTGCAAATTATTGGCGATCCGGTTTACTTTACCAGTTCAAATGCAAACGAAGTGATTATTCATTTTACCATAAAATGCAAATCAAAAAAATCGAACAACGAAATTACGATGCCCGTTACGGAATACTTTGAATTGAAAGATGGATTGATTGTACGTATTCGGCCTTTCTACTTTGACACAAAAGCTTTTGCTGAGTTTTTAAAATGATACGGTAAATTCAACTATATTTTCCCGCAGATTACGCGGATTAAATGCCAATCGAATAGCAAATTTAATGTGTGAAAGATTTTCCGGCAATTTCAAAATCATTCCCTACTCCACGTAAGCCGAAAACGTAATTCGCTGAACTGGATTTTGTGGATCGTTGGAGTAAACCGTAACGGCCTTTTGTTGTGTGCCCGTTCTATCCATTGGATTAAAGGTAATTTGAATTCTATTTGATTCGCCTGCTTTTATTGTTGCCTTGCCCGATGTTGCTGTGATGCAAACACAATTACCTTGAAGTGATTTTATAACCAAATCTTTTTTTCCTGTATTCGTAAATTGTACTTCACGCACCGTGGTTGTATTTCCGTTTATTCTTCCAAAATCAATTGTGCTTGATTGAAGTTTAAGCACAGGCGCTTTCGATAATTCTGAAGGAGTAAGCTCCGTAAAAAAATCTTCCAACGTAGCATATACTGAAAATGATTTTACAGGAGAGATATCATCATCGGTAGTGAAGGTGACATTGTCGTTTTGAAAACCATATTGATTTTTAGCTTTACCAGCATAGGTAATTTTAACATTACCACTTTTACCAGGCTCAACTGTTTTAGGTTGAACATCAACTTTTATATAAGATGGGCTTGTTGTTTTTTCTACGGTAATCGCCTTCGATCCATTATTTAGAAATGGAAAATCACGAACAGTGGGCTCATCTCGAACGTACACCTTACCCAAATTAAAAGAATTCGATTTCAATTTTAGATTTCCATTCGCATATGGCAAAGCAATATCAGGCGTTTCTCCGCCAGCGGAGACTTGACCTTTAATTTGAAGAACGATTGGATTGGAATCGATGTCCGTAGTAACGGTAAGTGATTTATTAAAATATCCCGGTCTTCCTTTCGGATTAAAACTCGCTTGAATAAATCCTGTTTTACCAACTCCTACCGGCTCTTTCGACCACGATGGTGTGGTACAACCACATGAAGGATTAACCGTCACTATTTTAACAGGTCTATTCCCGGTATTGGTGAACATAAACTCATGGATTACCGAGCCTGATTCTTCTTTTACAGAACCAAAATCAAATGTTTCTTCCCGAAACTGAATGGGCTTAGATTGTTGGGCAAAGGTATTTAGCCCAGAGCATAAAATTATCAGCACAGTTACACGGAACTTCATCTTCATATATTGTTAGTTGCACAAATTTAAACTAAATCAATTCTACTTTATTTTATTTTCTTTGCATTACTATGGCAAGAATTTTAACAGGCATACAAAGCAGCGGCAGACCGCACTTAGGCAATTTATTGGGCGCGATTATTCCGGCCATCGAGCTTTCGAAAAAACCGGGCAATGAATCATTCTTTTTTATTGCTGATTTACATTCGCTCATTAGCATTAAAGACCCACAAACACGGACTGATAATGTTCGCGCTGTAGCCGCTGCCTGGTTGGCATTTGGTTTTGATATCGAAAAGAATTTTCTCTATCGCCAATCGCGCATTCCAGAAGTATGTGAGCTTACTTGGTACCTCAACTGTTTGACGCCTTATCCCATGTTGGCAAACGCGCATTCCTTTAAAGATAAATCAGAACGATTGTCCGATGTGAATGCCGGACTCTTTACCTATCCCGTTTTAATGGCGGCCGATATCATTTTGTATGATGCTCAATTTGTTCCGGTAGGAAAGGATCAGAAGCAACATTTAGAAATGGCCCGCGACATTGCATCAAACTTCAATGCTACCTTTGGAGAAACTTTCGTGTTGCCTGAAGCAAAGATTGAAGAAAGTGTAATGACTATTCCCGGAACGGATGGAAACAAGATGAGCAAGTCTTATGGAAACATCATCGATATTTTTCTTCCTGAAAAAGAATTGCTCAAGCAAATCAAAACCATCAAGACCGATAGCACTCCGATGGAGGAACCAAAAAATCCTGATACAGATGCTGTGTTTGCAATTTATAAATTGGTGGCCACAGAAGATCAGCAAGAAGCATTGCGTAAAAAATATTTAGCCGGAAATTTTGGCTACGGTCATGCCAAGCAAGAATTGTTTGATGTGATTATTTCCAAATACAGCAAAGAGCGCGAAGCCTTTAATTTCTATATGAGCAACGATGGCGCGTTGGAAGAGAAGTTAGAAAAGGGCGAAGCAAAGGCGCGTGTTATTGCATTGGAAGTATTAGATCGTGTTAAAATGAAATTAGGATTTAGATAAATCACTACCTGCTTCTTCGTTGTGATCCTTAAAATTATTTAATCTTTAAATTCAACGCTTCACGCTTCATGCTACAAGCTTGCAGCGTGAAGTCAAACATTATTTCGCAGTCCACAAAACCTGTTGCGCACTCGTTCCCACTGCCAAAATAATTCGCGTTGGTTTCGCTTCAATAAAAAGTTTGGTGTCCGTGCCCGAAAGTTTTTCAACTTCTACCGGAATTCCATTTAGATAAGCCGTAGGCATTAACACATCGTTATCCGGACAAAACTGATCGTGAACAGTTTGTAATGCATCTTCTAAATATTCTCCATACGCTTCCTGAAAATCGTCTTCCAAATCGTGCAGTTCTTCTTCCAGATCGTCATAGGTAGGATCGTTGTAGGTCAACTTTCCCAATGCACTTTTTCTCTGAATAATTTCTTGAAGTGCCTTATCTAATGCCTTGATGTCCATATCGAATTATTTTGTGCAAATATTATAGAATTCAATGAAAATAAAAAGTCAATAATAAATAGTCGATCGTGCATAGTCTATAGTCCATGGAGATTCTGCTGATACTTTTTTTTACAGAATATTATTCAATGTCGTTTAGTTAAGCATTTTCATAATGGCCTCGCCTTAATCCTCTCCGAAGGAGAGGAAAGTCAAGGAGGCTTAACTAAACGACATTGGAATATTATTTGTGAATATACTCAGCAATCGACCATGCGCCTATCGACTATCGACCATAATTACCATTTCACAAAATCTCCTTTGTATTTGATTACGGTATGGAATGTAAAGTCTAGATTTACTTATTAAACATACCGAATTATGAACCAGGATTTCTTACCCATAAATGGCACTGACTACATCGAAATGTATGTAGGCAATGCAAAGCAGTCCTCTTTTTTTTATCAGCATTGTATGGGCTTTGAATTGATTGCTTATGCCGGACCTGAAACCGGAGTGCGAGATCGATCTTCTTATGTTCTTCAACAAAATAAAATCAGGTTGGTGTTGACTACATCGCTTCAACCCGATTCAGAAATTGCGTTACACGTAAAAAAACATGGCGATGGTGTAAAGGTACTTGCGCTTTGGGTTGATGATGCACGTAAATCATTTTTTGAAACCACTTCGCGCGGAGCTGAGGCTGCGCTGGCTCCTACAGAATTAAAAGATGAATTTGGCGAAGTAGTCGTGGCGTCCATTAAAACATATGGCGATACTATTCACACTTTCGTTGAACGCAAAAATTATAGAGGCACTTTCCTTCCGGGATATCAACCGCGCAAAAATTTAGTTGAAGTAAAATCCATTGGACTGAAATACGTTGATCATTGCGTTGGCAATGTCGAACTCGGACAAATGAATCGCTGGGTTGAATTTTATGAGCAGGTAATGGGCTTCAAATTATTAATCACCTTTGATGACAGTGATATTTCAACTGAGTACAGCGCGCTTATGTCGAAGGTTGTATCAAACGGAAATGGTTTTATAAAATTTCCCATTAACGAACCTGCTCACGGAAAAAAGAAATCGCAAATTGAAGAATACCTTGATTTTTATCATGGAGCCGGAGTACAACACATTGCCGTTGCCACGGATGATATTATTCATACCGTAAGCGAACTTCGCAAGCGTGGTGTTGAATTTTTATACGTGCCTGATAATTATTACAGCGATGTTATGGATCGTGTGGGAACGATCAACGAAGATTTGAAAGAACTACAAAAGCAAAATATATTAATCGATCGCGATGAGGAAGGTTATCTGCTTCAGATTTTCACTAAGCCCGTTCAAGATCGACCTACTTTATTTTTTGAGATCATTGAACGCCATGGTGCAAAATCGTTTGGCAAAGGTAATTTCAAAGCATTGTTTGAATCGATTGAGCGGGAGCAGGAATTGAGAGGTAATCTTTAGAATTGTTACAGGCTTTACGCTGCAGGCTGCAGGCGCGTAGCTGGAAACGTCTAGATTGTGCAACGGATTTTTGATCGTTCAATGCCTGGAACTCAATCAAAAAATTCCACTCCTTAGGAATGATGTTACGTGTATATTTGTTGATAGAAAAATTAAATAACGTTTAACCGAACACGAGCAACTATCAACTAACATCGATTTGCCTTCCCAAGAGCTTACTATATTTCCAGATGAACCCAGCGATACCTTCTTTGCGGAGATACTCTTGCCTGTTCCCATTCCAAAACTATTTACCTATCGCGTTCCGAATATTTTAAAAGATAAACTTTTGGTCGGTCAGCGTGCTATCGTGCAATTTGGAAACCGAAAGGTAATGACGGGAATTGTTGCCAACGTTCATCATCAACCTCCAAAAGATTACGAAGCCAAATATATTCTGGATCTGCTTGACGATTTTCCTGCTGTAACAGATTTGCAATTCAAACTATTTCAGTGGATAGCAGATTATTACCTATGTACAGTAGGTGAAGTAATGCAAGCAGCGTTGCCTAGCGGACTAAAGCTTTCGAGCGAATCGATGGTGCAATTACATCCGACTTTTAATTTGGAAGAAAGCAATCTGCTATTTTCAGAAAACGAAACCATTCTGTTAAAGCGATTAGAAAACGAATCGCTTCCGTATTCTGATATCGCTAAACTGTTGGGCGTAAAACATATTTATGCTATCCTCAAATCACTCGTCAGCAAAGAAGCCATTCTTTTGTTTGAAGAAGTAAAAGAAAAATACAAACCGAAGACTGAAAAGAAAATCAGACTTACCTCCACCTACAACAACACAGCGGCAATAGAAAAGCTTTTTGAAACAATAGCTACCAAGCCCAAGCAAGAAGATATTCTTCTTAAGTATTTACAAGAAGTCCCTGTACTCAGTCATCCGGAGGTAAATAAAAATGGTTACTCGAAAAAGAAATTAATGGAAGGTGATCTGTCAGAATCATCTTTAAATACCTTAATAAAAAATAACATACTCGAAGATTTTGAAATTATTGTTTCACGATTTGAAGAAGAATTACTTGGTGAGAGTCAGCCCATATTATTAAGCGAAGAACAACAGCATACCTTAAATGAAATTATAAAAGGCTTTGCCGATCATGCCGGTGTTTTGTTGCACGGCATTACGGGAAGTGGAAAAACCGAAATTTACATTCATCTAATTAGGCAAGCATTAGAAGGTGGATCGCAAGTGCTTTACCTTCTGCCTGAAATTGCGCTCACAACACAAATTGTTCAACGCCTCAAAAAAATATTCGGCACCAGCATGGGTGTTTATCATTCCAAGTTTTCCGATAATGAACGTGTTGAAGTTTGGAATGGAATATTAAGTGGTCGCTTTAAGTTTGTGGTGGGTGTACGCTCTTCCATCTTTCTTCCTTTTGATAATCTTGGTTTGATCATCGTAGATGAAGAACATGATTCATCATACAAACAACAAGAGCCGGCACCGCGCTATCATGCACGCGATGTAGCCTTGGTAATGGCAAGTCAACATCATGCAAAGGTATTGCTCGGTTCAGCTACTCCATCCGTTGAATCATATTATCAGGCACAGCAAGGTAAGTATGGTTTTGTGAAATTAGAAAAACGATTTGGCGATGCACAGTTGCCTACTATAGTTTTTGCCGACATGGGGCGTGAGCGAATGCAAAAAACAATTAAAGGAGAATTCTCTGGCTTGCTCTTGCGAAAAATAAATGAAACGCTTTCTAAGAAAGAACAAGTCATTATCTTCCAAAATCGCAGAGGATATTCGCCCATGGTAAGCTGCGAAGATTGTGGCTGGGTGCCCAAGTGTGTAAACTGCGCGGTGAGTTTAACGTATCATCAATATCGTCACGCAATGGTTTGCCACTATTGTGGATATAAAGAAACCATGCCGACCAGTTGTCCGGTGTGTTCTTCAACACGATTAAAAACGGTTGGGTACGGCACAGAAAAATTAGAAGAAGAACTCAACTTACATTTTCCGGAAGCCAGTGTGCAACGCATGGATCTTGATACCACACGATTAAAATCAGGTTATGAAACTATAATCGATCGATTTGAGAAAGGTGAAACCAACATTTTGGTAGGCACACAAATGGTAACAAAAGGACTTGACTTTGCGCATGTTAGTTTGGTGGGCGTATTCAATGCTGACCGTATGATTCACTTCCCTGATTTTCGTTCGTATGAACGTGCCTATCAACTCATCACACAAGTGAGTGGCCGCGCAGGCAGAAGTGATAAACCCGGAACGGTGGTGATTCAGACTGCAAGCCCAGACCATCCGTTGCTAAACACAATTGTCAAAAACAGTTACGAAGAATTTTATACCAATCAAATAACCGATCGTCATCAACACAATTATCCACCTTTTACAAGACTCATTGAAATCACGGTGAAGCACACCGATAAAAAAGTGTGTCAAACAACTGCGACTTTATTGTGTGATATAGTAAGAGAAAGATTGCAAGGTGTCAGCATCCTTGGGCCCGGTGAACCGATGATCTCTAAAATCCGAAATCAATTTTTATTGAGCATATTAATAAAAATTCCACGCGGCTCAGGGGAGTTGATGCACCATAAAAAAATGATTCAACAAAGTATTAGCGAATTGCTGAAAGAAAAAGAGCATCGCAGTGTGAGGGTTGTGTTGGATGTTGATCCTGTGTGATGTTAGACAAAAGGATTTACAATTTTTAGTTTTCTGTTGATTATCTGGCCATGCTGAAGGTCTTCAGTATATAATACTTTACAATCAGCCTCCAATGCAGAAGCTACAATGAGACTGTCCCAATGATTGAATTGATATGTGCTTGATATTTCAAATGCCTGACGAATTGATTTTTCCGTAATCAGTTTCACCACTGCTCCTGCCATCAGGTTGAGAGCATTTTCAAAAGCTTCATCCTTTGTGAACTTAAGTTTTTTAAGGCAAACATTTGTAAACTCCATCACAACTTGTGTACTTAATACAACGCCTTGCCTCCACAACTTAAAAGCGACTGCTTGCTTTTCTGCACTCCGATCCAAAGAATAAAGGAGTACGTTGGTATCAACGAAACATTTATCGGGCATTTGCTTCCGTGCGGTCAAAACTAAAGTTGATTAAATCAACAGCATGATCTTTCCAAAAAGAAATGGCCTTCTCAATAGCTATTTCACGTTTGCTTTTTACTTTACTAACGCTGCTTTTTCCTGCTTTCTTACCGCTCATTGCTCGCTTAACACTTTTCTTTTGAATAGTTGCCATTCAAATATTTACCGATTAGTTTGACAAATCAAAGATAAAAAATATGAGCAATTCTTTTATCTCTTCAAACCTTAAATAAAACAAACTAACAGTTCTATCAATCGCTAATTATTAAAGGCATCAACTAATTTACCAATCACAAAATATCCCACTCCGCATTTAAAATTGAAATAGCGGAGTGTGCAGTTAAATCAAACTGGCAAGGAACTATCGAAATGTAATTGTTGGCGATAGCCCACTCATCGTTGTCTTCGCCTTTATCGAAGTTTACAAAATTACCGGCCATCCAGAAATACCTTCTTCCATTCGGATCGAAACGCTGATCGAATTCTTCAACCCATTTTGCATTCGCTTGTCTGCAAATGCGAATTCCTTTTATATTTTCCTTTTGCTTCTTCGGGAAATTAACATTTAACGCCACGCCTTTGCGCAATCCTTTTTCTAAAACCTGAAGTGTAATTTTCTTGATGTATTCTTCTGTGTGCGAAAAGTCTGCATCATGCGCAAAATCACAAAGTGAAAAACCAATGGCCGGAGTTCCTTCAATGGCACCTTCAATGGCCGCTGACATCGTGCCTGAATACAAAACGCTAATAGAAGTATTGCTGCCGTGATTTATTCCACTCACAACAATATCGGGTTCGCGATGTTCTTTCATCACGAAGTGGCGCGCAATCTTTACACAATCGGCTGGCGTGCCTGAACATTCGTAGGCCTTCACTCCTTCAAACATAAAGTTCTCTTCCAATCGTAATGTTTCACCAACCGTAATGGCGTGTCCCATTCCAGATTGCGGACCATCGGGCGCAACCACCACAACGTCTCCAATTGATTTCATTACAGTGATCAATGTGCGAATACCTTTAGAGGTAATGCCATCATCGTTTACGACTAGAATAAGTGGCGCCATATTTTTCTAATTATTTTTTTGTAATCGTAGATGTGATTTTTTTTTAAGAAGAAATACAAATGCTATTTACCGCAGATTACGCTGATTTAATATCCGCAGATGGCGCGGATTAATACAATCTTCACCATAAATTGGTGAGCTGGTATCGCTACCGATGCTTTGAACTCTTACATCAATTTTATTCGAAAAATTGAAATTGAAATTTGTGTTTGGTATGCGTGTTAATTATAGGTGTAAAACTTTATACTCTTAATTCTACCCTTGCAACTTTAGATTCTAACGCAGGAATCTCCATTCCTACATTTTCAATAACAAGGTAATCGCGTTTGGACAAAGATTGCATCGCAAACATCTCGGCTAAAAAACCAGTGACAAAAAGCTGAACGCCTATAACAGAAGCAACGAGCGCTAAATAAAATAAAGGTTGTTCTGTAATTTCTCTCTTCATTGGGATTTTTGATATGAAGAGCGAATTCATTTTATCCCAAAAAATCTTGACAGTGAAAATAAAACCAAGCAAAAATGAAATAGTACCGAGTGTACCAAAAAAATGCATTGGTTTTTGTTTGAATTTACTCACAAAAGTAATGGAGAGTAAATCGAGAAACCCATTTACAAATCGCTCTAACCCAAACTTGGTGTAACCATATTTTCGCTCGCGATGTTCAACTACCTTTTCGGTTATCTTTCCGAAGCCAGCCCATTTTGCGATAACGGGAATGTAACGGTGCATTTCGCCATACACATTAATATTTTTGATCACGATGGATTGATATGCTTTCAATCCACAATTAAAATCGTGCAATGCAATTCCAGACATTTTTTTTGTGATGTAATTAAAAAATTTAGAAGGAATCGTTTTTGAAATAGGATCGTGACGCTTTTTCTTCCAGCCCGATACAAGATGAAAACCATCTTGCGTTATCATTTTATATAACTCCGGTATTTCATCAGGGCTGTCTTGTAAGTCCGCATCCATGGTGATTACTACCTTACCTAATGCAGCACGGAAACCCGTTTGAAGTGCGGCTGATTTTCCAAAATTTCGGTTGAACCGAATACCTTTAATAAATGCATTCGACTGGTTGATATTCAGAATAACATCCCATGTTTTGTCGGTGCTGCCATCATCAATAAAAATAACCTCATAAGAAAAGCCGTGTGTCTGCATCACACGGCTTATCCATTGGCAAAGTTCTGGAATAGACTCCTCTTCGTTTTTTGCCGGAATAATAACTGATATATCCAATTGCGTCACTAAAATGTTTGTTCAGGAGCTTTCTTTTGAGTGAAGATCGACACAATTAAGCCAACAACGAGTCCACCAAAGGCACCACCCAAAACATAGAACACCCAAAATAATTTTCTACCCCAACCTAAACCCATATCGATAGCTTCTTGGCTTTGCCCCTTGGCTTCCATATCGGCTGCTGCTTTTTCCCAAATTTCTTCAAAAGCACCAGTGTCAATAAAGTTAATATAGATAAAGGTAAAAAGACCCGTTATGACGAGAGAAACAAGTGTAGTTACCATAGCAATTCCAAGACCTTGACCATAACTCATATAGCCATCTCCTGCATCCTTAAACGCCTTATGCGCAAAAACAATAACTGCTATAGAAATCGCAATAGCAATAACTGTATTAACCCAATTGCTACTCAACGGATTGGAGCCAATTGCAAAACCAATTAAAGTTTGAACGATTGAAGCTAAACCAAGTATAGCTCCGAACTTGAGACCAATAGACATTGCTGTTGGCGAGGTTGTAGATGTTTCTTCCATAATTTTTCTAGGTTTTAGGTTGTCTTCTTAAAATTACTGATACAATAATACTAACAAAAAAGCCAATGACGGAACCTTGCACAAAGTACGTACTGGCCAATGTTACAATATTGGTAGCCGGAAGGGCATCTAAATTACGCTGATAGATTTCTTTTCCGATGCGTTCAATATCTTCTTTCGGAAACGTCTTTAAGTAGTCCAGACTTTGTGCGATAAACATGGCAACAAAACCATCTTCCCATTTTCCAAAAGCAATTAATAATGTAGAGGTAATGATGGAAGAAACAAAAACGACCACGAGTGCACCGAACATGCCTTGCGCAAAAGATAAAAATCCTTCCTGTGCATAATCACGAAATTCGCGCAGCGCAAAAAAAATAAAAATTCCAAAAAGCAAAATTCTAAAATCTAACAAGGGAGAAACAAGCATAGGATGCCGCCCTAAATAATACGAAATAACAAGTAGAATAAACGCGAGCACACCAGAGACTGAACCGTAGCGAGCCGAGATTTTTAAAAGTAGAGGCCACTTCATGATGCTATATCAAACCAATGTTTTGAATTATTAAAAACGGCCACGGCCTTGCCTGTAATTTCCTTTCCATACCAAGGCGAGTTTTTGGCTTTCGAGAAATTAGTTTTCTCGTCAAACTTCCAAATACGGTTTGGATCGAACAAGGTAAGGTTTGCTTTTTCATCGATTTCAATTTTCGGAATTTCTAATCCTAAAAGTTGACGCGGGTTGGTTGTTACTTTTTCCAGCAGAACATCCCACCCAATTGATTTCGAAAGTTCAGTGAGATTTGCCCCCATAGTCTGGAGATTTATAATTCCAAAATCAGCTAAGTCAAATTCCAAATTCTTACTTTCATCTTCATGCGGTGCATGGCCGGAGCAAATCACATCGATGGTTCCGTCTTTCAATGCTTTTATCAACGCTTCGTTGTCGTTCTTCTCACGCAACGGAGGGTTTACCTTGTAATTTGTATCGAAGGTTGAAAGCAAAGTATCGTCAAGCAACGGTTGGTATGAAGCAATATCACAACTCAAGTTTAATTTCTTCTTTGCAGCACGAATCAAATCAATTGATTTGCTAGATGATATCCGCGCGAAGTGCAATCTGCCCCCGGCATAACCAAGTATCTCAATGTTCTTACTTACCGCAATATCTTCAGCAATGCGCGGCATACCTTTTAATCCCAGCATGGTACTGTTAATACCTTCATGCATTTGCCCGAATAAATTTAACCATGTGTCTTCAGGATGATCGATAACAAGACCATTAAACTTTTGAAGGTATTGAAGCGACTTCAATAAAATATCGGTATGCCAAATCGGTTTCAATCCATCAGTGAAACCAACAGCGCCCGCTTCGTGCAAGTCGATCATCTCGGTTAGTTCTTCTCCTTTATTATTTTTAGTAACGGATGCCAACGCATGAATTTGTACCAACCGATTTTCGTTATGGCGTGTTATGTAACTGATTTCGTTTTTAGATTGCACGGAAGGCGCTGTGTTTGGCAAGATGGCAATTTCAGTAAAGCCTCCGGCTGTAGCCGCTTTTGCTCCCGACTCTAAATCTTCTTTGTGTTCCAGACCAGGATCGCCAACGAAGGTTCCCAAATCAAACCAACCAATGGAAAGCTTCATGCCCTTGGCTACAATTACCTTATCGGCAGAATAATTCTTGTCGCCAATCTCAGCAATACGTCCATTGGTAATCAAAACATTTTTTTCTTTTTGATGAAAAGGAGATTGGGCGTTAATTATTTCAGCGTTTTGTATCAGAATTTTCATGCTCTTATTTTTCTCCTATGATTACGTTATCCGTTAATGGTTAATTGTGAATCGTGCGAATACCTTACTAAATCTAAATTGTGTATTGAATTAAAAATTCATTTTTCTTTTCACGATTATTTATGTTCATAATTATTCACTATTCGATATCGTTGATTCTCGATTAACGTTTAACCATTAACCATTAACCTATTTCAAAAATCGAACGAAAAGTACCTCCATCAGCAGGAAGAAGATAGCCGCAAGGAGAGCATACTTCCATAATGGTTTGCCCAAATATCGCTCCTTTATTTCGTTGCTGAAAGCTTCAGCAGAGGCCACGTCAAAAATGCTGATGTTTTCATCCGATCCTAACATGGTTTTCACTTCTTCTCCTGTATATTGTTCCATGCGCGATTCGGCCTTATCAAGATTGAACGCTAAAAGACTTACGGTATCACGACCGGCTGTCACTTTATAAAATCCTTTTGTTATGGAGAATTTAGGAATATCAAAAACCAGATTATCGTCTATCTTTCGCTGGGCAGGAATAATTTCTTCTGCACCAATCCAGCGCAACGGTTCGTCATCACGCACACTATCAATGTGTAGATTAATATAGTTCTCGCTTACAGAATAGTAAGGTCTGCTCTCATTTTTCTTTCCACTTGCCGCCAGTCGATACATTACAGGTACGAACAATGCATGATTTGCAAAATCGGTTTGGGTTGGATCAAGTGAAGAGGCCAATATATATACTTTCCCTCCCTGATTGAAGGTGGAAAGAAAAGGCTGATCATTTTTAAATTTAAGAATAGCAGAACGATCACTACCCCACTCCAATATTTTCTTCGCCCTCGGCATAACCAGTGATATTGATTTCTCTTCAAATACATTTTCAAAAAATGGGTTAGAGAAATCGGGCTTATCAAGTTCCATCATTGCTCCACCAGACGTTTCGTTGAGCATAGGTAATTGAAGGAGATTTCGAAAATTTGCTATGTCTGGTTTTGTGCCCGGCACAAACAATACAGTGCCATACTTTGTAATATAATTTCGCAGGGCACTGGCCAGCGAAGGATCAACGGCATTTAACCCATTGACAACTACTAAATCAGCCTGCGTCAAAACGCTATAATTAAAATTACCTATTGAATATCCGCGAAAGCGAAATACTTCTTTGTTGCCAAAAACACTTTCAATAACAGTAGACTTCGTTTCGTTTTTAATTTCAATAACATTAATCTTTTCTGTAAAATTTAATGCGAAGTAAAATTCATTATCGAAACTAACCGGAAAATCATTGAAGCTAATTCTGGCTTCATTTAAACCCGTAAGCCCGGAGGCCAAATCAAAATTCGTTTCTATTATTCCGCCTGCCGGAACATTTACTAGTATTGTTGCTGCCTGAATGTTGTTGATGGAAAGTTTGAGGTTCAGTTGATCTACTACTTTCTTTCCATCGTTGCGCACTTTTACGTGAAGCACATTTTTTTCACCACCTGCTGCAAATGGATTTTCCAAAAAAACTGAATCAACAAATACATTCGAGAGTTCATCAAAATGTATGGGCACCAAATGCAATCGAAACGCACTATCCATTACATTCGAAACCGAACCGAGTGTGGATTTTTGTAAATCAGAAATCCAGAATGTTTCAGATTGTTGATCTGCTTTATTTTGCTTGATGCGCTCAAGCACCTCCGCCATAGAACGGCTAATGGGCGACAGTCTGAGCTGCGCCAAAAGATCTAGTATTTCGGCTTTAGTTTTAAAGGTATTTGAGAAAGGTGAAAAATCGTTTGTAAGAAGTTTGTATCGCGTGTCGGGCGGAAAGAGTTCTACTATGCTTCTCGAAAAATTTGTGGCCGCATCAAGTCCTCTTATCTTATCCGTCATTTGAGCCGACATGCTTTGCGAGTTATCAAGGTAGAGAACAATGTTTCGATTGGTTCCAAATTGTTCCTTGGCGGGAATGATGGGCTGGCAAAACGCCATCACCAAAAAGAACAAGAACAAAAGCCGCGAAGCCAAAATAAGGTAATGCTTTAGTTTGCGCTTAGCCGATGTGGCCTCCTTTACCTGTTTTAAAAACCGCGTATTCGAAAAATAAACCTTCGTGGTTCTTCTAAAATTAAATAAATGGATGATGATGGGAATGGACAGCGCGGTCAGCGCCCAAAGAAAGGAAGGATATAGCAAACTCATCTGTGGGCAAAGTTACACGTTAAACGCTAAAGGTTAAACCACAGTGTTATATAATTTGATAAGGGGGGAAAATATAGGAGGAACTCTGTTGCATAAAAGCCCTGTTTGGTGTTTGTCCCTTCTCCTCGATATGTGAACCCTCAGAACGAAATTCCAACTAAGATTAATGATAATCTGCAATTACACAGACCAAGGTAGACAAGAAATATTTTCTACGAAGTGACTTTCTGTGCGTCTTATCATTTCAATACCAAACAAACCATTTCTATATGAGCTGCCTTAAAAAGTATGGCTCGGCTGAAGTCAGCACGAGTTCAATGGCGGATATTGCTTTTTTGCTTCTTACGTTCTTTCTTATGACAACGGTTATCCAAAATGAAAAGGGATTATTGATTTTACTTCCTCCTCCAATTCAAGACAATCCAGTCAGCGATATAAACAAACGGAATTTATTTTCCATTCAGATTAACTCGCAAGATCAATACCTTATTGAGGGCGTACGACAAACAGAAATATTGAATATGAAAGACGATATAAAAAAATTTATTCTGAATTATGGCCGTGATAAAAACCTTTCTGATAGCCCAACCGATGCAGTTGTTTCATTAAAGACCGATCGCGGAACTAGTTATCATACCTATATCGCAACGCTAGACCAAATTCAACAAGCCTATTTTGAAATCTATGCAGAGCGTGTTGGCATCTCGCCAGCCAAGTTCAGATCAATCAATCAGCATGTTCAGGCGGAAAAAATAATATACGATAAAGCTCGGGCAGGAATTCCGATGAATATTTCAATCGCTGAACCTTCGCGAATTGTGAATTAAGCGCATGCATAAAAAGTCTTTTTTTTGTCATTCCTTCCTTTCTTCGGTTGAGAAGTAAATAAAGAAGTTTTTATAGATGCCCTTACATAAAAAAACCCAAACACAATTGTGCCCGGGCTTTCATTCGGAGTAAGAAGATTCTATTCTTTCACACCAAGCATTAGAAAATCATTCACATTAATTTCAGTAATGTATTTCTTTTCCCCAGCTGTTGTTTCATAATTCCGGTGTATCAGTTTTCCAGATACGGCAATTTCACTTCCTTTCTTTAAATACTGACCGGCCACATCGGCAAGCTTGCCCCAAATAACTAAGTTGTGCCATTGCGTGTCTTGCACTTTTTCGCCTTTCTGATTTTTGTACGTATCGCTTGTCGCGATAGAGAAGGAAGCCATTTTCTTACCGCTGTCAAAAGTTCTTACTTCTGGGTCTTTACCTAAGCGGCCAATCAGTTGTACATTGTTTCGTAGCATTGTCATACATGTAAAATTTAAAATGTTAAAAATTGATTTTCGTTTTTACCAACAGCATGTTTTGCAATTGATGTTACAAAGGTGTGGTAATGAAAAAAGGAGAGTCGTATGGTAATCGGTTATAATCGACTATATTCGTTTGTAAACGTTTGTAAACGGATATTAAAGACTATAATATGGCGAAAGCAGTTCAAAAAACGTGTTTAGAGTGTGGCGAAACCATTGTTGGAAGAATTGATAAAAAATTCTGTTCAGACCTTTGTCGCATTGCATACAACAACAAATTGAATAGTGACGGCACCAATTACGTTCGCAACGTCAACCGAATCTTACAAAAGAACAGGCGTATTTTACTAGAACTTAATCCCGAAGGAAAGAACAGAGTGAATGGCGACAAATTGAGAACACTGGGGTTTGATTTTCGATATTTCACCAGCACCTACACCACCAAAGAAGGAGCAAATTATTTTTATTGCTACGATCAGGGTTATCTACCCATCGAAAAAAATGGTTATCTATTGGTGATCAAAAAAGATTTCTAAAAGAGTAAGAGCCTACGAGTTTACGTTTGCACATCTTACTTTTAGAAATCGAAATCGAAAATCGTACGTCTAAATTCGTAAATCCCTCCTCCATGCATCGCATCAATTTAATTTCCGGACCTCGAAATATTTCCACTGCACTTATGTATTCGTTCGCACAACGGAGCGACACCACCGTTTTGGATGAACCCTTTTATGGTTTCTACCTTCACAAGAGTGGCGTTGATCATCCCGCAAAAGAAGAGATTATG
The DNA here is from genome assembly GCA_038241205.1 of Cytophagales bacterium. GTDB lineage: Bacteria > Bacteroidota > Bacteroidia > Cytophagales > Cyclobacteriaceae > Chryseolinea. The sequence continues at coordinate 24,054 of JBBRFY010000017.1, forward strand.
CAACACCAACCTATTGATGAAAAAATTGTGTTGCAATCTATTTTCAACACATGCGATAAAGAAGTGTTGTTCATTAAAAATATGGCACATCACATTGAATTAATGGACGACCGTTTTCTCAATGATGTCACCAATATTTTTCTAATCCGTAATCCAACTCAAATTATTGCGAGTTATGCACAGGTAATTGAAAATCCCGTTATGCGCGACATTGGTATTGAGTATCAATACCAACTTTACAACCGATTGGTTGAACGCGGGCAACAACCAATCGTAATTGATTCCGGAATTATTTTACAAAAACCCAGCGAAATGCTTGAGAAAGTCTGCCAGGCAATAGGCATCACGTTTACAACGGATATGCTGCATTGGCAACCTGGGCCTAAGCCATACGATGGTATTTGGGCGAAGCATTGGTATGCAAACGTTCATGCTACCGCAGGTTTCGAACCGCAACCCACCAGCACGCGCACATTGCCAACCCATCTTGAATTACTCAACGAGAAAGCGCGACACTTCTACCAAAAACTACTGGTACGTTCACTTCGCCTTTAACAAAAGTAATATTTATGAGTACTTTTGAAACACGATTAAAACCCTGGTGCTATTATACAGGCATGGAATCATCCGTTGTGCTAATTGCTATTTGGGCATTTGCTGAAGGATAGAGCAGCGCAATCGGGGAAAATTTACTTTACATTTTAAATCAAAACACTGCATGCTGCAAAAATTCAATTCAAAAAATTCAGCTATTAAAATACATGTAGGCGGAAAACTGCTAGCGCGTGAAGATGCAAAAGTTTCTGTATTCGACAGCGTTGTGCAGGGTGGCGATGCCGTTTGGGAAGGACTGCGCGTGTATAAAAACGGAATTTTCTGTCTCGAAAAACATCTTGATCGCTTGGAGGCGTCAGCCCACGCATTGGCTTTTACGGATGTGCCTACTAAAGATGAAATAAAAAAAGCCATTTTCGAAACATTGGAGGCGAACGGCATGCGCGATGATGTTCATATTCGCCTAACCCTAACGCGAGGCGAAAAAGTTACCTCGGGAATGGATCCTCGCCTCAATAGCAAAGGCTCAACGCTAATAGTACTTGCCGAGTGGAAACCGTTAGTCTATGACAACGCCTGCGGTATTCGGGTAATTACTTCCTCGCAACGTAGAAATAGTCCACAGTATTTGGATTCCAAAATTCATCACAACAACCTGCTCAATAATATTCTTGCTAAAATTCAGGCTAACGCTGCAGGCGTAGATGCAGCGGTAATGCTAGATGCCAATGGCTTTATTGCCGAACTAAACGACACAAATCTTTTTATGGTAAAGAACGGAAAGATATTTACTCCTTTCGCAGATGCCTGCCTACACGGCATTACCCGTGGTCTGGTTATTGATATATGCAGTACGTTGACGTTAGTGTGTGAAGAACGTAACCTCTCGCTCACTGAATTTTATACAGCCGATGAAGTATTTGCGTGTGGCACGATGGGCGAATTAACACCTGTGCTGGAGATGGACGGTAGACGCATAACGAATCGGTGGAACAAAAGTACGATCGATATGTTACAAGTAGAATTTCAAAGACTTATACCAACACTATCAGAACCTTTACCTTTTTAATTTAATATATTCTAATATGAAAAAAGCAGCCTCAAAAAAAACATCCCCAAAAAAGAAAACCCCTACCGTAAAATTTCTAGCCAACGAAAAGTGGAAAGAAATTGAATTGAAGAAAGGAACTTCTACAAAACGGTATGCTGTATCAGACAAAGGTAGGATCGTGAGTTTTAAAGAAAAGATGGAAGACGGATACATACTCCGTCCGCGGCTCACACAAGGATACCCCAGCATTACGATTGGGCGTGAGAGCACCCGTCAGAATTATTACATACATCGCTTGGTGGCAGAGTATTTCTGCAGGCAGGCTAATGACAGTTATAACTTTGTGATCCATAGTGATCATAAAAAAGAGAATAACAAGGCAAGCAATTTGAAATGGGTGAAGCATGATGTTCAAATTCAACACGCGCTAAAAGATCCAAATGTTTTAATTCGGATGAATCCGGAAGAAGGACCAAAATTAAATGCTGTTAAAGTCAAACAAATTAAGGTTGCATTATTCAAATCGAAAACTCAACCTACTTTAAAGGCACTTGCTAAAAAGTTTAAAGTTTCTGACATGCAGATTCACCGCATAAAAACCGGAGAGAACTGGAGCCACGTTAAGGTTTAACGGTGACGTTACTGCTAAAAAAAAGGCTGTTTCCAACAATAGGAAACAGCCTTTTTTTATTGCTACTTTAATTCGTTTCGTTCCAAAAAAAAATTAATGGCAATAGAACTACTTATAATATGTAACCTCCACACGAAAGCGCGCATCAATTGCACCAAGTCGATCGTAGGCTGATTTTGATATGCGAATAATCAATTTCTCGGTTAATGCAGTATCGGGAAGTTTTCCCATTACGCGCACAAATACCTCTCTATTATTCATTTCATTTTTCACCTTCAAGATTGTGCCAATGGGTGCGGTGCGGTGAAGCGCAAGATATTTTCTATTGCCTTCTGTGCCTTCAATCAATTCAGCAACACCATTCTCAATTAACTCGTCTGCATTTTTTACTGATTCTGAAATTCGAATCGTGGTAATTGAATTTTCCTTAGGCGGTGTGGTGGTTTGAGGTGTTGTGATAACTTTTGGTATCTGCGTTTCTTTGGGGGTAACCATCGCTACATTCTGTTCACTCGCAGAAACCACTAATACCTGCCCAATACTTATCTCATTTCCTTCTAACGTATTCCAATCTCTTAATTGTTGTATTGTTATACCATACTTCTGGGCAATAGAAAACATAGTTTCTTTTATCACCACCGTATGCGTATTTTTTTGATTAATGTTTGGTGTATTGGCTATCTGTGTTGTTGGTGTCGATATGGTATTCCGTTTCTTAATTACCAGTTCTTGCCCAATAGACAAATCTGGGCTGGTTAAATTATTCCATTGTTTAATTTCATCTATTGAAACATTATAGGCTTTCGCGATGGAATACATTCCTTCTTTGGCTGCAACCACATGAATTAAACCAGCACCCGTTGTAATTGGCTGTACTTTTGGCTTCGGGGTATAAGGCACTTTTAGTATTTGCCCAATTTCCAATCCACCATCGGCAGTAGGGTTGTATTGCAATAATATATCAACCGTAGTGCCGTATCGCTTGGATATTCCATAAAGGGTTTCCTTCTCACCTACCTGATGGATTATAAATACTTTACCGTTAATGGTTTCGATGCCTATGGAATCGAGTTGTGTTGGCGGATGAAAAAATGCAGCACCCGCTATTATCAGTTCATGAATCATACAATCTTATAACTTACTAATTCTACTTTATTTCTTACAAAAAAAACACTTTCCGAAAGGATGAAAAAAGTATCCCATCCAATACCTTTTAAATCGCTACTCATTTTCTCGTGCAATACTACATTACCCATAGCAGAAAGAACTATCAAATCGTTGGCCAAACCTGGTGCCTGCGTATAAAAAGAAATGAAGACCAGGCCATTGTGCTCCAAATACTCTAACGAAGAAACAGCTTGCAAATTTAGTTTCTTCTGTAAAAAGATTTTAACCGTTTTAAAATATTCACTCCCGTCAGGGTATTGCTGCGGCCGAAGTACGCCAACACCATTCGTTGCTGTGGTATCTCCGCTTTTTACTTCTTTCCCAGATTTAAGATCAAGTATTACTTCGCGCGTTCCATAGTTTGATGACATCCCAAAAACAAAATCATTTGCTACACCAGTCAAAGAGAAATCATTGTTAAACCAGCATAAGGTAAAGGTTGCCAAATCATACACTAGAATTCCTTTTTTATCTGGATTATTTGTCTCGGTATAGATGGTAAGCAAAACAAAATTAGACGAAACGGAGTTGAGGTTAACCCACCACGATTCCTCAGAGGTCACATCCTTCCAAAGCCAGTTATTTTTCTTTACATCCAATGCCGCAAAAGAAACTTGTTTATGCTCACTGTCGCGAATCTCAAATACTAATATGTTGCCATCTCCCGAAACAACACTGTTCCAAACAATGCCGTTAAACACTTGGGAAAAGTTAAAATCAAGTTTTCGTTCCAAATCGGTTTTAATCTTACTTTTATGCAAGGTAAAGCAGTAATCAGTTTTCCTGCTATTCTTATGACTTTAATAACTCAGGATATGAAAAAATCGTTGCTCTTCATTATTTTTTTAGTGCTGTCACTCGCATCTTTTGCGCAAACAAAGGTAATGGTGATGGACATAAAAAATGAAATTGACCCTCGCATGACGCGCTACGTGGAGTTAGCACTTTACCATGCTGAAAAAACAGAAGCCGATATTGTTATTATCGAGATGGATACGTATGGCGGTGTATTAACCGATGCGAAAGATATTGTTGATAAACTGATGGCGGTTAAAAAACCGCTTTGGGTTTTTATTAATTCGGATGCTGCCTCTGCTGGTGCTCTTATATCAATTGCCTGCGATAGCATTTATATGTCTGCCGCAGCAAGTATTGGTGCTGCCACTGTAGTGGATGGTAGTGGTGGCAAAGCCCCCGATAAATATCAATCATACATGCGCTCCATTATGCGCGCCACAGCCGAAGAAAATAATCGCAATCCTAAAATTGCTGAAGGCATGGTAGATGAGAACGTAGAACTCGACAGCTTAAAAAAAGTTGGTCAAGTAATTACCTTCTCTACATCTGAAGCCATTGCCAATGGATATTGTGAAGGGAAGGTATCTTCTATAGAAGATATTTTAAAGAAGAACAATGTTACAAATTATACGATCGACCATTTTACATTAGGTACTGCCGACCGCATTATTGAATTTTTTCTTAATCCCTTTATTAGTGGCATTTTGATATTAGTAATTATTGGCGGAATTTATTTTGAGATGCAAAGTCCGGGTGTAGGCTTTCCTGGAGCTGCGGCATTATTGGCACTAATACTTTATTTGGTTCCATATTATATGAATGGCCTCGCGGAAAATTGGGAGATTCTTGCATTCTTTGTCGGCATCGCGCTCATTGCACTTGAAGTGTTTGTAATTCCCGGCTTTGGCATTGCTGGTGTTTCCGGAATTGCCATCACTCTTATGTCACTTGTGCTTATCATGTTAAACAATAATGCCTTCGATTTTGAATTTGTGCGCATGAACGACATTCTTATTTCATTAGCGGCAGCCATGGGCGGATTGCTTGGCGGCTTCATTTTACTTTTTGCGGGTAGTGCCCGATTAGCCAATACAAAATTTTATAGTCGCGTTGCCCTTACCACTACACAAGAAAGCAATCAGGGTTATACCGCAAATTTTGTTCGAGAATCCATGAAAGGAAAGCACGGAATTGCACACACTGTTTTGCGCCCGAGCGGAAAAGTGATGATTGAAGATATGCTATATGACGCGTTTACCCTTGGCGATTATGTAGAAAAAGGGGCAGCCATTGAAGTGATGGATGATGAGACTACATCGTTGAAGGTTAAGGAAATTCAATGAATCAATATTATTTAAGAATTTGAACTCAATGTTGTTTAGTTAAGCTCCGTGTACATCCGCTCCCGGTGAGAAGAACGAGGTAAGGCCATCGAAAAAGGCTTAACTAAACGACCATTGATTTTACCTCTTTAAAATTCAGTACTGAATAACCATGGAGTGATTCAATACCAACCATAAATGCCCAAGAGGCAACACATCCATGCTTCAGGATATTACGAAATACTACTTTTTTTTTAAATTTTTACTTTTTTAAAGATGTAACTCTTTGATTTTCAGGCGCTCACCTATTACCCCCTGAATTCAGGGGGTTGACGAAACGAAAATAATTTGGTAGCTTCATTTACTCTTTGCAAAGACCCTGCGCCAGAACAGATTTTCTGGGTTTCACTGTTAGTTAACTTAACCCCCAATTAAAATGAAAAAAAAAATTCCACTCATTCTCCTAGTCCTTGGAGCAACAATGTTCTCGTGTAATGATGATCAAATTCATGACAGAATTCAGTTTGATTCATCTGTTTATGAAACTAGCACAGATGCGCAATTGAAAAGAGCTTTTGGTAAATC
>JBBRFY010000018.1:0-29789 GCA_038241205.1 Cytophagales bacterium
TTGGAGCGGCTCCAATTCAGAATATTGGAGCCTATGGAGTCGAAATTGAAAAAAATATTTTAACGGTGGAAGCGATCGAAATCAGCACCGGAAAAACAAAAACTTACATGCACAATGAGTGTGATTTTGGTTATCGAGAAAGTGTTTTTAAAACAAAATTGAAAGATCAATTTTTGATATCAAGTATCACTTTAACGCTCACTAAAAAAAATCATTTACTACAGATTAGTTACGGAGCCATTGCTGATACACTTAAAGAAAATGGAATAAAAAATATTTCAATTCGCGATGTAAGTGATGCGGTGATTCAAATTCGTAGCAGCAAATTACCCGATCCTAAAAAGATTGGCAATGCAGGAAGTTTTTTTAAAAATCCTTCAATTCAGAATAAATTAAACGATTTTTTAAAAACGCAATACCCTTCAATGCCCGGCTTTCCAACTCAAAATGGTCTTGTAAAAATTCCGGCTGCATGGTTAATTGAACAATGTGGTTGGAAAGGAGAGAAAATAAATAACATTGGCGTGCATCAACATCAAGCACTCGTGTTGGTAAATTACGGTGGCGGTAGTGGAGATGAAATATGGAACCTTGCCATGAAAATTCAAGCAAGTGTGCAAGAGAAATTCGGCATCACACTTCAACCTGAAGTGAATATAGTTTGATCGATAAAGTAATTCACTTCGTCTTTTCTTCACCACTTTTCATGCATGTAAAAAAACTCGCTCTAAAAAGTTTTTTGCAAAAAATTTTTGTGAATAAAATAATTGTTATAACTTTTCGTATAGTTTAACACTAAACAAAAAACGCTATGGCAAAAACAGCGAAGAAAGCAGCAAAGAAGGCAGTTAAAAAAACTGCAAAGAAGGCCGCTAAGAAGAAGAAGTAATTAGGTAATACCTAACGAAACTTTGCGAAGGGAAGTAAATTGGATTTACTTCCCTTTCGTTTTTTTAAATCATGTTGCACAGCATTCTGTTTTCTCAATCACCTACCCTTCGGTTCCTTTCTTCAACTACTCATCAATCAGTTTGATACGACCAGTTCGATACTACAAAAAATGCGCGCTATTGAAAATAGTGCATATAGGCATCATATGTTAAACTTATTCTTGAAGGGTATAGGTTCTTTTCATTCGGTTGCGTAAATAATATATTTCAAGTTCTTGTGGCAGCCACGTAAGCCCAGTAACTTTAATGTATAATCTAGTTATCAACCTAAATACATTATGGCAAAACAACCTGCTAAGACAGCAGCTAAAGCTCCAAAAAAAGCAGCTGCTCCGAAAACAAAAGCAAAGTCATCTGCACCATCCATTCAAAAGGTAAGTGAAGATGTGCTGAAAGTTTTACTTGATCTCGATCTGGGTGGATCACTTCAATCGGACATTGTATGGTGTTTGGGAAGTTACAAGCATGATAAAAACCCAAGCGGTCTTATTGAGATGATGGACCAATCTCTCGTGGTATTAAAGGATGAAAAAAATAAGAAGACAAAAGGAATTACTGCAAAGCTAATTCTAGATATTGAAAGTGTATTAAAGAGCCGATAATTCGGCTCTTTTTATATCATGTGGGTAACGTTAGAAAGTTTACCCTCATACTTCTCTACCGTCACACCAAATTTTTTCAGAAAGTCAACACCTTCGTCAGAAGCGATTCCCTTATGCTCTGCGTAAGAATTAAGGAAGATTACCTTTTTTATTCCCATCGAAAAAATTATTCGGGCACACGAGAGACAAGGAGAAAGCGTAACATAAATTGTAGCGCCTTCAACCGAAGTTTTATTTCCTACAGCATATAGAATAGCATTTTGCTCTGCATGAATGGCGAGCGAACAACCTCCTTTCGAATCTCTCGGGCAACCTGTTTCTGGCCACTCAACATCGCAGTTGTGCGTTCCAGAAGGTGGGCCGTTATATCCAATTGAAATAATACGCGTTTCTTTGGTAAGTACTGCACCAACATGTCGCTTAATGCAGTGAGAACGCTTGGCTAGGTTAACTGCCAGTTCCATGTAAATATCATCAAATGCCGGACGCTCCATATAGGTAAAAAATTTAGCTTGCGAATATCTTGAATTCTTACATTTGTTTTATACAATCTTCAGTCTAAATACCATATTCATTATGCGGTTTACAAAGCCCTTCATTATTACTTCCCTTATTTTACTTACGCTTCACTCCCTTTCATCGCTTGCGCAAGAACCAATAAAGCCGCGACCAAGCCCTTTGGCCATCATCGCGATGAAGTATAAAGATGCTTATGTTAAGATTGTGTATTCTCAACCTTATAAAAACGGACGCGAAATTTTTGGCTCATTAGTTCCGCATGCACAAGTTTGGCGAACAGGAGCAAATGAAGCTACTGAAATTACGCTTACCAAAGACCTTCAAATTAAAGGAACATTGTTGAAAGCAGGCACTTACAGCATTTTCACTATTCCTGAAAAAAATAATTGGACTATCATCATCAACAAAGAAGTTGGTTTGTGGGGAAGCTACAATTATAATAAGCAAGCCGATGTAATGCGATTAGTTGTTCCTACTCAACTCGTAACGGGTTTCGTGTATGAATCATTCACCATGACATTTGAACAACAAAATGAATTGGCAAACCTTTTGATAATGTGGGACAATGTTAAAGTTTCGATTCCTATAAAGTTCATTACCTTACCCTAATGCATAAAATCATTTTACTTTTTGTCTTTATTACAAATGTTGCGCTTTCACAGAACCTGGCTGAACTCGATAAGCGAAATGGTTTCAAGGATATTAAACTCGGCATTTCCATCGATTCCATTCAGGTAACAAAATTGAAAAAGGAATTTAAAGAAAGAAATGAATTTGATGCTAAACTTTTTGAAGTTGAAAACGCTGCGTATGAAAAAATTGGAGAGGTTAAGGTAAAATCGGTAGAATTGAAGACGTATAAAGATTTAATTTATGAGATCAATGTGGTGGTGGATAAAGACACTCGCGTAATGAAGGCCCTTGAATCGCTTTATGGAAAATCTGAATATGATATGAAGGGTGAACTGTATTTCTGGAAAACCTCAAATGTTATTTTAAAATTTGGAGCACACGGAAAACACCATCTCGAACTGACTTACATATCCCCACTTGTCCATCTATTGATGAAAGAAGACAAGAGCCAGAAGGTAGATGATATTGCAGACGATTTTTAAACAACATACCTATGAAGAAGATGATTAAAGTATTGCTTACCCTTTCGGGATTTGCATTTATTGCAGCGAATGGTTTCGCGCAAGACAAAAAAATTCCTGAATCGACCGAGATATGGGAGCCACAGCCAAAAATTGTTACGCCTGCCGAAAAACCAACTGATGCACCATCAGATGCACTGGTTCTTTTTGATGGAAAGAGTTTAGAAAACTGGACTAATCTGGATGGAACTCCTGCCAAATGGACATTGAAAAATGGAGCGGTAATGGTTCTACCGGGAGGTGGTGATATAAAAACCAAAAAAGAATTTGGCGATTTTCAATTGCACGTTGAATGGCATTCTCCAGTTCAAGTAGATCAAACAAAGACAAGCCAAGGTCGTGGCAACAGTGGAATTTTCTTGCAAGGACTATATGAAGTTCAGGTATTGGATAACTACGATAACAAAACGTATGGCAACGGACAAGCCGGATCAATCTATAAGCAACACATTCCGCTGGCCAATGCCTGCAAGAAACCAGGCGAATGGCAGTATTACGATATTTTCTTTACAGCAGCTAGATTTAATGCAGAAGGCAGAGCCATTATACCAGCATACGTAACCATTGTTCACAACGGTGTGCTTGTGCAAAATCACATTGCAATTTGGGGCCCGACAGAATATATTGGCCTTCCCGTTTATAAGCCTAGTGACAAAGGACCAATACGCTTGCAAGACCATGGAAATCTGGTAGGCTTTAGAAATATTTGGATACGCGATTTATAAATCATTATAATTCTCCCTGTTCACTTTAGTGGGCCGGGAGAATATTAATTTCTATTACCATGAAAAATATTGTTATCCTTTTGCTTGCCTTTACATTACTTCACTGCAAATCAGCCCAACAAAATGTGAGTACTGCTACGCTTGAAAATACCTACTGGAAACTGGCCGAGATGAACGGCAATCTTGTTGTTACTCCAGCCGATGCAAAAGAAGTTCACATTATTCTAACTTCCGTTGATTCAGAAAAAAGGCTGAAAGGATTTGGTGGCTGCAATGCTATCGGTGGAAACTTTAGAACTAAGGGCAATCAAATTAATTTCACCGTAATCTCTACTAAAATGTTTTGCGAAAGTACAATGGAAGTAGAATACTATGTAACAAACGCACTTTCGAAAGCTCAGACGTATTCTATTGACGGTGAAACACTATCGTTTTATAATGGGACCGAAAAATTAATTACACTGCAAGCTGTTTATTTTAAATAGGCTTCTTATGCAGGTCGATTCGGTTTCTCAATGACCATCGCTTGTAGAGAAAGCCTACCGCCACAGCAATTACTAACGCTATTAATTGTGAGTGTGATAAATAATTTTCGATAACAAAACCACGCGCAAGATCACCTCTAAAATATTCAAGCACAAACCTACCGACTGCATACAAGATTAGGTAAAGCAAAAAGAGTTGTCCGTAAAAGCTTTTTCTGTCTCTAAGGTACAGCAGCAACATCGTTACAAGAAAAATATAGAACGCTTCGAAAAGTTGTGTGGGGTACAACGGCTCGTTTAATGGCTTAGCGCTGCAAGCTTCATCTGTAAAAGTAACTCCAAAAATGGATGAGGTTTGTTTGCCATAACAACATCCGGCAAGGAAGCAACCCAACCGCCCAAACATGTGCACCAGACAAGTGGTGATGGCCATTACATCGAGCATAGCATAGGTAGGCAACTTGTGCTTCTTAAAAAACCAAAGCATGGTAGGCACTGCAAAAAGAAACGAGCCATAAAAAACAAATCCCTTACCAGTGAAAAGATTTTTTGGGTGACTGCTATAATACGAAGCGTCTTCAAAAAATAAAAATACCTTACCTCCTACTAAAGCCGCAATGAAAATAAAAAGGAAAAGAGAATTGGCTTGATCGAATGTTAACCCAAATTCTTTTTTACCCCGAACTACCATGTAGGCTACACCGGCAATGGCACCAAGGGCAATCATAAATCCGTAACTATAAACCTGAATGCCGAATATGTCAAATAAAATAGGGTGCATGAAATGAGGTTATAGGGTTTGAGGTTTCAGGTTCAAGGTTTGGAGAATATAGAATTTAGGAGTTAGAATAAAGAAGAGTTCGATGCCCACGGTCGACTGTCGACTGTGGACTGTTGACGGTTAAAATTATCTAATACCCAACTTTAATTTCAAAGCATTATCAAAGGCAGCTTTGGGAATAACCAGACTTACCGTGTTAATGGCAAAATAGGTTTCAGATACATTGATCAATCCTTTGAACGGACCAATTTCTCCCCATGAATTTTTTACTAAGAAAAACTTCTTTCCGCCTTTGGACTTTTCTAATCCAACCACATGCATGAGATGATCATCTTGTGAGGTAAGATTTTCATACAACGCCTGGCGCATGGCTTGATCGTATTTCACTTCTGGCTCATCGGGATTAATCGTCTTTGGTTTTTCTACTGCTTTTCGTTGAATGGCATATCCTTCTTTCTGATTGAAATAAGTATTGCTTACATCCGCATCCCACATTACAGAATATCCTAATTCTACTGCACGCTCTGTTACCTTTATCATTTCATCTACCGGAATATTATAGAATGATCCGTTCAGAAAATTATCGGGTGCTTCCAAAATAAAGGGAGCATAAAATGGATGGTGAGTGTAAGATGTTACGTTCACATAATCATCTGCATTAAAGTGAAGTACTTCTGCAGCAAAAGATCGTGGTGTGTATTGTTTTTCGTGATAGGTAAATGTTTCAGGTGCTTTGCCCAAATGATCATCGAGAATAAATTGAAAACCTTTCATCCAATCATTTGGAATCGGGCGCGTTTGAAGTAGACTATCTAAATATGATTTTAATTGTGAATCCATTTTGGAGTGATCATGAAATCGCTCGCCCAACACTAACCCAGAATACACACTTTCTGGAACAGCGCCATAGGTAGCAATCGTACGAATGACATCGTGACCCAATCCACCCGGACCAAACTGTGCAGAACCTTGACGAAGAATATAATTACGCGCCTTATCAAGATAGGTATTGCGCACCGTAAACATTTCCGATAAATCGATTTCACCAAAACCACCTTTCATGGTTTGAGATTCAACTAATGAGGTAGCCGAAAAGCTCCAGCATGTTCCGGTATTCGCCTGATCTTTAATTGGAGTGTAGTCCACTTTTTTCAGAACAACCAAATCAGGCGCACTAGTTTGTGCTGCGCTCATTTGAACCATCATCAATCCGCAAAAAGCAAGCAATAAAGTTTTGATGCGCATTACCATAATTTAAGATTAGCCTTTGTATGAAATTCTATACACCACATTTGCCTGATCATCCGAAACTAAAATCGATCCATCGGGTAAAACCAATACATCAACCGGGCGACCCCATACCTTTTGTGTTTCTTCATCTAGCCAACCCGATGCAAATATTTCGTGACCCAATACGTTACTACCATCGAGCTTTACAAGTGTTACATTATAACCACTCTTTGGCTTGCGATCCCACGATCCATGCTCGGCAATAAAAATTTGATTTTTGTATGATGCAGGAAACATAGAGCCCGTATAAAACTTTAATCCAAGTGGCGCCACGTGGCCTCCAAGTTTCGCTTCCGGTTTTTCAAAATCAGAACACGGACGCTTATCTCCAAACTCAGGATCTTTAACATCCCCAGCATGGCAATATGGATATCCAAAATGCAAACCTGATTTTGATGCGGTATTCAATTCGCATGAAGGTAAATCCTCACCGTCCATAGAATCGCGACCATTATCAGTAAACCAAATATTTTTTGTTTCAGGATGCCATGTGAAACCAACCGTATTACGAATACCTCTTGCGAAAATCTCGCGGCCGCTTCCATCAGCATTCATACGTGTGATGGTGGCAAAGATTTCATCTTTCGATTCACATATATTACACGGAGCACCAACGGGCACATACAATTTCCCATCAGGACCAAAGGCAATGTATTTCCAACCGTGATGTGTTTCCGTTGGGAAGTCTTCGTTAATTACGATCGGTGCAGGAGGCGAATTTAATTTAGATTCAATACCCGAATATTTTAAAATTCTGCTCACCGCAGAAACATACAAGTCGCCATCTTTAAAGGCTACACCAGCAGGCATATTTAACCCAGATGCAACAACCCATTTCTTATCGGCTTTAAAATCGCCATCAACATCTTTCACCGCATATACTTTGTCCTTGTTAGTGTTGCCAACATATAAAATGCCCGATGGACTCATCGACATGCCGCGCGCGTTTTCAACTTCGGCAAACACATCGATGGTGAACCCTGCAGGTAATTTAATCTTATCCAACGGAAGTGTTTTGTAATAATCGGTTAATGCTGCCTCACCACCTTTACTACCATTGTCTGGAATAGTGGCAACATTTTCAGTTGTATTCGAATTGCCACAGCCTAATGCAAGACCGAGCAAAACGATTGGTAAAAATCCTAATTTTTTCATGTTACTTTTTGATTTACAATTTGCTTTAAACTATTTCTAAAAATTAATTTCTCAAGAACGTGCTACATTTCTCGAATGAAAAGACGTGACTGGCTTTTTAGATTCCTTAAAATTAAATCCTTTTACTTTTACATTCCCTATCAATTCTACAAGCGGCTCAAGAATTTCCATGATTTCTGCTTTTGATTCGTAATTTTGCGGAATGATCTCGATTACCAATCTCTCTTATTTCATTGGAGGCCGTGCTTTGTACGAAAATGCCAATATGTTTATCAAGCCAAAAGATAAAATAGGCCTTATTGGGCTTAATGGCAGAGGTAAATCGACTTTATTGAAAATTATAAATGGCGAATATAAGGTTGATGGCGGCTCGATAAGCATGAGCAACGAGTGTACAATCGGTTTCCTAAACCAAGATTTGCTTTCTTTTCAAACTGAAGATTCCATTTTAGAGGTGGCGATGACGGCCTTTAAAGAAGTTGTTAACATTGAGCGGCAGATGGAAGTTGTAATTCACAAACTCGAAAATGAATATTCTGACGAGTTGGTTGAAAAGCTTACCAAGTTGCAAGAGAAGTACGAGCACCTGGATGGGTATACGGTGCAATCGAAAGCGGAAGAAATTTTAGAAGGTATTGGTTTTAAAACAGAAGACTTGCATCGGCCGCTTAAAACCTTTTCAGGAGGTTGGCGCATGCGCGTGATGTTGGCGAAATTGCTTCTTGAAAAGCCGTCTTTATTAATGATGGATGAACCTACTAACCACTTGGATCTTCCTTCTATTGAATGGGTAGAAAATTATTTACGAAATTATGATGGCGCTATCATTATTGTTTCGCACGATCGGATCTTCTTAGACAATGTAGTAACCAAAGTGGTTGAGGTTACGCAATCACAACTTATATCATACGAAGGAAATTATTCTTTCTATCAACAAGAGAAAGAAGTGCGCATGGAAATTCAAAATGGTGCGTACGAAAACCAGCAAGCAAAAATAAAACAGACCGAGCGATTTATAGAACGCTTCCGCGCTACAGCGTCAAAAAGTAAGTTGGTGCAATCGCGCGTTAAAGCGTTAGATCGATTAGACAAGATTGAAGAAGTTGTAGACGATACCGCTGCTGTTAATTTTCGGTTTAAATTCAATCAACAACCGGGTCGTTATATTATTAGTTTGAAAGATGTTTCAAAAGCGTACGGCAATCTTGAAATATTAAAAAACACATCTATCAATTTAGAACGTGGAGATAAAATCGTTTTGATTGGTGCAAACGGAAAAGGTAAATCCACGCTACTGCGTATTCTTTCCGGAACCGAACCTACGCAAGGAGAACGCACGCTCGGCTATAATGTAATTCAGGCTTTTTATGCTCAGCATCAATTAGAATCACTTCATGTTGAAAATGAAATATTAGAAGAAATGAAGCAAGCTGGTTCGGGCAAAACAGAACAAGAGTTGCGAAACGTATTGGGCTGCTTCTTATTTTCAGATGAAGAAGCGTTTAAGAAGATTAAAGTTTTATCAGGAGGAGAAAAATCGCGCGTTGCGTTGGCGAAGACATTGATTTCAGAAGCGAATTTTCTATTGTTGGATGAACCAACCAATCACTTGGATTTTATTTCAGAAAATATCTTGATACAAGCGCTTCAACAATATGCCGGGAGTTTTATTGTAGTGTCTCACAACCGCCACTTTGTACGGCAGATTGCAAATAAGATTTGGTATATAGAAGACAAGCAGATTAAAGAATACCCGGGCACGTTTGATGAATACGAATACTGGCGCAAGAAAAATGAAGCGAGTACTGTTGAGGTTAAAGTAGAAACTCCAAAGCCAGAAAAGAAAGTTCAGGAGACTGTGTCAACACCACCCAGTAACGATACAAAGTTAAAATCGCTTGAGCGTGAATTAAAAAAAGTAGAAGAGCAACTTGCTAAGTTGGAATCAGTAAAAAGCGAACGCGAATTAGAAATGACAAAGCCCGATGTATTTGGTGATTTCGAAAAACTGAAGAAAATTCAATTCGACCAAAAGAAAACAGAAAAAGAATTGAAAGACATTACCTCTAAGTGGGAAGAACTTGCTGTGGAGATTGATGCACTTGAACAATAGAACAATTCCCGTTCTTCCGTTCTTTACTCCTTCGCAATCTTACTAACTCTTTCGCGTTGATAGGTCTTTGGTTTAGAGAAATACGCGAGAATTAATCAGTGATATTTTTTACAACCATATTACGGTAGGCATGCGCGAATGCAATGGTAGAATGTTACAGAGATTTGCCGGCAATGCAAAATTGTAGCGGACTAGTCACCTCTTCTATATCGGCATTAAAATTTAATCTCAATGAAATATATATCGGAACCGAAGACCCACATCGAAAGTAAGGGGTGAGGCGGATATACCTACATCTGATTTATAAATTGAGCTAAACGGATATCGCACACCAGGATTCAATGCTAATCGATAATGTTGCCCCACTTTATAACTGATCTCTGTGCCGATTAAGCCGCTAAAATTTACCGTTCTGTAAGGAGATTCTGATCCGCTTCCTTGCGTGGACTTGTCGAGATTACCACCTTCTGGTGTTAAGGTATTTTGAAGAAAAAGATCGGTTGATACTCCTGTATTGACTTGAATACCTACCTTTTTGTTCAGAATAATATAACCTGCCTGTAGCGGAACATTAATGTATTGAAGTGTATTGTTCACTTGATAGGATGCTGTGGAAACCAACTGAGCATCATAAGAGTTGCGCGCTAGTTCATTTAAAGACGCAACACTAAAATTTTTAAAATCAGATGATGTGACAACCGAATTCGATGTATAGTCAGATCCTTGTTTTAAATAATTTAATCCGCCTTGTATAATCCATCGGTTTGATATTTTGGTGCCGACATTAACGCCTACCGAATACGTTGAACCCGAAGCTTTCGCTTGTTGATTAGCAACTTGAACATTCTGCACAAATGAATTTGAAGCAGAAGCAGTAGATTGAGAAGTTAATGTTGGCGCAACACCAGAGTTAACAGAACTGAATCCTCCGGCAGCAACACCAACTGAAGTCCAAAGGCGTTCAGAACGTTTTTCCTTTTTAGTCTCCTCTCCTTGAAGTTCTTTTTCACGCAAGGCAAGTTTAGCAAGCAAAAGCAATCCAGCATCTGGCTCTACATCTGTTTCTTCTTGTTTGATGTTAATAGCATCTAACTTTTTAGGTGAACTAAAAGTGGAAACCGTTTTAACTGAATTAGGTTGAAATATCATCTGATCATCATTCACATTTCTATAGGTCTTTTGATTTGTGAGATGCTTTTCATCTTGTTCAACTGAATTCGTGTTTATCGGATTCTTCTTGCTGCTGGCTAAAGATGAATTTGTTTTTACCTGATTAGAGTTTGAAGACAATGTTTTATGAGTCTGCCCACCTTCATTTTCAAAATCAGTATTGCGTTTATTTACATCATTACTATTTCCGGCATTATTATTTTTCTCACCTCTGCTCTTCTCTATTACCTTAGGTTCAATACGCTGATTTGAATTACCTTCTGAACTTACTCTCGCTTCTGAAATCTTTTCCGGATTTTCAATAGTGTTTTTGCTTTGTGATTCAGTAATTTGTGATTCAGTAAGCAATGCTTGTTGATTTTCAACAGTAGACGATGTGTTTAACACATACAACGCAGCCGAGCCGGCAATCAACGCAAAAATTACAGAGGCTGCTGCCACCATTTTGTAATAAAATAGTCGTCTGCGAATGTCGCCTCCTTCTGCTTTCTCCAAATCCAACTCAATGTTTGTCCAAACATTTTCAGATGGCGTGGCCTCCGCATCCTTAAAAGCGTCCTTCATTAAATCGTTAAATTCTCCCCTCTCCATAGCGTTCGTAATACGTTGACTCTTTCAATAATTTTTGTTGCAATAAACTTTTTGCCCTTGCAAATTGTGATTTTGATGTGCCCTCTGAAATGCCGAGCAACTCAGCAATTTCTTTATGACTATAGCCTTCTATGGCAAACAAGTTGAAAACAATCTGACAACCTTGTGGCAGCGATTGAATAAGTTCCAACAACTGTTTGAAGTGAATTCCAGATAGGCTAATTTCTTGTTCAGGTAAATGAAGGTCTTCTACATCGACCATAGGATACAAATACATTTTCTTTCGCTGCGCATTCAGTGCTGTATTGACCATGATTCTGGT
Source organism: Cytophagales bacterium (assembly GCA_038241205.1). Taxonomy (GTDB): domain Bacteria; phylum Bacteroidota; class Bacteroidia; order Cytophagales; family Cyclobacteriaceae; genus Chryseolinea. Next base: position 11,858 of record JBBRFY010000018.1, read on the forward strand.
AATCCACGTCTCAAGTTTCGCCTCTTTTCGGAAATTCTTTATGGCATGAAATACCTTTATAAATCCCTCTTGCAAAATATCCTCGGCCTCATCAATACCTTTTGCATATCGCAGGCAAACCACCATCATTTTTCGGCAATAGGAGTTATACAAAACCTGCTGAGCGGCCCTGTTATTTTTAATACATCCGTCTATTAGCTCTGTTTCGTTGAGCATGAATCCAATTATGCGGCCGTTTTGCGTTTTAGACACCTTCGTGAATAAAAAGGTTGGAAATCGTTTCTATCTTTAAGGCACTATGAAGTATGCCTATTTTATTTTTGTTTTCCTCGGGGTAATGGCGTGTGTTCCCCTCACACAAAGTTCAACTAATTCAGATGGCAATCCAAAATCGTTGGAGCTCATCGATCAGGTGTACGAATCTCAAATTCGCACGGTTCAAGTATCGCCAATCGGTATTGCTACGCAACCTGCCGTAACCGCCCTCGGCCAATGGGATCTCATTCTAAGTTTTGACGATCTAAGAAGCGATCGGAATAATTACCTTGCAAGAATTGTCCATTGCAATTTTGACTGGTCAAAATCAAGTTTACAAGATCTGGATTTTTTGGTTGACTATAATGAATTTCCAATCAACAATTTCGAGCCCTCTGTTAATACACACATACCTTACATTCGCTATACGTATACCTTGCCTGCCGTAAAACTTCCAGGCAATTATGTTGTGGTAGTATATCGATCAGGAAATAAAGAAGACATTGTTCTGAGCAAACGATTTATGGTGTTCGATAATAAAGTATCCTTTAAGCGCGATGCCAATCTAATTGGCCCAAGCAACATGGCTGATTTAAACCAGCAAATAAATTTTACCATCAACCACTCCAACGTGTACATCACAAATCCGGCACTCGATGTTCATGTAAACATGCGGCAAAATCAACGATGGGATAATATGGCGGTCGATATGCGCCCAAGTTTTATTCGTGATATCGAAAAAGAATTAGACTACCGATATTTTGATGATGCCAATATGTTTAAGGCGGGAAATGAATTCAGGTTTTTTGATTTACGATCGCTTTATAACCCCGGAAGGTTTGTAAACAGAGTAAATAAAACAGTAAAACCCTTTGAAGTCTACATTGATCGCGATAAAAGTCGCAACGGATTACCGTATTCCATTTACGTTGATCAAGATGGTGGCTATACGATTGACAATTATGATTATCGACAATTACCTTTTACGAATTATGCATATGTCAATTTTGCTCTTGCATCTCCGCCTCTTAAAAACACAGAAGTGTTTGTTACAGGTGCTTTTAATTTTTGGAATATGGATGCGGATAGCAAAATGCGATATGATTCAGCGCAGCAAAGTTATACCGCTAGAGTTTTGCTAAAGCAAGGATTGTACGATTACCAATACGTAACAAAATCGAAAACATTACCTTCCTATTATTTTGAAGGAACGAATTTTCAAACAGAAAATTTCTATGAAGTGTTTGTCTATTATAGAGCCCTTCGGCCAAATGCTGATTTGTTGGTAGGCTATGTACGACTGGAAAAAAGTACGCGTTAAGCGTAATCTACTTGCTGTTCTGTGGGGCGATGTATGGAATCGTTGTTTGCAACATCTAACATTCCAAAACCTTTGTGAGTGAAATAACCCAGCCCATTTTCGTACACAAACTGCTGCACCTCTTTCGCGGCATACAGTGTAAATGGAAATGTATAACCCCGCACTTCAAATTTTACATCGTGATCGTATAACGGATAAATGCGCGCAAACTTTTTATTCAAAGCCTGAATGCGCTGAATATAATCATGATCGGCAATGAGTTGAAATTTATAGAAAGCGGTAATCTGTTCTGGTGTGTATTTACCAGTCGCCTCCATGCGCGTTATTGTTGACTCATAAAGTAAATCAGAAAACTCATCATTCTCCGGAGGAACAAATTTTTTGCAGCTATCATCATTAAACGATGCGCGAATAACGACTATTGGCGATATGCAAAGAAAGCGACTTTCGTCACCAATTTGAGAGAGCTCTTCGGTTTCAAAACTTTCGGGCTGGAGGTTTAGATTACCCACCATTACCTCTTTCAATTCAAAAAGCTGCGCCAGAAAATAATCAAGAAATTCTTTGTTCGTGCACGCAAATACCAACGTTACTTTAGACGAAAAAAAGTGAAGACCCTTTCTGCTAATTTTTGTTTGACCTTTAAGACCGGAGAAGTTGTATTCAGTAAAATCTAGGTAGCGTTTGTCTGGGCCAAAAACAATTAAGCCTCTAATAACCTGCGCTAAAAGGTATTGGTGATGAAAAGGAACATACGCTCCACGATTCTTCAGCGAAAAAATTATTCTTGTTCTCAAAACCCAAAAAAATTTAATGAGGGTTAAACTATACAAATACAAAAAGCCCGCTTATTGTTGAATATGAGCAGTTTATAAAACTAAGAAAAAAAAATAAACTTCTACTGAATTGGTCTGAATCTTTAAACATTAAATCGGAAATGCATAATATCACCGTCTTCCACGATATACGCTTTTCCCTCCACCGCCATTTTTCCGGCTTCTTTGCAGCCTTGCTCAGTCTTATATTGCTGATAATCAGCAATCTTAATGACTTCAGCTCGAATAAAGCCTTTTTCAAAATCGGTATGTATAACGCCCGCGGCTTGAGGGGCAGTCCAGCCTTTCACGATTGGCCACGCCCGAACTTCCTTCTCGCCCGCGGTGAAATAGGTAATCAGATTGAGTAAATGGTATGATGCTCTCAACAGTTTATTTAATCCAGACTCTTCCAAACCGTATTCTTGCAAAAATACTTGTCTGTCTTCCATGCTTTCTAACTCGGCAATCTGAGCCTCAATGGCCGCACTGATCATCACCACTTCCGCATTTTCATCTTTCACTAACGCTTTCAGTGCATCAACATACTTATTTCCAGTGTGTATGGACGCTTCATCTACGTTGGCTATGTAAACAACCGGCTTGGCCGTTAACAATTGAAGATCGGCAACAGCCGTTAATTCCTCCTCATCTGCTGGCACCGTCCGCGCACTCTTTCCTGCCAACAATGCCTCTTTAAATCGTTGAAGAACAACGACTTCCTTCTTTGCTTTTGTATCTCCAGTTTTAGCAGCGCGCTCAACCTTGCTCAATTTCTTTTCGACTGAATCAAGGTCTCTTAATTGAAGTTCAGTATCAATAATTTCTTTATCAGCAACCGGGTTTACACGGCCATCAACATGTACAATGTTATCATTATCAAAACAGCGCACAACATGTACAATAGCATTCACCTCGCGGATATTTGCCAAAAACTGATTCCCCAATCCTTCGCCCTTGCTTGCACCCTTCACCAAACCAGCGATATCAACAAACTCTATAGTTGTCGGTAACACTCGCTGAGGATTAACCAGAGCCTCCAATATTTTCAATCGTGGATCAGGAACGGTAATAACACCAACATTTGGCTCTATTGTACAGAAAGGGAAGTTGGCCGCCTCTGCCTTATTATTTGAGATCGAATTAAAAAGGGTTGATTTTCCAACGTTGGGTAGTCCAACAATTCCACACTGCAATGCCATAGGTAAATTAATTTTAGAACAAGGGCGCAAATATACTGGCAGTTTTTGGATTGGCACTAATACCGGTTTGCCAGTTTCCGGTTTCCGGTAGCCAGTAACAGGAAACCGGGCTCCGGAAACTGGCAACATATTCTTATGCACTTCTACAAATGATGCGTAACTTCGCCCTTGAAATTTAAAAACCTAACAGCATAAATCAATGAAATTCTTTATCGACACCGGCAATTTAAATGAAATAAAAGAAGCGCACGACTTAGGCGTATTGGATGGCGTAACTACCAACCCATCGCTTATGGCAAAGGAAGGTATTAAGGGTGCGGAAAATATTAAAGCACATTACAAAGCCATTTGTGATATTGTTGATAATAACGTGAGTGCCGAAGTCATCTCGACCGATTTTGACGGTATGGTTAAAGAAGGATACGAACTTGCTAAAATTGATGATAAGATTGTCGTGAAAATTCCGATGATTAAAGATGGTGTTAAGGTGTTGAAAAAATTTAACAGTGAAGGTATTCGCACCAATTGTACACTGATATTTTCTGCAGGCCAGGCGTTGTTGGCTGCAAAAGCAGGAGCAAATTACATGTCGCCTTTTATTGGTCGATTAGATGATATCGGATTAGAAGGTATGGATCTCATTGCTCAAATCAGGTTGATCTATGATAACTATGGATTTGATACAGAAATTCTTGCTGCCTCAGTTCGCAATACAGTTCATTTACTTCAGTGTGCTGAAATCGGTGCTGACGTTGCAACATGTCCATTAAGTGTAATCACAGGTTTGTTGAATCATCCACTTACTGATAGCGGTCTTGCAAAATTTTTAGCAGACTATAAAAAAGTGAATGGTTAAAAGCTAAAAGTTTGATGTTTGATGTTTGAAGTTCTTAAACATTGAAAATATGCTTACGAACTTAAACACCTAAACACAAAAGCACCAAAACACTTTAACCATGTTTTCAAACGATCCTGTTGTACGCGTAAATGAGGCTAGTATTTTTCAAGACAACAATACTGTTTTGGGAGATATCTCTTTCAATATTGAGAAAGGTGAATTCGTTTACCTCGTTGGAAGAACCGGCTCTGGGAAATCTTCTTTGCTAAAAACGCTTTATGCAGATCTAACATTGCGCCTTGGCGATATTCAGGTTTCAGGATTTAACATTCGTGGGATTAAAAATTCAGATATTCCTTTACTGCGTAGAAAACTGGGCATCATCTTTCAAGATTTCCAACTTTTTCCTGATCGATCGGTAGATGAAAATATGATGTTTGTAATGCGTGCAACAGGTTGGAAGGACAATGGAAAAATGCGGGCGCGTTTAAGCGATGTATTGATGCAGGTTGGGTTAGGTTCCGTGGAAAAGAAAATGCCACATCAACTTTCAGGAGGTGAACAACAACGTGTGGTAATTGCCCGTGCATTATTAAACGAACCTCAAATATTATTCGCAGATGAACCCACCGGAAATCTCGATCCGGAAGTATCGCATGGCATCATGAAAATTTTTCAACAGATTAATAAAAGTGGAACAGCAGTACTTATGGCCACACACAGTTATGGCCTTATAAAGAAATTTCCCTATCGCGTATTAAAATGTGAAGAAGGAAAAGTGATTGACTCTGCGAAAGAACAGTTCGAATTGATTTCAGATTATTAAAAGTAAAAAGGGATGAATTACCGTGTACGAATATCGTGTTCTTTGTAATTCATCCCTCCTAACTTTACTTCGCTCCCATTTTAATCAATTTAAAACCAAGAGACACTTGGAACACTTGGTTCTTAATATCAAAAGCCGAATTATCGCTTACATTTTGCAGACCTAGATTGTATCGAAAATCTAGGGTTGGGCCAAAAGGTAAATCCCATCCCACGCCCAATGCCAAGCTTACATCTGATTTTTTTATAGCGCCTTTAATCTCTTCGTTGTTGGTTACTACAACAGGATCGTTGGTTAAAAAACCAAATTGTGGACCAACTTGCAAATTAATTCCGGCAACGGTATAAAGCTTTAACAACACTGGAATGTTAACATAGCTAAAATTTGATTTAACATCATCTCCATCTACATTAACGGTAGAACCCTGTTGAGAAAATATTACTTCAGGTTGAATACCAATCTTAGTGAATTTAACTAATGCAAAAGCACCCGCATGGTATCCCGATCTATTGTCGTAAGTACTGCTAATACTTTTAACATCAAGATTTGCGAAGTTGAGGCCGCCTTTAATACCCGCTGAAAATTTTGCCTGCGCAAATGCTCCAGAACAAATGGCGATAAGCAAAGCCGCCAGCATCATTTTTTTTAGAGGTTTCATAATTTCGAGTTTTGTTTGATTTACCTATTCAAAAACGAGGCCGGATTTCTTTAGTGATAATCGTTACCTGTTAATCGTTATCCGTTAAAGGTTCAATACTCAAGAAGTCTCCAATAAATGAGCTAGTATCGTCACCTTCTGATTTCGACCCCACTATTCACTATTAACCATTAACGATTAACGCCTCTACCATTGAATCGTTTACCCGATTGGGCAATGTGATCTGCAAATCTTTTGTTAATTCCATCTCTCTCTTAATTGTCGATAGTGCATTATCATTTCGCGCCCATGCTCTTCGCGCAATGCCATTGTTCACATCAAAGTGAAGCATGTTTTTTAGTTTTCGGTCAGCATCATCGCTACCATCTAATAGCAAACCAAAACCACCGTTGATTACCTCGCCCCAGCCAACACCACCACCGTTGTGAATTGAAACCCACGTAGCTCCTCGAAATGAATCGCCAATAACATTGTGTATGGCCATATCGGCAGTGAACCTTGAGCCATCATAAATATTGGAAGTTTCCCTATACGGACTATCGGTTCCCGAAACATCATGATGATCTCTTCCCAATACAATTGGCCCGATCTTCCCATCGCGTACTGCTTGATTAAATGCTTGCGCGATTTTTATTCTTCCTTCCGCATTTGCATACAATATCCTCGCCTTCGAACCCACAACAAGTTTATTGCTCTTCGCTTGCTTAATCCACTGAATATTATCCTGCAACTGTGATTGAATTTCTGCTGGTGAACATTTTATAATTTCTTCTAAAACATCTTTCGCAACATGATCCGTAAAATCTAAATCAGCATCGTTACCAGAAGCACATACCCAACGAAATGGACCGAAGCCAAAATCAAAACACATTGGGCCCATGATGTCTTGCACATACGATGGGTACTTGAAATTAATTCCATCGTCTGCCATTACATCTGCACCTGCACGCGAAGCTTCTAGTAAAAAGGCATTTCCGTAGTCAAAGAAATATGTGCCTCTTGCTGTATGTTTATTAATCGCTGCTGCATGCCGCTTTAACGAGCGATGCACTTCTACTTTAAATTGTGTCGGATCATTTGCCAGTAAGGTATTTGATTCCTCCAAACTTAATCCGACCGGATAGTATCCACCCGCCCAAGGATTATGCAGCGATGTTTGATCAGAACCGAGATCGATGAGAATTTTTTCTTCATCCAATTTCTCCCACACGTCCACAATGTTTCCTACAAACGCAATGGAAACAACTTCTTTATTTTCTTTTGCTTTTATTATTCGAACAACAAGTTCATTAAGGTCGCTTATAATTTCATCTACCCAGCCCTGATCAAATCGTTTCTGTGCAGCCTTCGAATTTATTTCTGCAGCAACCGTAATGCAACCTGCAATATTTCCTGCCTTAGGTTGCGCACCGCTCATTCCGCCTAGCCCTGACGTAACAAAAAGCTTTCCTTCAAGTCCCTCTCCTGTTTTACTGATTTTCCGTCCGGCATTTAAAACCGTTATCGCAGTGCCATGTACAATTCCTTGTGGACCGATATACATATATGAACCGGCTGTCATTTGAGCGTATTGTGTTACGCCCAATGCATTGAATTTTTCCCAATCATCTTGCTTTGAATAGTTCGGTATCATCATACCATTGGTAACGACAACGCGTGGTGCTTCTTTCGATGACGGAAACAGACCCATTGGATGACCCGAATACAGGTGCAAGGTTTGCTCTTCCGTTATGCGCGATAAGTATTGCATGGTAAGAAGATACTGCGCCCAATTCTGAAACACCGACCCATTTCCGCCATAAGTAATCAACTCGTGTGGATGTTGCGCCACAGCAGGATCAAGATTATTTTGGATCATCAACATAATAGCAGCGGCTTGCTGGCATTGTGCTGGATATTCATAGATCGGTCGGGCAAACATTTCATACGCTGGCCGAAAGCGATACATATAAATTCTTCCATAGGTATTGAGCTCATCATAAAATTCAGGAGCAAGAACATCATGATGCTGCGGATGAAAATATCGAAGTGCATTTCGCAAGGCTAATTTCTTTTCATCATCCGACAATATATCTTTTCGTTTTGGAGCATGACTGATGGAGGAATCGTATGACTTTATATGCGGCAATTCATCCGAAATACCCTGCATAATTTGCTCTTTAAAATTCATCGCGCCCATATCATTTCAATTTAAAATCTTCCGGCTTAAAATTCTGTTTTGTAAACTGATACCCAATATCGAATAATTCTTTCGCCTTACCGACATCGAAGCCACTCACTTTACCTACACCTGGTGGATCGATCAATACATCACATAGATTTTTATTGTTCCCAGTATTTGCGTTAATGGCCATCATTAAGCTACGTTCAATAACAGATCTGAAATTTTTAACTTCAAAATCTTCATTTATGCAATTGCAATTTGAACCAATTAAAAGATCGCATTGTGTTCGAATAATTTGCGCTGGAAGATTATCCAATATTCCTCCATCAACATATAAGTTTCCATTGAACTGAATCGGATTAAAAACGGCAGGCACACAGCTTGATGCTAAAATTGTTGGAACCAATTCTCCGGATGAAAAGTATTCTGATTTCCCTTTTCTAATATCTGTTACGGCTACAATCATTGGCTTCTTCAGTGACTCAAAAGTATTTCCCGGCATGTGTTTTAATAATATATTACGAAGTCCATCGAGACTAAGAAGACCCGTCCATGTCCATGCGGGACGTAAAGATTTAAAGAAGCTGGATGTTAAAATGATTTCAAGAATTTTATCCGGCTCATATCCATACGCGTAAAGAGATCCCACAATTGATCCTGCACTAGTTCCTGCAAGACAATCGATTTGTATTCCAAATTCTTGCAGTGCCTTTAATACACCAATGTGCGAAATACCTCTTGCTCCTCCACCGGATAACACTAATCCTATTTTCATTTTTATTTGAAATTAAAACTTTCGATGTTTATTAAAATGCATTTTAACCACTGAGCACACGAAGAAAAATCCCACAGAGTTGCACTGATAAATGCCTATTTGTTTTCTATGTGTGTATTTTCTCTGTCCATTCTCTGCGGTAAAATATCTATGACATCTGCTATAGAATTTCATTTAGACTAAAAGCCTGATCCAATCGAATACCTTTCTCCGTTCGCTTCACCGTACAACATTCATTTTGTGAATCATGTTCTAAGAAAAGAATGTATCCATTGTCGGCAGCCTCATTTAAAAATTGCTCTTTTTCCTGAAGTGTTATTAAGGGTCGAGTGTCATACCCCATCACATACGGAAGTGGAATATGTCCTGCCGAAGGAAGAAGATCGGCCATAAAACAAATTACCTTATCCTTATATGTAATCTTCGGGATCATCATTTTATCGGTGTGCCCGGATGCGTAGAAAATATCAAACTGAGAAAAGGGAGATGCCGTTTTCATGTTTGCAAATTTCAATTGACCACTTTCTTGCATCGGCAAAATATTTTCTTTCAAAAAGCTAGGCTTCTCTCTTGCATTCGGTTGTGTTGCCCATTGCCAATGATCTTCGTTTGACCAATAGGTAGCATTCTTAAAAGTGAGTAACGGTTTTTCATTTTCTGTTTTAACACCACCACCGCAATGATCGAAATGAAGATGCGTTAAAAACATATCGGTAACATCATCTTCAGAAAAACCTGCGTCATTCAACGATTTTATTAAGCTGTCATTTCCGTTAAGGTAATAATGACGCAGAAATTTTTCTCCCTGTTTAGTACCTATACCATTGTCAATTAAAATCAATTTGTTTCCATCTTCAATTAACAAACAACGCATGGCCCAATTGCATAAATTGTTTTCATCAGCCGGATTTGATTTTTTCCAAATGGATTTTGGAACAACACCAAACATGGCGCCACCATCGAGCTTGAAAAAGCCAGTATTGATTATGTGAAGTTTCATGTGTCGTTATCCGTTAATTGGTATCCGTTAATCGTCATTGATTATTGTAAAATTCAATGAATAAAAAAACCGCAGGATGTGCGGTTTTAAAATGTATAAACAAAAGTAAACACGAGGTTTACTTTATCATTCTTTCACCACGCCCATCGCACAAAACTTATCAATGCGTTGTTCGATGCGCTGCTCAGGTGTTAGTTTTAATAATTCATCAGTATGTTTCAAGATGGTTTTTTTAATTTCATTGGCCATCCACTTCACATCTGTGTGCGCACCGCCAAGCGGTTCTTTCACAATGCCATCCACCAAATTTAACGCGAACATATCTTTCGCAGTCAGCTTTAATAACTCTGCTGCCTGCTCTTTATAATCCCAACTCCTCCACAAAATAGTAGAGCAATTCTCAGGAGAAATAACAGAATACCACGAGTTTTCAAGCATCAAAACCCGATCGCCAATGGCAATACCCAATGCACCGCCCGAAGCACCTTCACCAATCACAATACAGATTACAGGCACTTTGAGCATAAACATTTCTTTAAGGTTTCGCGCTATGGCCTCGCCTTGTCCGCGCTCCTCCGCCTCTAATCCAGGAAACGCGCCCGGTGTATCAATTATCGTAATGATCGGCTTGTTGAATTTCTCGGCTATCTTCATGAGGCGAAGCGCCTTGCGATATCCTTCTGGATTCGCCATACCAAAATTGCGCATCTGGCGCTGCTTGGTATTACGCCCTTTTTGTTGGCCGATAATCATAAACGTTTGGCCGTCAATACTTCCCAATCCACCCACCATGGCTTTATCATCCCCCACGGTTCGATCGCCATGCAACTCAATGAACTCAGAGGTAATTTCGTAAATATAATCAAGCGTATAAGGTCGGTCAGGATGACGGGAAAGTTGTACACGCTGCCAACCCGTAAGATTGTCGAACGTCTCTCTTTTCAATTCTTGAATTTTCTTCTCCAGGGCTTTGACGGCTGATTTAACTTCTTTATCGCTGTCGCTGGCCAAGTGCTTCATGTCATCGAGTTTCGCTTCTAATTCCGCGATAGGCTTTTCAAAATCCAATAGCATAGGGACTATTTTGTGCGCACAAAGTTATAAGGATTGATAAATATCCGTTAGCAATTGCCGGAAAAGCTGAGAACAAATGCTTGTACGGGTTTCACCTTCGTTCTGATTCAAGGATTTCTTGCTCAAAATCAAGTACTTAAAGTAATTTTAGCTTGAATTATCCACTTCAGTTTACCGTGTCTTTTTATGAACAAGATGAATTCATTAACAAAATGATAGATGGCTTTTCCATATTTGCCAGATGTCGAGGATTACCAAATTGAAAGCTCAATATTAAAAGGTTCATTTGATGTGTGCTTCCTAATTCATTCTTCGCTTTTGCTCTCCTTCCTTCTTCCCAATCAGATACGAGACATACTACGTCAATCGCTTTAGAAGTGTAATTTTTGCATAACCTTTGAAAGTGAATGAAATTTTGAATTACCTACCCATTGAAGGGTGGGTTGAGGGTATTCTTATAGGCTACAATAAGGAGCTTGACAAAAAACGAGATAGAAATATATCAAACCGTATTTTTTACTATCAACTGAATGTTCTCAAAACTTTTCTTCTGTACTTTCTTCTTTCTGCCCAGCCAAATGTAAACTCCGGTAACCGGTAGTGATGCTGAAATTAAACTGGCAATGAAGGCCAATATTTTTCCAGGCAAATTTAGGATGGCACCGGTGTGAATATCGTAGTTCATGGTTTTTAGTTTTTCACCTGTATTCTTTTCATCAAAATTTGTAATCTTCAATAACGTTCCGGTAAACTGATCGAACTGATAACGAAGCATCGTATACCGCACATGTGTACTACTTCTAGCTGATGCATTGATTACACCATCTGATTTTTCGGGGAAGCTGATGGTGAAGGTATGTGTTTTTGGATTTTGCTTTTTTAAATCAACAAGAATTTTGTCGATTGGTAAAACCGAATTGGCTTGTGTTGTGTCAGAATATAAAGGTTTTACTTTTTCGGATTTCACTCCTCCATTGGCAATCCATTGCACGCTGTCATTGAACCAATCGAAAGCCCAGGTCAATCCGGTTAAGGCAACCACCAAAATTATCCATGAACTGTAGAAACCAAGAATACTATGAACATCATAATTTTTCCGTTTCCACTTAGTTGTATTTTTCCATTTGAATGAAAGGCGTTTTTTTATTGCTGCGATATTTTTCGGCCACCAAAGAACAATACCACTGATGAGCATCACCACAAAAATGATGACGGATGAACCTACCACTACTTGCCCTATTTCTTTTTTCAATAACAAGTTCCGATGCAGCCTCAAAACCAGCGTGAAGAATTCATATTTGGTATTCTCATTCTTAACCGTTTCAGCCGTGTAAGGATTAATGTAAACTTTATGTTGATAGACAATCTCGCCAAAATACGTCATGGCTTTATTATCGCGAACTTGAAATGTTCTGAACGAATAGGTGTGATTGGCAGCATCGGATATCTCTATACCTTGAATAGGATGTTCTTCTCCCACTTCTTGCTGAGCTACGGTTAATAATTCTGACAACGGTTTTTTTATAGCTCGATCAGGTACTTCAATTACCTGTCTGTCTTTATAGACTACTGATTTTAATTCCTGTTCAAAAACATAAATGCAACCGGTGATGCTGATGATAAACACAATAAGGCCCGACGTAAGTCCGAGCCATAAGTGAATTTTTCCAATTACTTTTTTCATCCGCGTCACTTACCCGAATTAAAATGTGTAACCAACATTAAACATAAAGTTTCGCGGAGTGCCTGGCCCCACCATGTTTGGATTGGCCTGTGATACGAGATGTTCTTTATTCGCCAGGTTATTTACGTTAAGCGAAAATTTAATCTGATTGATCTGATAAAATACTGCGGCATCAAAAACAGTATATCCCGGTAAGGTAAGGTAACTCAGACGTGTCTTTTGTTGCGTTGCAAAATTTCCACCCAATCCAAATCCAAGTCCGTTGAACAACCCATAATCCATTGTGTATTTAATCCACACGCCACCTTGACTATGTGGTGCTGCTTCTTTCACGGTTCCAATAAGAGCAGGTTTATCGCTCTTGGTAATCTCTGCATAGTTGTAAGCGTAGTTTGCATTCACCGAAAGGTTAGGTAAAATATTGCCGGTAATATCAATCTCTATTCCTTCTGATACTTCCTGACCGCGCTGCTCTAAAAGTTGAGGATTGGTTGTGCTGTTAGCATTCACCAAAATATTATTGAGTTCAATATGATAACGGGAAACATTTACCGTTAACTTTTTATTAAACCATTCTGTCTTTGCTCCAAATTCATACATGCTGCTGGTAAGTGGATCGAACGGACCACCATAAATTTCAGGAGCTCCAACAATGCCAACACTTTGAGGTTGAAAACCTTCAACATAGTTAGCATATACATTGATATTATTCGTAACACTGAACACCATACCAATTCTTGGTATCAGCGCATTTTGTTTAACCGCTTTAACAGTATCGGTTGTGTAATAAGAATAGTCGTAATAAAATTCCTGACGCAGTCCGAATAGCAATTGAATCTTCTTCCATTTGATCTGATCTTGCACATACACATTGCGACTGTTATATCGTGTTGGCGCATTCACTTTTCGGGTGGAGATGTATTTGGTCACATCCGCATTAGCGTAATTTGGATTATCTAAATTGTAATACGCAACGTTCGGTATCGGCATACCGTTGGAATCAAAGGCATACAGTTGTTTTTTGTTGCGATCATAATTCGCGATCGTTCCAGTCTTTGCAGCATTTAAATATCCACCCGCTCCATCGTTAATTGTTCCCACAGGCACAATGCTTTGTATGAAATCTGATCCGACAACAACGGCATGTTGAAGTGGGCCTGTCTTTAGATGTAGATTGAAATAAGCAGTGAGGTTATCGTCATAACGTGTACGTTTACGCCCTATCGTTCTTACTCGTAATAAGTTGGGCAGTTCGACACCAGCGCTATCCACTGCATAGGCGTTCTCACCACGGTGCTCGAACATATCTTCCTGGTACACATACTTTAAATAGGAAACATTTACGGATACCTTTTCATTAAACTTATGGTTAATCGCTCCTGTGATGTAATAGGTACTCTCCTTTAAATAATCATTTGCTCTCGACATACTTTGAGAGATCGATGTAGTAAACAATCGTTCTGCTCCGCCCGTTGATGGTCCATAGATCGGTTGGCCGCGCTCTGTTTTTCCATTAACATTGTTGTAAACAAAATCAACATCCACTCTTGTTTTGTTGTTGGGAACATAGGAGAACGAAGGTGCAATCTGGAAATCTTTTCGTTCCTGTAAATCGCGAAACGTTGCCGTGTTCTGATAGGTAACATTCAGGCGATATAAAATCGTTTTGGATTCATTCAACGGACCGGTAAAATCCGTGTTGAGTCGTGTGGTTTGAAAACTTCCAACCGAAACGTTTACAGCATTTCTATTTATATCCAATGGTTTTTTGGTAACACTGTTAATGGTGCCACCGGGTTCTGTATTTCCATAAAGAGCAGAAGCTGGGCCTTTGATCACTTCAATACGTTCCAGGTTACTAACCAACGGTGAGTTGAATGATCGACCACTTACGCGTAAACCATTTATCAATTGATAACTGTTACCCGCAAGACCTCGTAGTGTAAACCGGTTTTCAAAATTATTAAGGCTGACACCGCTGATGTTTTTTATAACATCAGTAATCCGAAATGACTGACGATCCTGTACCAATTCCTTTGTAACATAACTAACAGCTTGTGGCAAATCCTTTAATGGTGTGGTCGATTTAGAACCCACCATCGAAAACTCATTTTGATACGATCGCTCGCGAATGCTCGATACAACTACTTCATTTAATTGACTTGCATTTTCATTCAATATGATTTCAGGTACTAAAGTTGTTTCGCCAGCAACGACCTCTATTTCTTGTTCACTTGATTCAAGACCAACGAATGAAGCAACCAAACGATAACGTCCTGGATTTACATGTTTAATTTCAAACTCACCGTTATTACCTGTCGCTGCTCCCTTTGTTGTGCCTTTTAAACTGACACTGATAAACTCTGCAGGAGTTCCATCTACTGCTGATATTTTTCCTTTAACATTTCCGGTTTGGGCTATTGCTGCAAGTGGAAATAAAAGACCGACAAATAACATAAATCGGGTAGCACGTTGTTTCATTTTATAAGGGTAAAATAATTATTGATTCTACGTGCAAAAGTAGATGCCTCGTCTTCATAGGACAATCGCCTGTTAAAGCGGATTTTGATATACCCTGTAAAGGGTAGGTGTATGCCTTACAAAGAGTTTTACGCTCCGAAATCGATAGCAATTAGGGATATCAAGATCAAGGCTTAACCTTCCACTGCAAATGCCTAATTCATTCTGTTGCAGCAGCACTTTTCTGGCTTCGAGGATTAATCTTGTTTCATTATACATCCTTATGATTTCATCCAGTTCATTAAAGAGGTTGCTATTCGGACTGGAGAATACCTTACTGCGGCAATGATGCAGTGGCACATAATAGATGAGGAGAGTTTCGGTTTTCAGTTATCGAGTCGAAGAATCGTATCATATCCTCTTCTTGAAATGTGAGCAGAATATTTTTGTATGCGAAGTTGAATTCAGGGTATGCTTAATGGCGCAATTTCATATATTGGTTATTCAATAAATATAGCCCGCTGATGAGCTACACCCTCGACATACAAGAACTTCAACAAGATGAAAAGATTCCGTATGATCTTCTGCAAATTGCTGACCCATCAAAAACGAATATCGATCGATATATTTTTGATTCAACTATTTATACGGCTAGTATTAAGGGACGAATGATTGGATGCTATGTTCTTTACCCAATGAACGAAGGCGACATTGAGATCAAGAATATTGTTGTTGAAGAAACCCATCAGGGAAGAGGAATTGGAACTCTGTTATTGCATGATGTAATAGCAAAGTCAAAACTCGGGGGATTAAAAAAGTTAATCATTGGAACTGGAAATTCAAGCGTTGGGCAATTATACCTTTATCAAAAAGCTGGCTTCCGCATTACGCATATTATACCCAATTTCTTTAGCGATAACTATGAGCAACCAATTTTTGAAAATGGAATTGAATGCCGAGACATGATTGTTTTAACGAAACATCTTTAAATTTTTTTATTCGATGTATAATACCTAGCGCTGAACAAACTTGTTGATCGTCTTTGAATATGCTGTGCGATGATTATTCGTACCGTAAAAAATTAATTATATAGAACAGTATTTAATCTTTACTTCGCTTTAATCAACCCAAAATCCAACGCATAGATGACAAACTCAGTTGGCGATTTGATGTTGAGTTTTTTGATAATGCTTTTGCGGTGCGTATGAACAGTGTGCGGACTCAAGTGTAATTCATCTGCAACCTTTTGTGTAGAATAACCTGTAGCTAGCAGCGTAAGAATTTCAGTTTCGCGAACGGTGAGAATGACGGGTTCAACTTCTGTAGGCTCCGGACTAAAATGCTTCTCCATAATGATATTAAGAATCTTATGGCAAAAGAATTTTTCTCCCCGCGCAACAGTATACACTGCCATCAAAATTTCTTCGCGACTGCATTCTTTGGTAAGGTATCCTAGCACACCGGATTGAAGCACCTGAAGAATACTCGCCTTATCATTATCAGATGAAATTACCAATACATTGGTTTCGGGGGAATACTCTTTAATGGTAAGCAAATCCTTTTTAGTGACGAAGCCTTGAAGGTTATAATCGACAACGAGAAGGTCAGGCTTGTGCTCTTCTAATAATTCCGGCAAACGATCGCGATCAATTACATGATCGACAAATGACAGATCTTCCTTCTCATTCAGAATAGAAGTAAATCCTGCGGAAGTAAGCGGTTGATTATCGGCCAGTAAAATCTTGATCATCACAACGATTCTAAAAATTTTATCAGCGCATCGCGGTCATTCTTAGAAAGGGTTTTTACAAATTCTTTGGATTGCCCGGCTTCACCACCGTGCCACATTACAGCTTCAAATAAAGTGCGTGCTCGACCATCGTGCAAAAAGTTTTGATGTCCGTTCACAACGCGTGTCAGTCCGATACCCCACAACGGAGATGTTCGCCACTCTTGGCCTGTCGCATCAAAGTCAGGACGGTTGTCGGCAAGATCAGGACCCATGTCGTGAACCAATAAATCAGTGTATGGAAAAATTACCTGATTGGAAATTTCAGGAAAAGAAACATCTACTTTGGTTCGCATGCGTGGGGTGTGGCAACTCGCGCATTTTGCTTCTGTAAATAATTGCTTTCCGCGAAGTACTACTGCGTTATCGGCTTTTCTTCTTGCCGGCACCGCCAATGTTCTAATGTAAAATTCTACCGCATGCAAAAGACTATCGGATATTTCGTACTCATCTTCACGATTATCATACTGTGATTGTCCGTGTGCGCTTTCGTTTGGAAAAACAAAACTTGTTATTCCCATGTCTTCATTATACGCGCTAGCAGATTGCTGAAGTATAGAAGGATTCGCTGCTTTCCATCCGAACCTGCCTAATGTTTTTTTTCCTTTTGCAATGTTCCATACATAATTTGGCTTGCCAGAAATACCGTCTCCATTCAAATCATGTACATCTGCCAAAGCAAGAATATCGGCTTCATCTATCGCTTCCAATAAACCCAATCCAAATACGGGCGGTGCCATGCGTGGTGAGATCATCAGACCACTAGGCAAGGCGATGTATGGATTTTGAAGTGTATAGGTAGGGTTGCGAAGGGAGTAAATTTCGCCATCGGCAAATGAATATTCGGTTTCTGCGTATTCAATTTTTAAGACGGCTTCAGGCGAGACACCAAAGATTCCACGCTGCTGAAGTTGACCGCCAAAACCTGGCGCAGGATTAGGACCACCCTGCGCATCTGTGCCCGGAACGCTCAATCGAATTAGCAACGATGAAAGTTGTTCGCCATTTAACGGAGGCTTTCCTCTTCCGTCATTAACGTGGCAAGAAGTGCATGATACATTATTAAAAATC
>JBBRFY010000019.1:0-29724 GCA_038241205.1 Cytophagales bacterium
TATGGTCAATCCGTTGGGGAGTTTAATATGCCTGGCCAAGAGTTGTGGACAGAGAAAGATCGAATGAAAGTTTTGCTTGCAGAGAGCCTGATTAGCAGTTCATTGTTGTTTTATGATAAACCGGTAAATACTCCTGAAGAATTTTCGAAGGTAGTAGATCAGACGCTTGATAGCATCGGAAGTTTTTACAATACCATTTTTCCGGAACTCGCCATTCCTACTAAAACCTTTTTTGGTGGAAAAAAATCGTCTCTTGAACTGGCAGAAAAAATTCTCGACAAGCGGGTGGATCACACCGATACTTTTAAAGGTAATTTTTGGACTTACTTTTTTCACAACAGCTTATTATTCCTTGACATTTTTATTTATGGACAATGGATACACACTAACGCAGATCGCATTGTGGCAGATTTTTTCAGATACGAACGTGATGAACTTCGGTTCTCTGTTGTAAAGGTAATTTCAGCCGCTTCGCATGCCAACCGTGAAATTGCTTATGAGGAAAGAAGACTTTTCGAATATTTTATACAGAGCACGGATCTTTCACTTGATCAAAAAAATGAAGCCCTACGAATTTTTGAAGAAGGAATTTCTGTTGAAGACATCGATCTGCCATCAGAAAATTCGTGGATTCTAAAAAAGTTTTTCCTTGAAATGGCCATTCTTACTATTTGGTCAGATAAGATAATTGATCAGAATGAACTTGATTTCTTAAGACGGTTTTGCCTTTGCCTGAATTTCTCAGATGAAGATCTTGACTGTAGTCTGGTGGCTATAGAAGGTTTTGTTTTAGAACATTGGTCTCATCTGGAGTACCTTCAAAACAGAAAGAATTATAACGAAGTAAGCGACAGGTTTATTAAACGTGTTTCGCGTATTGCTGAAAAAAATACAGCGTTGTTGATGAGATCTCTTCAACAAAACAACATTGTTACAGACCTATTAAGAAGGGCCCGATTCAATGAACTTTCATTAGACGAAAAAGAGGTTGTTCGTCAGGAACTTGTTGAACTTCTTAAATTAATTCCAACATTGGTAATTGTATCCATGCCAACGCATTTTTTAACACTTCCTATTTTGTTGAAAATTCTGCCAAAGAATTTATTCGCAGAAGGAGTGGATGTTGGATAACACGTAAGGTGTAACGCGCTTGCGCAAATCGGAAAGCCTTGTAATATTTAGTGCAAAATGGTTTCATCAACTCATTTTTTCCTTCTCCTTTTTTTGCGGAACAAGAACAGAGAAAAGAATGGATGCCAATAGAATAGTAATGATAATGGCAAACGAGAGGTAAGGGTTTTTAACATACTTTTCAACGAACTCAGGATACTCGCCCTCCAATATTTCAGCCAGCATTTTAGCGCCTATAAAAAATAAAATAATGGATAGGCCTTTTTGTAGAAGGTAAAACTTATCAATAACGCCTGCCAGTAAAAAGAACATAGCACGAAGCCCCATTACGGCAAAAATATTGGAGGTATAAATTAAAAACTCATTTTGAGTAATGGCAAAAGCTGCAGGTATTGAATCTACTGCAAAAATTAAATCGGTTGTTTCTATCAGAATAATAACCAGAAACAAAGGAGTGAATAACCACTTGCCATTTTCCTTTATCAGAAAACGATCGCCATGTTCTTGTTCTGTCATCGGCAGGTATTTCTTGCTCAATCTCAATATCGGATTCTTCTCTGGCTCGATGTGATTGTCTCCATCTTCAAAATAGATGCGAACGCCAGAATAAATAAGAAAGACTCCGAAAATATAAAGTATTGCGTGAACCTTGTGAATTAGAATAGCGCCCAGGAAAATGAAAATTGCTCTAAAAACTATAGCGCCTAGAATCCCCCAAAAAAGAGTCTTGTGATAGTACTCTTCTTTGACCTGAAAATATTTTAGAATTAAAAGGATAACAAAAATATTATCTACTGATAAGGCGTATTCAGTAAGATAAGCTGAAAAATATTGAACTGCCCCTTCCGCACCAGAATCATCATATTTGTAAATAAAAAACCCAAAGAGGGTCGATATAAAAACCCAAAAAATGGATTGATACAAAGCCGACTTGGTCGTAATCTTGTGCGCTTGTTTGTGAAAAAGGCCAAGATCTAAAACCAAAAAAACGATAATAATTAGAGCAAAGAAACCGAATAGTATTGTTTCTCTATCGCTTTCAGAACTAAAAAGTTTGAACAGAAGTATGTTGTGGAGGGTTGGCAAGGAGGCGCTTGTTCTTTTTAAAAGTGTCTAAAAATTAGTGTTCGATACTATATTGAGTATAATGGTAATTCCAAAACTACGAATATATTTCATTCTCAAAAAATTGAAACACGTGTTTATAACGCTTTACTTACAAAAGAACCGATATGGAGAAATTGTCAAGAACAACGTTCGCAAATACCTTGTACGAGTAGGTTTACCGCATTTGCCTTATAGCCTTTTGGGAGTTTAATGGAAGGAACGTCAATGTTAAGGCAATTTGTTTGACCACACGCTTCACACTTAAAATGAACATGGTCGTGGTGATGCCCTGTTATGGTGCATGCCTCATTGCATAGTGCATACTTTAAACTCCCTTCGTCATCAAGCACTTTATGAATAAGCCCTTTATCAAGAAAGGTTTTAAGTGTTCTATAAACCGTTACTCTATCCAATACATCTGTTATTTCTTTTTCAATATCTCCGTGAGAAAGCGCATGATTTTTTTTTAAAAAAAGACGCACAATCTGCTGACGTGTCGCGGTCGATCGAAGATTAAAATTCTTAAGTATTATTTCAGAAGAAGCCGTCATAAAATTATTGCAATTGCAATTTAAGCAAGGTACTGTAAATACCATTATCTAACTCGGTTAGTTCGGCATGCGATCCGGTTTCAGCCAGCATACCTTCTTTGATAACGAAAATACGATCAACCTTTTTAATGGTGCTTAACCGATGCGCAATTATAATTGTCGTTCGGTTCTCCATTAATGCCTCCAAAGCTTGCTGAACCAAAACCTCTGATTGTGCATCTAACGAACTGGTAGCTTCATCCAGAATTAAAATGGCTGGATCTTTTAAAATCGCTCGGGCAATTGCAACACGCTGGCGTTGACCGCCTGAAAGTTTCACGCCTCTTTCGCCAACCAATGTTTCAAATTTCTCGGGGAAGCTTTCAATGAATTCAAACGCATTTGCTTTTCGCGCTGCTTCAAAAATTTCGTCATCACTTGATCCTGGTTTTCCGTAGGCGATATTTTCCTTTATGGTTCCTCCAAAAAGAATTACCTCTTGCGGCACAATGCCCAGGTTTTTGCGAAACGCAGAAAGATTGAAGTCATAAATGTTTTTTCCATCAATCTTTAACGCTCCGATCGCGATTGGATAGAAACGCATCAGTAAATTAATGATGGTTGATTTGCCCGATCCACTGGGGCCAACAAGCGCAATTTTTTCACCGGGCTTAATGGCAAAGTTCAGGCCTTTCAATACTGTAAAGTCTGGCCGTGTAGGGTATGAAAACTGAACATCAATAAAATCAATTTCGCCTTTCAGTTTTATAGACGATGTTTCTACCAAATCAGATTCATCTTCCTCATTTAGAATGTCAAGCACGCGCTCAGAAGCACCTATTGATCGTTGCAGTTGTGTGTAGATATCGCCTAAGCCGGCAATAGAAAAACCTATAAAAGAAGTGTATAAAATGAAAGAGAATAGTTCCCCCGTTGTGATGCCTCCTGTCTGAACAAGTTTTGCGCCATACCAACCTACTGCAACGATCCCTCCGAAAATCACAAAAATCACAAAAGACACGAAGAGACTTCGGAAGCGTGCGCCATAAATCGCAATATCGACAACCTCACCAAGCGCTTTGCTATATCTCTTCACTTCAAATAATTCATTTGTAAAAGCTTTTACAACAGAAATAGATTGAAGCGACTCTTCTACAATAACATTGGTTGCCGCCAATTTATCTTGTGTCTTTTTCGAAAGCGTTCTGATAAATTTACCAAACACCAAAGCCGACACCACGAGAATGGGAAAGGTAAGGAGCATAAAACCGGTAAGGGTAGGCGCCAGATAAAATATAATAGCGGTACCGAAAACCAATGTTATAACCTGTCGCATCAACTCGGCCAACACAAAACTGAATGTTCCTTGCAAGGTTTCAACATCAGCAGTAATTCGGCTCATCAACTCGCCCACTCTTCTATTGTCGAAGAAGGTAAGGGGAAGCCAAACCACTTTTTGAAATACTGCCTTTCTAACATCTGCCATTCCGCGTTCGCTTACAATCGAAAAAGTGTACACGCGAATGAAAGAAAAGATACTTTGAACCAACAGTATCAAGCCCAAGGCCAAGGCTGTTTGGTTTATGGTTTTGAAATATTTTGGTTTGCCCGATGCAACATCCAAAAGTTCGCCCGACAAGCGCGGAAACGCCAGAAGCGTTACACTGGATAATACGAGAGCGATAATTCCAAAAATGAACAGCCCCCTGTAGGGCAACATAAATTTAAAAATGCCAATGAGCTGCCCAAGGTTCTTTTTATTTATTCGCCTTTTGTCTTCTTCCTTTAAAGGTTCTCTACCACTTCGCTTCGCCATTGTAATTTACTTTGTTAAGATGACGGATGTATTGATTTTATATTGAACCGAATCACCCATAAACATTTTTTGCCCGCCCGCTATAGAATAAGATGCTAATATCATTTTGTTATGTACAGGGCGAAACTCCATGCTCAATATTTGCCGCGTACTATACATCATACCGGCCTCTCGGTATTGACCTTCAATTCTGCGAATTTTTTCAAGGTTTCCTTGATAGTATATTTTCAAATATTCAATCGGTAATTTCTTTTCATCAGCAGGTACGTTTGCGTTTATAGCGAAGGTTCTTACTGACAAATTACTTTTAGTATCGGGCTGGTTTTCGATTGTATAAGAATTTCGATTGATAGGCTTGTTGATAAGATGCAAAACGTTGAAAACTTCTAACTCATTTTTCCATGCGGTTGTATCGCTTGGGGTGATAGACACAGAATCGCTTGAACTTCCAAGGATTGATACCTTTTTTAACCTTGCGCGGTTCTCATTAAGGTAGTGTGCTTGCGCATGTATTAAACTATCAACATTAAATAAATCAAGCTTAGCTTTCTTTTTGGTAGAACAAGAGAATGAAATCATAGCAAGCAAAAAACACACACTAAAAAGATTTCTCATTTCGTTCCTTTCAAAGAATAGTGATTTAAACCAAGATCGATGTTCTATTTATCAAGCAAAATATTTCCAGTCATCCGCGAAGGAATTGCAACACCCATTAAGGTAAGGATGGTGGGGGCAAGATCGGCCAGCTTTCCATCTTTTAACTTTCCTTTATAAGAATCATCCACCAAAATGCACGGAACTAAATTTGTTGTGTGCGCAGTGTTTGGAGATCCGTCTTCATTGATCATCATATCAGCATTGCCATGGTCCGCAATGATGATTGTGGCATAACCATTTCTAAGCGCAGCTTCTGCAACGGCTTGCACACACGCATCCACCGTCTCGCATGCTTTCACCACGGCTTCAAAAACTCCTGTGTGCCCAACCATATCGGGGTTCGCAAAGTTGAGGCATATAAAGTCTGGCTCCTTTTTATCAAGTTCAACAATTATTTTGTCTTTGATATCATAGGCACTCATCTCTGGTGCAAGATCATAGGTAGCCACTTTGCGTGAAGGACAAAGTATTCGTGTTTCACCTTCAAAAACTTCTTCTCTACCACCAGAAAAGAAAAACGTAACGTGTGGATATTTCTCTGACTCTGCTATTCGAATCTGTTTCTTTCCGGCATTTGAAACCACTTCGCCTAACGTTTTATCGAGATTATCTTTATCAAAAATGAGTTTAACATTTGAGAACGTATCGTCATAGTTGGTTAAGGTAATGTAGTAGAGCGGTAATTTTTTCATGCCGTGCTCCGGGAAATCTGTTTGGGTAAGTACTTCTGTAATTTCTCTTCCACGATCTGTGCGAAAATTGAAACACAACACTACATCGCCTTCCTGAAGCGTTGCTACGGGTTGATAATTTTCAGTAACTACAATGGGTTTAATAAACTCATCCGTTACATTATTGTAATACGAATGTTGAATTGATTTTAAAACATCTGTCGTTTTTTCCCCAACACCATGTACGATTAAATCGTACGCCAACTTCACGCGCTCCCATCGCTTGTCGCGATCCATAGCATAATACCTTCCAATAACACTCGCTAATTTTCCGGTTGTTTTACTTAGGTGATCAATAATTTCTGATAGGTAGGCATAGCCGCCTTTCGGATCAGTATCGCGACCATCTGTAAAAGCATGCACAAATAAATTTTTGATTCCGTTATTATGAGCAATGGTGATCAACCCTTTAAGATGTTCTGTATGCGCATGCACACCACCATCGGAAACCAGCCCCATGTAGTGAACACTTTTGTTATTTTTTTTCGCGTAAGCAAAAGCGTCTAACAAAACACTATTTGAATCGAGTTCTTTATCTTCAATGGCTTTGTTAATACGAACGAGATCTTGATACACCACTCGGCCGGCACCAATGTTCATGTGCCCTACTTCTGAGTTTCCCATTTGCCCAGCAGGCAAACCAACGGCTAGACCTGATGCTTCCAATTTGCTATGCGGATACTTATTATAAAGAGAATTGACAAATGGAGTTTTCGCTTTGTCGATTGCCGAAGCAGCTTTATTCGTGGCGATGCCCCAGCCATCTAAAATCATGAGTAACACTTTTTTGTTCATGTAAAAATTGTATTAGGCTTCTGGATAATAAAAAGAACGTAAATATAGTCAGGAATGAAAGATTAGCGGATTGTAAATGTATTCTGTGTAGTAATCGATTGCGCTCAATCTATTAGCAAGTATATTTCTTTACCTTTATACAATGGCATAGTTTTAGCCAACTAGCAAATTCAATATGAAAGGAAATCGATACATCATTTTAGCCGTTTTTTCAGCATGTGCGCTTTACAACACGCAGTCTGTTGCACAAGCTGATGTCATCAATCAGGTAAAAGAGACTATTAAGGCAGGAAGCGCTAAAGAACTTTCAAATTATCTTAATCAGACCATCGATGTAACCATTGATAATACGGTTCAGACTTATAGTAAAGCACAAGCAGAATTTGTTTTTCGTGATTTCTTCAAGCAACATCCGGCTACGGAATTTTCTATCATCCACCAAGGCTCTTCAAAAGGCGGGCAGCCTTTTGCCATTGGTCAATACAAGAGTGGCAGCGATACCTATCGGGTTTTTATGAAGATAAAGACGGTGAGCAGCAGCCAGCTTGTACACGAAATTTCTTTCGTGAAGGAATAGTGAACCATCGCTTTTAAAAGAGCGCCTCTAAATTTAATTTCATAGATCGCTCCTTCATGCCACCGCGACTTCTATTTTTGCACGGTGAAACCAGCTTACATTACAGACCAATTTCTTGATTACTTTATTTCTGCTGCCTTAGCAGAAGATATTGGTGATGGTGATCATTCCTCCCTCGCGTCTATCGCTAAAGAAACAGCGAGTCGCGCCCATTTATTGGTAAAGGATAATGGAATATTGGCGGGTGTAGCGTTGGCTGAAAAAATATTTTTTGTTGTTGATAGAAATTTAGCCGTAAAGGTTCTTCTTGCCGATGGAACAAGGGTAAAAAAAGGCGACATCGCTTTTACCGTTAAGGGTTCTGCTCAAGCAATTCTTACTGCTGAACGATTAGTACTTAATTGTATGCAACGCATGAGTGGCATTGCAACAAAGACCAATTACCTTACCTCTTTAATAGCCGGAACGAATACAAAACTTCTGGATACGCGAAAAACGACTCCTAATTTTCGTTTGCTCGAAAAGTGGGCTGTATCCATTGGAGGAGGAAAAAACCACCGTATTGGGCTTTTTGATATGATTATGCTGAAAGACAATCATATTGATATGGCAGGCGGCATCGAACAGGCAATCATTCGAACAAAAGATTATCTTCGCGCCACAAACAGAGACCTGAAAATAGAAATCGAAACGCGTAACCTCGAAGAGGTGAAAACGGTTTTAAAAATCGGTTTAGTTGACATCATTATGTTAGACAATATGAATTTGGCTGACATGAAAGAAGCGGTGAAGCTGATCGATGGAAAATATAGGACCGAAGCAAGTGGTGGAATTACCGAAGAGACTATTAAAAATGTAGCAGATTGTGGAGTTGATTTCATTTCGCTTGGGGCACTTACGCATTCTGTTGTAAGCCTCGACTTGAGTTTAAAAGCCTTTTGAATAACAAAGTAAAATTGATTTAAGAATTGTATGATAGTACGGACGAAAAATTACAAACTAGATAAAAAGACCTACATTAATCTGGCGTTGAAAAGCATTTTGAAAAAACAAGGATGGATTGCCGCTGTTGTCGCAATTGTATTATGCCTTTGTTATTTTATACCAGGTGTAGCGAGTATATGGTGGTTTATTGGCGCTTTTATTGGCCTTGGACTTTATTTACTTTTTTGGTGGATTCAGTTTTATGGAGTGACACAACTGGAGCAGGGAAAAATGCTTTTCGAGAAATTCTCCTATGAAATTAGCAGTCAGCAAATTTTAATGAAGATCAATCCACGCGAAGGTATGCCGATGAAGTGGGATCAAATTAAAAGCGCTGCTATTGGCAAAGACTTTTTCGTTCTGTATGTAAACAAAGCGCAGATGATCTATTGGCCATTCAAGATTTTCAACACTGAAAATGAGCGCAAGTTTGTTACCACAGTGTTAAGAACGAAAGGGTTCATAAAATAATGTAAGATTTAAGATTTAAGATTTTTGCGCTGTTATTAAAACATTGAAGCCGCAATTTTAAAATCGTTAGGCTATCTTTATTTTGTTCTCTTAAATATGGGACTAGAAGAAGCCAAGCAAAAAATTTTTCGATACTGTGCGTATCAAGAGCGCTGCCATTCAGAAGTGCGCAACCGGCTATATACCTATGGTCTTTATCGCAATGATATCGACAACATCATTACCTATCTTATCACAGAAGGATTTCTAAATGAGGAACGTTTTGCAAAAGCCTACGCGGGTGGCAAGTTTCGTATCAAGCAATGGGGAAAATTAAAAATCAAGATTGAACTTGAGCTAAGAGGATTAACGAAAAATTGCATTGCCATTGGGTTGAAGGAAATTGATAATGCTGATTACAATAAAACTCTTGAAGGATTGATTCGCAAAAAGCAGTTGCAGCTAGACGAAGAAAATACCTTTGTGCTTCGCGATAAAATTGCACAGTACATCATTCATAAAGGCTATGAGCCGGAATTGGTATGGACAACAATCAAGGCCATTATACCAAAGTAAAAGGCATCTATTCAATTGTTGTAGAATCATAAATCAATGCGGAGTACTTGTGCTCCGGTGAAATCACAATTTGATTCTTATATTAATTTCGTTTTGTAGTGTTCACGACAAACTCTTCATTATAGTAAATCCATATTTGTATTTACATCGTGTCTAAGCAATATGAAAAAACTTCTTCTTCTGTCTTTTATTTTGCTCGTATTCTTTCAGGTCTTTTGCCAAACCACCCAACAGCGAAAAAATAATTTCAACGTAAAAAAAGATATTGCGCTTGAAGGCTATGACCCTGTGAGTTACTTTGACGGGAAACCAACGGAAGGCAAGGCAGCTCTAAAACTTTCGTACGAAAGTATTGTTTACCAGTCTTCTACTCAGGCAAACGTGAATAAGTTTAAAACCAACCCTTCGCTTTACGAACCACAATATGGCGGATGGTGTGCGTACGCAATGGGCGAGAGTGGTGAAAAGATAAAAGTCGATTTTGAAACATATAAAATACTGAATGGTAAACTTTTCCTTTTTTATAATTTTTGGGGAAACAACACTTTAACAGATTGGAATAAAAACGAGAAAAAACTTCTTGAGACTGCCGATAAAAACTGGAAAAAGATCATCCTGTAAAACTGATTCCAAAAGCACGATTTTACATTATCTTTGATTATCATCCCTCCTATGAATTTATTAAAAGCTTGCACACATACTCTGAATCAGCTTTCTGATCTTATAAATCAATTAGAGCAGAACGATTTTGTAAAACCATCTGAAGCATTAGGTAATGCAACCATTGGGCAGCACCTTCGCCACACCCTCGAGTTTTTTATTTGTTTTGAAAATGGATTTGATAGTGGCCTGATCAATTACGACAAACGTGCACACGATAAATTAATTGAAAACGATAAGTTTATTGCCCTTTCTACGATCAATCGAATAGCTGATTTCATTAGCACATTAAAAGAAAAGTCGCTGAAGCTTGAAGTAGGATACGACCTTCATAACGAAGATTACATTGTTATCAACACAACGTCAACGCGTGAACTGGTGTACAATATCGAGCATGCTGTGCACCACATGGCGATAATGAAAATTGGCATTCGTGAAGTAGCGCGTTACATTACCTTACCCAACGATTTTGGAATTGCGGCATCAACTGTTCGCCACAAAGAGAAAACAGTAGCGGCTCATCATTAACTTTCCAAACATTGCCTGAATGTCAATAGTAGAAAAAGTAAGGCGAAGCAATTTTTATATTAAGGTAACGAGTTGGGAGTATTGGCCTTTCGGCTTCGTGCAATTTCCACTGTTCATTTATTTTAGCTGGCTTGCTATTCGCTCGCGCTCTCTTCTTTTTTTCTCTGCCTCCAATCCCGCCATTGCTATGGGTGGAATGTTTGGCGAATCAAAATACGAAGTATTAAAAAAAATTCCGGGTCAATACATTCCGAAGACTATTCTCATTGCTGCAAACACGTCAAGGCAATACGTGCTTGAGGCAATTGCAAAAAATAATTTTCAGTTCCCTGTAATTTTTAAACCCGATGTGGGTGAGCGGGGTTTTATGGTGAAGAAAATAAAATCAGAACACGATATTGATTCTTACATCGCACAACTTCCATTTCCATTTCTTGTTCAGGAGTTTGTTGATCGACCATTAGAGTTTAGCATTTTTTATACGCGCTTTCCGCAAGACAATGAGGGTAAGGTAACTTCGGTTGTGCTAAAAGAAATGCTGAATGTGGTTGGTAATGGCAGATCTACTTTACAAGAATTAATTCTGGCGAAAGACCGTGCGAAGTTGCAGTGGAATACTTTAAAAATTACCTATCATGGTCGGCTCGAAGAGATTCTTCCAAATGAAGAAACATTAGAGTTGGTGTCAATAGGTAATCACTGTTTAGGCACCATGTTTCTGGATGCCAGCCATCTTATCAATTCAAAACTATCTGAAGTTTTTGATGCCATCAGCAAACAAATTGATGGTTTTTATTTTGGCAGATATGATTTGCGTTGTAACACCAATGACGATTTGTATGAAGGTAAGATAAAAGTAATGGAACTGAATGGCTGCGGAGCGGAGCCTTCCCATATTTATCAGCCCGGCTTCCCGCTAGGAAAAGCATTTGGTGTGTTGTTTAACCATTGGCAAAACATCTTTACAATTGCTCAGCAAAATGTAAAGAATGGAGCCACGTATACATCTTTACAGGATGGTTTACATTATTATAACAAATTTAAAATGTCAACGCAGATAAAAAAGTAAAAACGTAAAGGTGTGTGAAGCTGCGAAGAGTGAACTTCTAAAAATAGTTGTACAACAGAATTACCTTACTAAAAATTACACGTAAGTAAGACTCGACTTATTTTCATTAACATACAGTTGCGCCATCGCACCGTGTATCCAAGCATGATTAGGATTTTCATGGCCAATCGGAAAGTTAAATGCGAGAGGAAAGGAGTAACAAGAAGTATGATGATGAATGATTGCTTCAGCTGATTCTCCAAAAGGTAAGCCTGTGTCTTTAGTGTCCGTTATATACCCAACAACAAGACCCGCTAACTTTTTTAATTTACCAGTCCTCTTAAGCTGCACCATCATCCTGTCCAACTTATATACATACTCGTCAACTTCTTCAATGATTAAAATTTTGCCATCAAGATCAGGCTCAGAAGGTGTGCATATCGAATCTAACAACAGCGAAAGATTTCCCCCAATCAATTGCCCGGTTGCATTGCCCATTCGATTTAATGAAAATGGATTAACAAAAATCGGCTGAGGTTTACCAAATAGAGATCTTCTCAATGTTTCAATAGAATCTGCTGATTCCGCTTGAGAAAAAAGAATCGGCATCGTGCTATGAATACTCGCTATATTAAGCTTCGAAAGTTTTAAATGAAATGCTGTGATATCGCTAAAGCCAGCAATCCATTTTGGATTCCTTAAAAAGGATGTGAAGCTAAGTTGATCTAAAATTCGTGTCGATCCATATCCTCCTCTCGCACAGAGAATAGCACGAATCGATTCATCATCCAACATCGATTGCATATCACGCAGACGTTGATCATCTGTTCCGGCTAAGTAAGAATGATCGCTACTAAATATGTTTGTTGCCAACACAACCTCAAGTCCCCATGATTTCAGAATATTGATCGCGGCTTCAATGTCATCGGGTGTAACTTTCCTACCCGGTGCAACGATTCCAATTTTATCACCCGACTTAATGTAGGACGGTTTAATCATTGATTACAATTTAAAATACTACGGGAAAATTAATTGGATAGATGTAAGGCATTTACAAATAGAAACAAAAAAACCTCACGCTCATGAGGCTTTCAATTTTTCTTTCCGGTCTTTCCGCAACACAGCGATTTTATTAATCCTGCATTGAAGTGCGTTTTTTAAAAAATCAACTATCGGGCCACCGCCTTAATTGTCAATTTTTTTGTTTCAGGAAGAACGGCTTCTATGGCGTTTACAAAATACGTTAGTTGTGATGCATTAATACCTTGTGCCGTTAAGTATGTAATAATGGCTTCAGCTTGTTTTGTTGTGCGGTTGTTGTGATAGGTAGTTCGTGTCATCATCGTATCACGCTTTATCAATTGTCCTAAGGAGTCGATATCATCGATTTGCGTTAACAGAGAATCGATTGTTATTTCAGTAAGATCAGCACTTGCTTGCATTGTGTTTTCTTCATAACCACCTAGCAACACCTGTATCTCAAATTTGAGTGCAGGGTTTGCTTTTGCCAAGCGCACCAATCGTTTAAGATCGGCTTCAGAAGAAGCGCTCAGCTTGCTTGAGTTCTGTTCAAATTGTACTAAGTCTAATGGCAACTCATCGCCTGGCAATGGTTTTTTTAAGGTGATGTTTATCTTTTCGCGTTGTGGAATTTTATCGGTTTGCAAGTCGAACTGTTTCGTGAAGTACGTTACATTCCCTTGTTCAGGATCAACCGCCATTTCATATTTTGAACCTTCCATTAAATACAAAAGGTATGATCCATCGCTTGCTGGTCTGCCTGAGTAAATGCGCTTGTTTGAATTTAAATCGAGAACAGAAATATATGCAGGCGTAGATGGATTCTCGGTATTGGTTATCATGCCTTCAACTTTCATCATTCCCTTAGGCCGCAGTTCAGTTGGAATAATAAATTCAACCAGCTCACTTATTTTTCTTGTGTTTACTACATCTCTTAATAAATACCTGCCTAAAGCCGAGACACTAACATATTGATCGTCTTTATCTGTGTTAATGTAATTCAAAGGCACAGGAGTTGACCAGCTACCATTGGTATATTTGGTTTGATACAAATCCATACCGCCCTGGGTACTGGCCATTTTGTTCGAAGAAAAAATTAGCGTTTCTCCATCGGCCATAATGCGAGGTGTTTGCGAATTACCTGTATTGATTGATGCAGGAAGTTCTTCAGGTTCTTCCCACTGACCATTTGGCTTTTTCTTTGATCTAAGAATCTTACAATTATTGGCATTGTTCTGATCCATTTTGTCACAGCGCATAAAATAAATCACACTTCCATCAGTCGCGAAAGAAGGACATGCCTCATTCGATTTTGAATTGATAGGTAACAAAAGATTTTGTGGATCACCCCATGTGTTTCCTTTTATTTCACTGGTAAAAATATCGTATCCTCCTATAGTGGGCGCCTTGGCCGATGAATAATACATTCGCTTTCCATCGGCACTCAAACCATAACCACGCAAAAAAGTAATGCGATGATTAATGCTTTTGGGAATAACCATTGGGGGAGACCAATCACTATCGCGATACGAATAATTTAATGTGAGCGCGCCATCTTCACCGCTATCTGAAAGAAAGAGCAAGCCATTTCCATCGTTACTTATATAAGGCGCGTATAGATTCAATGATGGATGATTGATCGAACTAGGAAGCCTGCGAGTTGCAGATTGCGAAAACGATGAGAGAACAGCAGCTATCATCAAAGAATAAAGGAGAACAAATCTTTTCATACAGATATAATTTTCAAGAATGAATGATGCACAATTTACGATGTACAAACTTATATTCATCATGCAAATTGTACACCGCACATCCAAATTGGTAATTTAAAAGGGAAATATTTTCAGATTTTTTGATTGAGACATCAGGTTTTTAAGGTTTGCAGTGTACCTTAGCTTGACGATTTAATGACATAAAATTCATCTATGATTCAAGTAATCCCTTCTATCGCAATTCGAAAAGGCAAGGTTGTAAAGATGCGAAAGGGCGATCAGTCCAGCGAGAAGGCATATGATGAAAACCCACTCGATTTAGCCAAGCGATTTCAAGACCACGGTATAGAAGTATTGCATTTGGTGGATTTAGATGGAGCAGAAAAAGGTAGCCCGGTCAACTGGCATGTATTGGAAACACTTTCAGGACATACTGATCTTAAGATCGATTTTACAGGAGGTATTTCAACGGATGGCGATATTAGCAAGGCGTACGAATATGGCGCAGATTATATTACGGCTGCTAGTCTGGCTGTTACAAATCCAGAACTTTTTGCTTCATGGATTGTATCGTATGGCCGTGAGAAGATGACCTTGGGCGCTGATGTTATTGATATTAAAACGAAAGAACTTCTTTTTAGAGGTTGGCAGAAAAAATCAGAAGTTACCTTATTTGAGCATGTTGAATATTTTTATTCGCGTGGGCTAAAATATATAAAGTCAACCGATGTTTCGCGCGATGGAGTATTAGAAGGGCCCGCATTTGATTTCTATAAAGAAATTATTGATGCCTTTCCTGAAATATGCGTGTTGGCCAGTGGTGGTGTACGTGGCATAGATGATATTAAACGATTAAATGACATGGGAATTTTTGCCGTGATATTTGGCAAGGCGTACTATGAAGGAGTATTGAAGCTTAAAGACTTGGAGCAATTCCTGGTTAAAAAAGAATCATAAAAAAAGCCCCAAGTTTTACTCGGGGCTTTTTTTATTGTGGATGATGTACGGTATTTACGATTAACTTTTTTTTTGGCCTCACCCTACGCGTTAATTTTTCGTGTAATGCTAGACGGACAAGGCTCTTTCGCCATTGATTTAAATACGAACGTTAAAAAATAGACTGCTACAATTGTAAGATCACGTTACAACTAATCTACTATATCCTGAAGTTTATACTTCTGGATTATATAATAGAGAAAATTGAAGGAGAGGATAGAATCATCATCCGATGATGGTTTGCCTTGCGGTCTCGGGTTTTCGATGGAAGGCTTGACAGTGCGGGGATTATTTGGCTTTGACGCCATCGCTGCTGAATCTTTAAGAGGAGATGAGGACAGAAATTTGCGATGTTGATCAAGGCTTTCTCCTGGTGAATTTATCGGTTCCTTCTCCCGATCATAACTGCCTTCGTTACTATCTATTGTGCTTGAGGACTCTTGCGCGTAGAGTTGCTCTCCGCACAAAAGCGAAAATGTTAGAAGCAAAAGTGAGAATAAGATTTTACTAAGTTTAGGCTTCATAGGTAATCTCGAAACATTCTAAACGGCAAACAAATGCTGTTAGTTTCTGAAAAGTACAGAATTAAACGTGCATTGCCATTTTTTTAACGAAATCCGTAACTGAAATTAGTTAGATGTGCGCTATTTTACACTTTAATGCTTTATTCACATAATTTGAAAGGCATTTTAGCATGGCATTAACATTTAATACATTTTTAGAATTTTCTATGAACAGAACTTGCCTTTATTGATGGAAATGCATTTTGAACAGCTCGAGAAAATTACAGGAGGAAGAAATATTCTAATTTCGAAAAACAGCATAATAAAAACGCTTTCCATCGATAGTCGAAAAACAAATGCAGATGAAGGCACGCTTTTCTTTGCTATAAAAGGTGAACGGCATGATGGGCATGTCTATATTCATGATCTCTACAAAAAAGGCATTCGACTTTTTGTTGTTGAACAGAAAATAGAGAGTGTTAGTGAACTTACGGGAGCAAGTATTCTCGAAGTAAAATCATCAATAGATGCACTACAAAAAATTGCAGCATTTCATCGTTCACAATTTTCCATCCCCGTAATTGGTATAACAGGAAGCAACGGAAAAACCATAATTAAAGAATGGCTCTATCAACTTTTATCTTTTGATACGGCAGTTGCAAAAAATCCGGGTAGTTACAACTCGCAGGTAGGTGTGCCTTTATCCGTGTGGCAACTTCAGTCACAAAATCAACTTGGAATTTTTGAAGCGGGCATTTCGCGTGGAGATGAGATGGAAAATTTGAATAAGGTAATTCAACCTACCATCGGAATTTTTACCAACATTGGCTCAGCGCACGCTGAAGGATTCAAATCGCAAAAGGAAAAGATTAAAGAGAAATTAAAGCTTTTTCTAAATTCTGATTTTATTCTGTATTGCAGTGATCATAAAACTATAGCGCAAGAAATTAAAAAATTGTCGATCCCAACATTCTCATGGGGCGAGTTTCCAGAAGATGATGTTTACATTCAACAAAACGGTACATCATATTCCGTTACCTACAAGGGAGAACAAACTGTTTTAACTTTGCCTTTTACAGATAAGGCATCAATCGAAAATTGTTTTCACTGTGTTGCCTTAATGCTCAAACTTAATTATTCAATTGAGACGATTCAAAAGCGCATCGTAAATCTTCGTTCAGTGAACATGCGTCTCGAACTAAAAGAGGGTATTAATCAATGCCAACTTATTGATGATACGTACAACAATGATTTTGGCGGATTAGAAATCAGCTTACAGTTTTTAGAGAATCAACAGAAGAAGGTAAAGCGGATTATTCTATCCGACATATTAGAATCGGGTCTTGACGAATTTGAGTTGGTAAAAAAAATTAGTGAATTGGTGAACGCTAACAATGTAACGCACTTTGTTGGAATTGGCCCTGTGATTAACCGACACAAGCAATTATTTGGTTTTGGATTATTCTATTTATCGACTCAGGATTTCCTAGATCAATTTTCATTGGATGAACTTCAGCAAGAAGTAATTTTGGTGAAAGGAGCTCGTTCTTTTCAGTTTGAAAGAATTATTCAAAAACTTCAACGCAAAGTGCATGGCACGGTGATGGAGATCGACTTGGATGCGTTAGTTCACAATCTTAACTTTTTCAAATCGCGGTTAAGGCCTGCTACCAAAGTAATGGTAATGGTAAAGGCATTTGCCTATGGCAGCGGAAGTATTGAAATCGGAAATCTACTTCAGTATCATAAGGTAGATTACCTTGGTGTTGCGTATGCTGATGAAGGTATTGAGTTGAGAAAGAATAACATTACACTTCCTATTATGGTAATGAATCCATCGGAAGAAAGTTTTGAGCAACTTCTTACGCATAAGCTCGAACCTGAAATTTATAGCGTCAACATTTTGAATTCGCTGTTACAATACCTTCAGGGCCAAACGTGCACTATTCATTTAAAATTGGATACGGGTATGCACCGACTTGGTTTTGAAGAGGCTGATATAGAAATATTGATCGATCAACTTAAACACAATCGGAATATTAAGATTGCTTCCATCTTCAGTCATCTAGCTGGGGCAGATGAGTCAGATCACGATGCATTCTCACACGAACAAGCCAATCGTTTTATACAGTGGAGTGATAGAATCTCAAGTGCTATCGGATACAAACCTGATTATCATATTCTAAATTCTTCTGGCATTTTGCGCCTTGCTGAATTGCAGTTTGATATGGTGCGCTTGGGTATTGGACTCTATGGAGTTGATCCAACACCTTATAATTTTAATGCACTTGAATCAGTAGCAACACTGAAAACAATTATTTCACAAATTAAAAAAGTAAAAGAAGGCGAGAGCATTGGCTATAGCCGAAAGGGATTAGCCGAAAGAGATATGACATTAGCAACCATTGCGATTGGTTATGCTGATGGTTTTAATCGTGCTTTTAGTAATGGCAGAGGAGAGGTTTTGATCGATGGCCAACGAGCACCTGTTATTGGCAATGTATGCATGGACATGACGATGATAGACATTACCGGAATTGATGCGCGCGAGGGTGATGAAGTAATTGTATTTGGAAAAGCATTACCTATTCGTGAACTGGCTAAAAAGATCAACACCATTCCCTATGAGATTTTAACGAGTACGAGCGAGCGGGTAAAACGTGTGTTCGTAACACAGAGTGTTTGATTTTATAGTTTTAAAATTCGCGATCTGTATTGTGTTTTTGAAGTCAATATTTTTAACAAATAAATTCCGCAAGGAAGATTATTTAAGGAAATTAGTTGTGCCTTCGAATACGATTTAGGCGAAAAAATTCCGACTGATTGCCCTGCTGCATTTATTATTTCAACTTGTAAAATCGTTTCGTTAATGGGTGCAATTATTTCAACACCATCTTTTACAGGATTTGGAAAAATATGAATGGCTTCGTCCGCATAGGTAAAGAAATAAGAGACAGAATCGACACAGGAGTTATGATACGTAATAAGCGAATATTTGCCTGATGATGTTGGCGTGAAGGCAGATTGATTTGCACCACTAATTTCTTCTCCATTTAGACTCCATTGATTTCCGGAAAGGTAATTTGAATAAAGCGTGCCGTTGGTCTCTGTAATGGTTGTGGGTTCAAAGTTTAAAACCTCAACAGGTAAACTCAATTTTTCACTTGTACAACCGTAGTTAAAAACAGAAGCAACAAAAAACGTTGTTGGTTTTTGTATGTGAACAATGAAAGCCGAATCCTGTGTTTGTACGAGTAAGTTGTTCTTGTGATCATACCAATTAAAGGCAATGGCATCCTTAGTATTTTCAATATGCAGGAATGTTGTGTTTGTATTGCAAGCGGTCGTGGCAATGAAATTGGGTTTCGGTGTATTTTGTTTCCATAGTCGGAGTGTTCCTATTTCTTTTGCATCACAAAGGTTATTTGCTTGTATGTTAATAACGTTAAAACCGTTTTTAAAATCTTCAGTATTTACGTTAATGATAGCACTACCATTTTTCTCTTGAAGGTAGGATGCAATTTGTTTCTCATTTACAAACACTTTGTAAAGCACATTTACCTCAGCGTTTTTTAAATAGATTTTATAATCGGAAGCATTATCGCACAAAACCGAATCGGCAGTGGCAATGGTAAACTCACTTAAGGCAGGTGATTGAAATCGAAACGCAAATCGATTCGCTTTATACGAAGCTGGGTCTTCCGTTATAGAAAAAGAATAATCAGAAGAAGCATTGATTTCTTTGTTGGTAAAGTTATCGCGAAGGATAATTTCATTGATAGAAAATAAACCAAATGCATTTATTGAGAATTTGTAGTTACCTAAGGGAGATTTGACAAATGACCCATCATTTTTTTTTGCAAACGATAAATTTATAGGATGACTTTTGGAGCAATCAATATGGTTAACAGCAGAAATGGCCAATTGAATTTTATCTACCTCGAAAGAAAGATTCATAAAATCATTCGGAAATTTTGAAACATCCAAAGAATCATATCCTATAAAGGAATGATCGCGAAGGCGTAAATAAGTCTTGTCGCTCCGTTCTGATGATTCGATGCTCACTTCTAAATAATCCAGAGTAGTAGTTTTCGTTCTATAGAAAGATGTAGAGACAACGGTCTTGGCATTTTCTTTAACGATTAGTTGAGGGTTTAAAGCATTTGTTCTAATCCAGAATGATTGGCCTTTTGCAATGCGCCCACTTCCCAAACTTCCTACGGCTCCATCCCAATACAAAAAATTATCGATGCCATTATCGCGAACAGCAATTCCATTATCGATATTAATTTTAGTCCATGCGTTCACAGCATTCCAGTCGATTGAAGCAGGATATGGATTGCCTATTAAATTCCATCCATCATTTGCAGGATTGATTGTGTTGGTATAGGTAATAGGTAAAGTAATATCGCCTTGATTGATAGTTCCTGTTACGTCCCATATAGTGGCATTCGATCCTTCGCGAATAAAAGCAGAGTATCCTTTTCCTATTTCTAAGTAATTTTCTGAAGCTAATCCAATTGAAGGATATGCGGTCCAACCGAGTGGATCAGGAAGTGTTTCATCGTAATAAAAAAAGGAAGGGATTGGTGAATTAATTCCTGAGCCTGCACTTGGATCATCAAACGTTCCGGTAATAGGAAAATCATCTTTCAGACTTGCAACGGTTGCGCTGGTCACGGGGCTGGTTAGGTAACGATATATTCTTCCTTCGCCACTCATGTATCTTTGCACGGTTACATCGCCAGAAATGGAAGAACCAATAGGTAGTGAGTTAACAGCGGCATCTTCATTTCCATCATCGGAAGAAGAAACCAATGTTAAATTTCCATTTGAAAATACGGTTGTGTTTGGTGATGCAACTGTGAGTATGCCACTAAGGTTTGCAGAATTTAGAAAGGCAATTGATGTTTCGGCTAATTTGTTTATGTTGACATGATGTAACGTATCACCAGAAAGAGAAATGTTTTGATTCGATAATCCCTCTAATGATAGCGTTCCGTTGTTAGCATGAACAGAACCACCGCTTTGAACCGTAAGATCTCCATGAAGAATAAAATTGGTGGCAGGCAGTATTAGTTTTGCCAAAGGTGCGATTGTTACATTACCTTCTACCTTTGAATTGGCAGCAACATGCACTCCGACATTATTATTGATAAAGAGGTTAACACCGCTTGTCCACAATCCTAAACTTGAAAAAGATTGGCTGGAAGAACCCTTCATCTCTAATGTACCAATGCCGGTGCCGTCACTTACTCGAATGGTGCCAGCCGAAAACAAAACGTTTTTTCTGACTCGAAGTGTACCTATGCCCGCCAGTGTGCCCGAGGCAAAACGTAAAAGCGATGTGCTATTCATTTCGAAATCGCCCTCAACGTCTACCTGACAATTTCCGGTTGTTGTTAAATAGGAGGAAGCGGTAGCTGAAGATAGGATTCTAAAATCGCCACCAATGGAAACAGTTGTTGTTGCTTCGCGACTAAACCAAGCAAGGGCGTTGCCACTGATAATTAAGTTTCCTCCAATAGTAATATTGGTTGAGGTGGTTTCATCCAGGGAAAAACGTAACGCATGTCCATTTGTATTTTCGATCAAGAAGTTTCCTTTAATATTTTTAAGGCGTCCAGCTAACTCAACAAAGATTTCCTGGTCAGGGCAATTATAAATTACATTTCCAAATGACTGACTCCACAAAATATTGTTCAATGTTTTGCTGCTGGTGTATCCTGTTATTTCAAGATTCGAGTTAGTACTCCATGTTGCAACTGGAGGAGTACCAGCTACACTTAAAAAGCGATGCTCATATGTTGATCCATCATAAAAAAAAGTATTGTTAACGGTTGTGCCTGAAATACGCGTACTATCAAGACCAACAAATCTTCCGAATACTTTTAGGCCACCATTTATAATTTGCAAATCTGCCGATTTAAAAAAAGCATTGCTGAGTAATAAAGTTGAACCCGCTTCAATAATTAACGTGTCGTTTAAAATCAGTTCATCAACTTTTAAAACAGTGCCTGCCAATAAGGTAATTTTATGATTGATGATGATTGAACCCGCGGTTGAATCTGGAACAATACCGCTCGACCATGTTGCAGGCGAATTCCAGTTACCAGATTGAAGCGTGAATGTTTGGGCATTTAATGTTGCAAAACTGATTAGCAAAATGCCCACAACGCCCAGTTTTGTGTTGAGGTTTTTCATAATGTATTGGCTAACTACACATTGAAGGTAATGAAGTTTTAAGAGAAATGGAAAAGGGATTTTGGTTTAGATCAAAATGGTCACAGATTTACTGCTCGTTAGGGTAACAAAACATTGAATCTGTGGCCAAAAGAAAAAGATCATAAGTTTCTTCAATTGTTTTGTAGGTGCTTTAACTTGCAGCAAAAGAAGGCTGATCCATGTATGCGATTGTAGATATTGAGACGACAGGTGGGTATGCAGCCAATCATCGCATAACAGAAATTGCCATCTATCATCACGATGGCGTACAATTAACAGATGTTTTTCAAACGCTTATTAATCCCGGTAGGGAAATTCCATATTACATTACAGGTCTTACGGGAATTACCACCGAGATGGTATTGGATGCTCCTTCGTTTGAAGAAGTTGCCGAAGATATTTTCAAGCGCCTTGACGGAAAAGTTTTTGTGGCACACAATGCCCACTTCGATTATTCTTTTTTAAAGAAGGAATTTGAAGGAGTAGGATTAAATTTTCAGTCGAAAAAATTATGCACGGTTCGATTGAGCCGTAAAATTATTCCGGGTCTTCGGTCATATAGTTTAGGCAGCCTTGCAGAAAGTCTTGGAATTAAAATTCCGGATCGCCATCGCGCAAGCGGAGATGCAGCCGCGACAGTAAAAATATTTGATCAGTTGTTGAGACGTGATAATGACAGTTACATTATAAAAGCGCTGAAACGAAATTCTGGCGAGACAATACTTCCTCCTAATTTACCGAAAGAAGATTTTGATCGGCTGCCTGCAAAAGCCGGAGTATATTATTTTCTGAATGCGCGTGGTAAGGCAATTTATGTTGGCAAGGCGATTAATATAAAAAAAAGAATTGCAGGTCATTTTACAGGCGATGCACGCGAATGGAGCAGATCGAAAATTAGAAATGAGATTTGCCATGTTACCTATCAACTTACCGGCAATGAACTTGTGGCGTTAATTTTAGAATCGCAAGAAATAAGAAGGCTGTGGCCGAAATATAATCAGGCGCAAAAATATAAAGCCGAAGAGTGGGGCATTTTCGATTACGAAGATCGAAATAGTTATTTGCGTTTTTCTGTCAATGTAGTTACACGCGGTTCACAACCCTTGGTGCGCTTTAGTTCGAAAAGTGAAGCGTGGAGTTTTTTGTGGGAGAAGGTTCGCGATTTTGAATTGTGCCCAAAGCTAAGCGGACTTCAGATTGCAAAAGGATTGTGTTTTGATTATCAAGCGGGCGAGTGCAAAGGTGCATGCATGAGTATTGAACCGGCCACAAAATATAATAAGCGAATTACAAAGGCAATTAAAACTTTTAAAGAAGTAGGCGAGACTGCCGCCATAATAGGGAAGGGAAGAAATGCTGAAGAGCAATCACTCGTGTTGGTGGATAAAGGTGTGTATGTTGGCTTCGGGTTTTTCGACAATGATGCTGCCATTTCAGATTTT
The DNA here is from genome assembly GCA_038241205.1 of Cytophagales bacterium. Classification (GTDB taxonomy): domain Bacteria; phylum Bacteroidota; class Bacteroidia; order Cytophagales; family Cyclobacteriaceae; genus Chryseolinea. Next base: position 23,489 of record JBBRFY010000019.1, read on the forward strand.
GAAGCGGCACGTGCATTTGTAAAAACAGGTGTGGAAACGCGCACCGTGCAAAATCTTATCAATGCTTATATCACCAATCCGAGGGGCGCTAAAGTGGTTGTGTTTTAGATAAGAAAGTTTTCGCGCAAAGCCGCAAAGAAATATGTTTACACAATTTGGTTCCACTTCATTGTATTTGTTTCGATTGCTAAAATTCTAACCGCAGAGCACACGGAGAACGCAAAGAAATTCAATTCAAATTGAGCAGCTACGCTAGGTATACTGCGCCCTTTGCGTACCTAGCGCTCTCAGCGGTGAAATACCTTTGCCTTCAAATGTATTTCTTCTTTGATAAGCTAACAGATTTACCGGAATCACATTTAACCCAAATCAACATCGCGCCCATCAAATTCCTAAACCAAAATGTCAGGAATTGCATTATTTTTGGCTCTTTATAAATCGATCGTATTATGGAAGAGGTTGTTATTGACAAACACGAAGCACACAAAGAAAAAATAAAGCAGGTTTATGCTGAGATGGCCAAAGTAGTGGTGGGCCAAGAGTATATGGTAAATCGATTGTTGATTGGCTTGTTTACCAATGGACACATGTTGCTAGAAGGTGTTCCGGGTCTTGCCAAAACCCTCACGGTTAGTACGCTGGCACAAGTCCTTCATCTTGATTTTCAACGCATTCAATTTACGCCTGATTTATTGCCATCCGATTTAATCGGGACAATGATTTACAATCAGCGCGAAGGAAAGTTTGAAGTAAAGAAAGGACCTATATTCGCCAACATTATTTTGGCCGATGAAATAAATCGCTCGCCTGCCAAAGTGCAATCGGCTTTGTTAGAATCGATGCAAGAAAAACAGGTAACGATTGGTGAAACTACTTTTAAACTTGATCGTCCATTTTTAGTGTTGGCCACTCAGAACCCAGTTGATCAAGAAGGAACGTACTCATTGCCGGAAGCACAAGTCGATCGATTTATGATGAAGGTATTTGTAGATTACCCAACCAAAGATCAGGAGATTGAAATCATGCGCAGAATTTCAAACATGGGTTTTGATTTTAATGTGAATATGGTTTTAACCAAGGAAGATATTTTTAGTATTCGCGATCAGGTGAACAAAGTAAAAATATCAGAATCGTTGGAACGCTATATTATAGAACTGGTGTATGCAACACGCAAACCATTGGAGTATAAATTAAATGAGCAGGCACAATACATTCAATTTGGTGCATCACCACGCGCGAGTATCAATTTAAACTTATCGGCCAAAGCCCACGCCTATATGCAAGGTCGCGACTATGTGTTGCCAGAAGATATTAAAGAAGTAGCGCTCGATGTAATGAACCACCGCATCATTCTCAATTACGAAGCAGAAGCCGATAATGTGAAAACGTCTGATATTATAAAAGTGATTTTGAATAAGATTCCCATTTCAAAATAATTGGGAGAAGCATAAGCAAAGGCTGAGCAAACTCAATTGTTTATTGATGACTGCCTAACTTCTAATTTTATCAATTTTCAATTTAGCATTTGAACAGTACGCAAACTTTGCCTCGTGCTTTTTGCAACTCCCCACTCTTCTCCAATTCTGTTTACCTATGCGAAACACAAAGAATCTTTTGTTAACTCCGTATTACGAGCATTAAAAAAAGGTGTAGGCAATGTTAAGAAGAATCATCTGAAAGTGATTGATTACCACCACTCAACACTAATGAGATCATCTTAGCCAAATAACAATTGTTAGCCATTACAAACACCTTAACAATTTGGTAACAAAGGCATACCGATCAGGTAATATTAGAGCAAGACCTTTGCGCCAAATAAAAATTCTATGTTGAGCAAGGTATTGGTATTGTTCTCTTTCTTGGCGCTAACACTAAATGTATTTGCACAAACCGGAACAATTAAAGGCAAGGTTAAAGATGCAAGTACAGGCGAAGGTATTGTTAGCGCCAATGTTTATATTCTCGGCACAACGCAAGGAGCGGCCGCTGACATCGAAGGTAATTTTGAAATTCCAAAAGTAAAGACAGGTACCTATTCATTGGTGGTGTCTTCTGTTTCTTATAAATCAGATACGCTCAAAAACATTACAGTGTATGCCGATCAAACTACAGCAATTAACACCTCGATTGTGGAGGAAAGTCAGCAACTTACAGAAATTGTTATTGCAGGGCAGCGATCAAAAGATACTGACATTTCAATCATCAGCGACATTAAGACCAGTCAGTTAGTTGTATCTGGAATTTCGGCACAACAAATTTCGCTTTCACAAGATCGGGATGCAGCACAAGTTGTTAAACGGATTCCGGGGGTAACGATTTTGAACAACAAGTTTGTTAATGTTCGAGGCTTAAGCGAACGCTACAGTGTTGTTTTACTGAACGGTGTTATCGCACCGAGCACAGAAGTAGATTCACGCGCTTTTGCTTTTGATTTAATTCCCAGCAATATGATTGATCGCATGCTTGTATATAAGTCAGGTGGTGCAGATTTACCCGCAGATTTTGCTGGAGCTGTTATTAACATCTCCACGAAAAGTGTTGTTGATGAGAATTCTTTGTCCATCAATTTTACCGGTGGCTTTAGAGCCGGTACAACATTTCAGGATTTCAATTCAGAAATAGGAAGTTCTACTGACTGGCTTGGATTTGATAATGGCTACCGTGATTTACCAGGCACATTCCCAAAGAAAAACTTAAGAAATTATACAGATGATTTATCAACCTACCGGAATAGATCAACCATAGGAGAAGCCGGTGCAAGTTTGAACAATGTTTGGTTGCCTACGCAAGGAACGGCATCGCCTGATCTTCGTACCACCATAAATTTTTCAAGATCCGGGCGTATAGGGAAATTTAGACTGGGTAATATTACTTCTATTAGCTACTCGAACACACGTCAGCGTTATCAGCAAGAGAACTTTTATTATGAAGCCTACGATCCAACGGCACCTGATACCAAAGTAGGTAGACGTTATGCTTACTATGATAATCGTGATGTAACCAATGCAAGAGCAGGTATCATCAGTAACTTTATTTTTGAAATCAGCCCTTCACATATTATTGAGTTCAGAAACCTGTATAACCAACAAGGTAATAGTCAGGTTACGTCACGAACTGGTGTTGAAGATGTTCTCAATTTTGATGTAGAAAACACCTCGCTGAATTATACTGAGCGTTCAATTTATTCTGGTCAATTGAGTGGCAAACATAGTTTAACGGATCGTCTTAGTGTGAACTGGATTTTAGGATATTCTAAAACATCATCAGATCAACCTGACTATAGAAGAATGCGTTCTCAACGTGGGTTAGGATCGACAGATCCCTTTGCAGTGGTTGTTCCACCAAGTGCAAACGCAACAGATGGAAGATTCTTTTCAAATTTAGATGAGAAAGTTTTTACTCAAGTATTGAATGTAGATTACAAACTCAATCCGGATGCAGATGAAAACCAACGAGCAAAACTTTCTTTTGGGTACTATGGCTCTCAAACCAGCCGAGACTTTCATGCCCGTTGGTTCTCCTTCAATAACTTTCCAAACACAACTCCTGATTTAGATTTATTAACCAGTGGCTTCAATAATATTTTCACTCACGAGAACCTGATCAATCCAGAAGATGCGCCAGGAAGTCCTGCAACTCCTTCATTCTATCTTGAGGAAGGAACCACAGGAGCCGATGCATACACAGCTGAAAATACATATTCGGCAGGGTACGTAAATTTCTTTAAATCATTTGACAAGTTAAAAGTTACTATTGGATCGAGAGTGGAGTATAACAGACAACAACTTCATTCGGCAGACGACAAGGGTGATGTGACTGTTGATAATCCATTAACCAGTGTTTTGCCTTTCGCAAACCTATCTTACAACTTCAACGAAAAAAACCTGGTTCGTGTAGCCTATAGCAAAACAGTGAACAGACCCATCTTCCGTGAACTTGCACCTTTTAACTATTATGATTTTGACCGTAATGCGAATACCTACGGCTTTGATAGTTTGAAGATTGCCAACATCGACAACCTTGATTTGCGTTGGGAAAATTATCCATCCGCTAATGAAAACATTTCAGTGGGTGTTTTTTATAAGCACTTTGTTAATCCGATTGAAACGCGACTTCAGCAAGGATCAAATATCATCTACAGTTATATCAACGCAGAAAGTGCCACGAGTCTTGGCGCTGAGCTTGATGTTAGAAAATCTTTTGATGGATTAACGAATAGCGGATTTATTGATAAAATGAGTTTTCTTTTCAACACAGCCATTGTAAAGAGCAATGTTACGCTTCCGGCAAGTGCATCGAATCAAGACAGAAAAAGAGCAATGCAAGGTCAGTCACCTTATATTATTAATGCAGGTCTTAACTATGCCGATGTAGAAAAAGGGTTGCAAGTAAATGTAGCGTATAATGTTTTTGGCAAACGTATTTATGCCATTGGCGATTATAACCAACAGTCTGGTGTAGCATTGAATCCTACACAATATGAAATGCCGCGCAACCAAATCGATCTTACCATTTCAAAAGATTTTGGTCCGCGCTTCAATGCGAAGGTGGGAATTCAGGATATTTTAAATCAGAAATACAGATTAATTCAGGACTCAAATAGCGATAGAAAAATCACCGATTTTGATGATGCTATCCTCAGCTATCGCCCTGGACAATACATCACATTTGGAGTTACCTACCGTGTTAACTAATTGTTAAATACCATTCGGTTAAGATCGATTTTGATTCTTAAAACATTGTTTTAAAAGTTGTTTTAAGGGAATATTAAACATAATGCTAATACTCCCTTAACCATATCTTAATCTCGTCACAATACTTTTACGGCAGAAAATAAGAGTTCAAACAAATCTTTAATCATGAAAAAATTGAAAAGAATTTTAGCAATGACAGCAGTGTTCGCTGTTTCATTCTCAATGTTTACGTTAACATCTTGCGATGATCCGGCTGATCCAGTTTATGCTGAACCAACAATATCGGTTGAAGTGCTTTCAGCAAACCCAGGAGAGATTACATTCTTGGTTGCCGTTACAGCCCCTGCAGGTCTTAAAGAACTTGTTATTGGTGATGATGTAAAATCGTATGCACCAACAGAGACATCTGATATATATGAGTATGTATATACTGGTTCTAGCAATTCGGTTACGTTTGAAGTTTCAGATGTGTTGGATAGAACTGCTGAAGAAACCAAATCAATTCAGCCTGTTGAAGTTATCACTGCAAATATCACTGCAGATGCTTCATGGACAAAGGAGAAACAGTATTTGTTGAAGGGTAATATTTTTGTGAACAACAATGCCAAACTTACGATTGAAGCAGGTACGGTTATTTTTGGTGATAAAGTTTCAAAAGGAGCACTTATCATTGAAAGGGGTTCTCAGATAATTGCAGCAGGTACAGCGGCAGCACCGATTGTATTTACTTCAAGTGCGCCTGCAGGTTTCAGAAATTATGGTGATTGGGGAGGATTGGTATTGCTTGGTAAAGCGACTAACAACCAAGGCCCAAATGTTAATATTGAAGGTATAACAGCAGGCACTGCTGGACAATATGGAGGAACAGCAGATGATGATAATTCTGGTACGCTTACTTATGTACGTGTTGAATTTGCAGGTATTGCACTATCTACCGATAACGAACTGAATGGTATTACATTTGGTAGTGTTGGAAGCGGTACAACGGTCAATCACGTACAAGTTTCTTATTCTGGGGACGACTCTTATGAGTGGTTTGGTGGAAAAGTAAAACTTACACATTTGATAGCGTTCAAAGGATGGGATGATGATTTTGATACTGACTTTGGTTTCTCTGGTTCGGTTCAATTTGGAGCTTCGTTCCGTGACCCTAACATCGCTGATAAATCAGGTTCTAATATTTTTGAATCTGATAATGATGGTGCAGGCTCAGCAAATGTTCCTCTAACATCTGCTAAGTTTGCTAACATAACAGCCTTTGGCCCATTCGTTTACGCGAAGTTGAGTAGCGGAGCTCTTTCAAATGGTGCTGTAAGTGCAAATTACCAGAACGGTGGTCATATCCGTAGAAACACAGCGTTGCAAATTTGGAATTCTGTAATTGTGGGTGCAGGTACTACTGCGAATTTTGCTTTCAGATTTACGGATAGTAAAGGGGGGGCAAATACAGCGGCCGTAATTAAAGGCAATTACATTGCCCGCAACGTGAGTACAGCAGTAATTGATCCTGCTAGCGGAACGACAAACAAAGGTTACAGTGTA
>JBBRFY010000020.1:0-28992 GCA_038241205.1 Cytophagales bacterium
ATTACAGCTTGCATCAGATAGGTAGTTAAACCCATCCGACCAACGTCATAAAAATGCATCAATCTTTTCTTCCACTTCTCTTTTTGAAAGAGCGTTACAATAAGCCCAACATAAATGGAAGCCAACGCTGCGTTGAAAATATCATATAGAAAACCACCTACTAAAAATTGTATGGACTGCGTCAGTTCCACCTTCATCAGAAAAATTACGCCTACAAAGAGTCCAGCAAAAACAATACATCCAAGTAAAGTCAAAAGCCCATACCGCATTAGTCTTTTGAAAAAAGGTGGGTTGCCAAATACGGTCTTCCTACCAGCATATAGACCGAGAAGAAACAATCCCATCGTTATATAAATGCGACCTGAGATGAATTGAAAATCAAATTTCGTTTTCAATTCAGGAATATTGGCGCGCAGTATATCAAAATAAGAACCTGATTTTAGCGTATTATAATATTGTTCTAATTGATCTTGATCCGCATCGAAAAATGAGGGGGATTGGGAAGTGACCGAGAAAGCATCTACGGCACGCACCATCACAGAAGGTAAATTAAAAACCAAAAGCAGAGAGAGTATGAGGAGTGCTTTATTGGGTAATTTAAAAGTGACCAGCAAACCAAAACCGAGCAATGCGTAAATAGTGAGGATGTCGCCACGGTAATGCAAATGATGCATATAACCAATACAAAATAAAACGACCAACCGCCAAGCGAACCGAAGCAAGAAAGAACCCGAGCCATCACTCTTATCGAGCTGAATAAAAAAACTCAGGCCAAATAAGAACGAAAATATCATATAGAATTTCCCTGAAATAAAAATACCTATAAAACCTAACACAATATTATCCGCCAGATTATGGGCGCCAAAATTTTCGTGAACTTTCGGTGGTGGACCGGCATAATATTGCTCTGAAAAGTGAACAAGAATAATTCCCAAAAGCGTAATGCCTCGAAGAACGTCAATCACTTCAATGCGGCCTTTGCTTTCTTGCGTTGGTAACATAATATAGATAGGGTAAAGTTTTGAATTGCAAAATAGTGCATACAACGGAAATTTCAGCGCCTGGTTATGAAGGAGGTATTTATAAAACTTTACAAACTTCTTTCAATACCGTAGCGTGATTTCAGTATTTGTTCCGATCTTACCGTATAAAATTAACAGCCAGTTCATGGATATTCTTTCACGTATTTTCGGCCCAGATAAAGAAAATTTAAAACGAAGTCATTTAAAAAATTTAATATCTATCGCGCTGGCTGATGGACATTTAGCAGATGATGAATGGGAATTGCTACTCTACCTTGGATCGCGCTTAGGAATGGGGCAAGAAGAAATTGCTGCGATAAAAGAAAATCCGGAAACGATTCGTTTTGTAATTCCCAATACACACGAAGAGCGCGTACAACAAATTGAAGATTTAGTATTGGTCATGTCCATTGATCACGAAATTGATCCTGAAGAGGTATCACTTTGTAAAAAAATCGCGCTGAAGTTAGACGTATTACCGCAACTGGTAGACAGTATAATTCAGAGCAACAGAAACGATAAAGACTAACACGAGCTGAACGCTCAAACATATATATTCAGTAATCATATATTTTTATTTTTAGAACAAACGAACTATCTACAATGAAAAATTTCTTTCGTACCATTTCAATTTTCATACTGCTGTTTACAAGCTCAGTTTCATTTGCGCAACAGTTTAAAGCGTTGTTGTTCACTAAAACAGATGGGTTTCATCACGAATCTATTCAAGAAGGTGTAACGGCTATGCGTATACTGGCAAATCGGAATAACTTTACGATCGATTGGCAAGAGAATGCTTCTGTGTTTAATGATAAGGAATTAGAAAAATACAGTGTTGTAATATTTCTAAACACAACAGGTAATATTTTGAATGAAGAACAACAAGCAGCTTTCGAGAAATTCATTAGAGCAGGTAAAGGTTTTGTTGGTGTGCACAGTGCATCTGATACAGAATACGATTGGGTTTGGTACACCAAGATGGTGGGAATGATGTTCAAGATTCATCCACAACAACAAACGGCTTACTTAAAAGTAGAGGACAGCAACTTCCCGGGTATGGAGCGCTTCCCGAAAAAATTATTATGGACGGACGAATGGTATGAGTTCAGCGCAGCAAAGGCAAACGACCTGCATTTTTTAATTTCTGTAGATGAAAAAACGTATGCGCCATACGCAAAGTGGGGAGATAATGAAAGTAAAGGTATGGGTACCTTCCATCCGATATCATGGTATCACAAATATGATGGAGGAAGATCTTTTTATACAGCGTTGGGTCATATTCCTTTAACTTTCTCTGATCAGACTTTTCTTGATCATTTGTATGGAGGAATTTATTGGGCTGCCACAGGTAAGGGACTTTAACCGTGATACATAAATTGAATTTAAAATAAGGCATGAAAGATAGAGTGTGTACATCTTTCATGCCTTCTGGTTTACGTTTAGATTAAATTCAAAATCGAAGCGCAACGAATTGATTTTGAGTCTTTGCACAAAATTTACAATCCTTGTTTAGATCGATTTTTTTCTTTCATTTAAAATCTTCATAGCGCAGCGAATGCCCTGCAAATAAGTGTGATCGCCAAAGAGATTTGAAAATTTTTATACATCAAACATAACCTCCCCTTTATTCCGCAAACGTTAATTACTGCCCCACAAAGTTTTGCGAGCATAAAGAAAATACGTTTGGCGTATGGTTGTTACCGTGGCGTCCTTTTTTCTCAGTAATTAACTGTACCTTTGCGGCTTACATAATACTAATTAATGAAATCTTTTGAATCATTAGGTCTGTCCAAAGGCCTTACAGAGTCGATTCTAAAAATCGGCTTCGAAACACCCACGCCCATACAGGAGAAAGCCATCCCTGTTTTATTGTCCGGTAACCGTGACTTTGTTGGCCTTGCTCAAACCGGAACCGGTAAAACGGCTGCCTTCGGTTTGCCACTTTTAGATTTAGTAGACGACTCCAGTCGCGATACACAAGCCCTTATCCTCGCGCCTACGCGCGAACTTGGGGTTCAAATTGCCAACGACCTCGAGAAGTTTTCTGAAAAGCTAAGGCACTTTAACATTGCGGCCGTTTATGGTGGCGCAAGTATTACCGATCAAATCAGAAAAATTAAAAAGGGCGCACAAATTATTGTTGCCACTCCTGGCAGATTGATCGACTTGATTGATCGTAAAGCCATCAACCTAAGCACCATTAAATATGTGGTGTTAGATGAGGCTGACGAAATGCTGAACATGGGTTTTAAGGAAGACATCGACAAAATTCTTTCGTTTACACCCGATACAAAAAATACTTGGTTGTTCTCTGCTACTATGCCACGTGAAGTACGTGCCATTATGAAAAACTACATGGAAGATCCATTCGAACTTCAGGTAGGCGAACAAAATACAGGTAACGTTAACATCGAACATACCTATGTTATCATTCAGGACAAAGACAAATATCTTGCACTAAAAAGAATCCTCGATTTTAATCCTGATATTTTTGGATTGATATTCTGTCGCACGCGTATCGACACACAACGCGTTGCTGAAATGTTGATGAAGGATGGTTATAGTGCCGATGCACTGCATGGTGATCTTACACAACAGCAGCGCGATCGCGTAATGAATAAATTCCGTCAACGCGGCCTTCAAATATTAGTAGCTACAGATGTTGCTGCTCGTGGTATTGATGTGGATAGTATTACCCACGTTATTCATTTGAACATTCCAGATGAATTAGAATTCTATACGCATAGAAGTGGCCGTACTGCACGTGCAGGTAAGAAAGGTATTTCAATCGCTATGATTTCAAGACGAGAACTTGGAAGAATAAAGCAATTAGAAAAATCGATAAAGACTACCTTCAAAAAATTAACGATTCCAACCGGACCAGAAGTTTGTCAAAAACAATTACTGGCGTTAATGCATAAGGTGCACGAAGTAAAAGTGAACGATGATGAGATTGCAGAATTTCTTCCAGCGGTTGAAGCTGAATTAAAAGATCTTACAAAATCAGAATTGATCAAGCGCTTCGCTTCAATTGAGTTCAATCGCTTTTTAGATTATTATCGCAATGCTCCTGATCTTAATGTTGATGGAGCCGGAAAACGCGATAGTTCAAACGACAGCTATTCAAGTGGCAATCGATTCTTCATCAACTTAGGTAAGATGGATGGATTGGAAGTTCCTGAAATGCTTCAGTTCATACAAGAATCGTGTCGTGTTGATAGGCGTTGCATTGGTAAAGTAGAATTGAAAGGTGCGTTCTCATTCTTTGAAGTAGATAAAGATCAAGCAGAAGCTATCTTCAATGGCTTTAAAGGTGTAGAGTATAAAGGCCGCCAAGTACGTGTTGAAGTTACAGAAGGAAGATCGCATGGCAGCAGCTCTAGAGGCGAGTCACGAGGAGAATCGTCTGGTCGCGATTACAAACGCAGTGGCTCATCATCGTCATCTTCTTCAAGAGGTAGCAGAGATGGTGGTGGAAGTGGATACACGAAACGTCCCCGCACAAGCGGTGGTGGCGGATACAGTAGCGGTGGCGATGCAAAGAAAAAGCGTTGGTAGTCTTCACTGGAAAATCATAAATATAAAATCCCATCTGATTCAGGTGGGATTTTTTTTGTGTTATAAATACTGAGCTCAATAAACAATAACCACGTGCCTAAGCCCATGGTTATAAGAAGCCTATTTCATTGGGCTTTAGCCCTGATCGAAATACTAACGATCATCGTTCAGACAAAATGTTTTAGCCTTGTTTGATTTCAATGATATACAGGTTATCAAAAAAAATATTTATCATTGCACCAGTATTGGTTCTCGACACGTGTCGGGATTAAAAGGGAATTCGGTGTAAATCCGGAACAGTTCCCGCTACTGTAAGTGTTCATAAAATGTTTGTACTCATCTTTAGTCACTGTGGCGCAATGCGCGCTATGGGAAGACCGACAAACCAACACAAGTCAGGAGACCTGCCAACACAATTTGTTCTGCTACCACCTCGGGAAAAAGGTAAAGGCAATTTGATGTTATTCTTTTAAAATTTTTAGATGTTGAGCACACTGGTATTTCGCCTATGCGGGATCGGCCTTTTTGTTTGCACATCACTTTTAGTTAATGCACAACAGAATGCAGATTCTGCAACCGTGCTACACGAAGTGATTGTAGAACAAAGCCGTTTAGGCAATTACGTAATTAGCAAATACACGCTTCATGTAGATAGCATGACGCGCGCGCTGGCTTCATCCGGAAGTCTGGCAGACATGTTACGCAAATATGGATACGGACACGTGCGTGGATATGGACCTGGGGGATTAGCAAGTGCTTCGTTTCGAGGTACTGGTAGTAGTCATACAAGCGTATTGTGGAATGGAATTAATTTATTAAGCCCTCTCAACGGCCAATTGGATTTATCGCTTGTGCCCGTTGGCTTTATAGACGATGCCTCCATTCAAACAGGAGGTGCCACAAGTGTTTATGGTAACGGCTCAATCGGTGGTACCATTCTTCTTAACAATAAGGCACGCTTCAATGATGGCCTCACAATAAAGACTTTTGTAAATGGTGGATCTTTTGGAAGTTACTATCAAGACCTTGGTGTAAGTTGGAGTGGCAAGAAATTTATTTCTTCAACCAAATTTTTTATCAATCAATCCGATAACGATTTTAAATACCTCAGCACCAAAACTTCAACACGAACAACTGAACGAAGACATCACAATGCCATTCATCAACACGGTATTCTTCAACAGAATTATTGGCAGCCCACAAAAAATAATGTACTCACTTTTAAGCTTTGGTGGCAAGACAATACATACGAAGTTCCAAACTCAATTTACGCAGGACAAAAAGCTGAAGCCGTTGAGAAAAATACTTTCTGGAGAGCGTTGGCCGGATGGAATTACACAAACGAAAAATTTGATCTCAGCTATCAAGGTGCATTTATCAAACACGATCTTGATTATCGTGATCCCCTTATCAGCTTAGTTTCATTCAGCACCTTTGATACCTTCATTAACAACCTGGAAGGTAATTTTAGTTTTAAGGAGAAAATTAATCTATCAACCGGTATCAATTATACTTGGGAGAAAGGTAAGGCTGATGCTTTCGGTTCTGATGATCCAACTCGAAATAGACTTGCTCTATTCAGCGCCTTTAAATGGAAACCGAAATCGCGATTGGAATTTTCCATAACAGCACGCGAAGAATTTGTTAATGGGCAAGCAACTCCAATCGCACCTTCTGTCACTACTAAAGTATGGCTAGTAAAAGGTTTACAAGTTTATGTTAACGCATCACGTAACTATCGCATTCCAACATTCAATGATCTATATTGGAAAGGAGCCGGTGGCCTGGGCAATCCAGATCTGAAAGCCGAACTCTCTACTGGAGGAGAGGTAGGCCTACAGTTTAAACGTTCGAATGTAAATGATACACAATCACTTTCTTTCTCAACTGCACTATTCAGCAATGATGTTGACGATTGGATTCAATGGAGTCCAGTAACATCGCAAGTTTGGTCTCCAAAAAATATTAAAAAGGTTTGGTCGCGTGGTGTAGAGTCTCAAGCATCCGCACATAAAAACTTTGGCGATGTCCGTGTTGAGACAATGATTCGATACAGTTTTACTCAAGCCACTACCGAAAAACTTTATGAAAAAGGAAATCCAAATGAACTTGGTAAACAATTAATGCTCACTCCTCTTCATGAAGGAAGTGCCACGTTACGTGTAATCTGGAAAGGGTTTTACGCTAACATCGTTAACAGTTTCTCGGGCAAACAATACACCGACAACGACAACAATATATTTAATGCGCTAAAAGGATTTGATGTCTCCAATGTATCCATAAGCAAAGCACTACCCTTTACAATCGTGCATATAACTTTCAATGGAGAAGTAAACAACATCTTCAATTCACACTATCAATCCAGACAAGGCTATCCGATGCCCGGAATAAATTTTAAAGCAGGAATAACAATCAATTTTAACAAACCCAATTCATTATGAAGTTCAAATTTAATTGCCTAAAAAAGTTAGCTACACTAGTTGCGATGGCTACTATGATTTTCATTCAATCGTGTAGTGATGATCCACAAGTTGTACTCAAACCTGGAGCATCTGGTTATTTTGTTGTAAATGAAGGAAGCAATACGTCCATTTCATTTTATGATCGCGAATCTGGAGAAATGACAAACGATCTTTTTGTAATTAAAAACGGAGAACCACTTGGCATACAAGCTCAATCAATGACAGTTTTTGAAGGTAAAGGATATATTGTCGTTCAAGGCAGCAGTAAAATTTCAGTGATAGATGCTGATAATTATTCATTGATTACTACAATCTCTGAAGGAATTCCTAGTCCTCGGTATTTTGTAGCCATATCGACAACCAAGGCCTATGTTTCCGATTGGGGCGAAGATGGTCTAACCGGATCAGTGAAAGTACTTGATCTTACGACAAATAAAATCACTAAAACCATTCCGACAGGACAAGGTGCTAATCGTATGTTAAAAGTTGGTAACCTTGTTTATGTTGCGAACGCTGGCGGTTATGGAAAAGATAACACAATTAAAATAATCGACATCACCACAGATGAAGTTGTAAACTCAATCACAACAGGTTATAATCCTAATGGATTCCAGCAAGATAAAGATGGAAATATTTGGGTGACATCAGGCGGAGCATTGGAATACAATGATGATTTTACTGCTATTGACGAAGACAAAAGTACAACTGGTTCTTTAAGCAAAATAAAATCTGATAATACCGAAGAATTTCGTCTTCCTTTTCCTACTGATATTTTTACGTACAGCTACCCTAACAACTTAAGTATTTCTCCTGAAGGAACGCAATTGTATTATACGTATAATGGTGCGGTCTACACCATGAGTACTTCAGCAACCACTCTCCCTGCTACTCCCTTTAAAGACAAAGACTACTATGGTCTTTCCGTAGATCCATTCAATGGCGACATCATTGGTTGCAATGCTGGAAATTTTGTTTCGGCAGGAAGCATCGATGTGTATAATGCTACAGGTGCTTTCAAAAATAATTTCACTGTTGGTATCGGGCCCAATGGATGCTATTTCAAATGATTAACAAAATCATAGAAAAATGAAAAAACAAATTAATCCCCGTCCATTTATATTAGCTGCTTTTATTTTGGCAGCGGGTATGTTCAGGCTTGCCAATTCTGGTGGATTACTTCCTGCATTTTTCAACATTACTCCGCTTGGTGCAATGGCATTGTTTGGTGGATGTTATTATCAGGACAAATGGAAAGCCTACGTGATGCCTTTGCTTACCTTATGGCTTACCGATATTATCATCAACCGCTTCATGATTTTTAATGAGTGGGTATTTTTCTACGATGGTTTCGTTTGGGTATATGGAAGTTTTGCATTGATGGTACTCATCGGACAATACATTAAAAAAGTATCCGTCAAAAGTGTTGTTCTCTCCGCAGTGGCTGCGGCACTCGTTCATTGGCTTGTATCCGATATGGGAGTGTGGCTTGGAGGCGGAACCGATATTACAACCGGCCAACCTTTCACTCGTGATTGGCATGGACTGATGATGTGTTACTATCTTGCATTACCTTATCTGCAAAAGGTATTGATGGGCAACTTGGTATTCGGCACCATTCTGTTTGGAAGTTTCGAGTTAATGCAATTGAAGTTCCCAATTCTTAAACTGCATCTGAGTGAGTAAGTGGTGGGCACCCGGCAATCCTGAACCCTCTTCAGGATTGCCTACTCTAAACTTAAATCACAAATCAATAATCACAAATCAACAATCCTAAATCATATCTTTTTATGAAAGCTTGCTCCTTCCTTCCCGCTGCTACTAAAATGATTTACGATATGAATCTCCAACATCTTCTGCACGGTATCACATTCGAATGTCCGCAGGAAGCGTTGAATGAAAAACACAAAGTCGTTCGTTATTTTCTGGAAGGTAATACCTACACCAGCACAGAGATCGATACCATTTTCAGCGCGAGCAAAGCACAAGGCAAAAGTTTATATTATGTAGATGATGATTTACTTCAAGCGATTCAACCTGATATAATCTTTACACAAGATGTTTGTGAAGTTTGCCAGATTGATACAGCGTGTACCTCTGCGGCTGTCGCGAAACTAAGTAAACAACCCGAGTTGGTAGCACTTACTCCTTCTGGTCTTGATGATGTGTTTGCAACTGCCATTACCATTGCTTCTGCTTTAGGCGAAGAAGAGAAAGCATATACCTATCTGGCAAATCTTCAAGCACGTATTGACTCGATCATCGATACACTTCGAAAAGCAAAGGCAAAACCAAAACGCGTTATGTTAATGGAATGGATTGAACCCATCTACAATTGTGGTCATTGGATACCCGATCAAATTGCAATGGCAGGTGGTGTTGATATGTTATCAAATCCAAAAGGTGATAGTATTGTAACGCAATGGAGTAAAGTAGTTAAGTACGATCCTGAAGTATTGGTGATTGCACCGTGCGGATTTCACCCAGAGCGGAGCAAAGAAGAATTACATCTCCTCAGTTCCAAAACAGAATGGGCTTCGCTTCAAGCAGTAAAAAACGAAAATGTTTTTATTGTTGACTTCGAATTATTTACTCAACCCTCTGCTTCAACATTGGTGGATGGAATAGAAATATTGGCAGCATTGTTTAACCCTGAGTTGTTTGCACTTCCGCCTCGCTTAAAGGCTAAGGTATTGAACGTTGAAGATAAAATCATGAAATTATGAATCACAAAAAAACAATTCGAATAGCGATATCAAATTTCAAATCAATATTTCAAAATATCATTCAGTGTTTTGAAGGCGCTCGTCAATTCAACTGTTTCAATGTTTCCTTGTTTACTGATAAGTCTCTCTTTTGATACAGATCGTATGTGGAAAATTAAAAGTTCGGATTCACTTTTCAAGCCGTTCACTTTAGATGGCTTAAGTATCGGATTGCCCTTATACCTTTTAATTTTGGTGGTAAGGGGAGCAACGATTAAAATGTTAAGGTGTTCGTTCAATACGTTTCCGCTAAGGATCACTACAGGTCTTAGTCCTGCTTGCTCACTGCCCTTCGAAGGATTGAGGTTAGCAAACCAAATTTCGCCTTGCTTCATTTTTCCAATTGCTTCAGGTAATCGGCAAGACCTTCTTCTGCAAGGCTCAAAATATCAGCATCTTTTGAGGCGAGCTTATACGATTTTACATATTCTGCTTTTTCAAGATGTTCGAGATAAAGAGCCAGGGCGCGTTCAATTATCTTGTTTTTTGGAATGGAGAGCGACTTAGCCTTATCGGAAAGCTGCTGCATCAGGTGATCAGGAAGCGAACTGGTGAAGGTAATCATGGATAATAAATTAGATTATAAAAGTATAGATCATATTTATGATTTGCAAATACAAAATAGCACTCATCATGCAAAGGGTCAAAAAATTATTACCCTACAGAGCGCTGCCGCCTGCTCACTACCTAATGCCAACTTTTAAAACATGAGTTATTTCGTTACCAGTTGGAGTGGTGGAAAAGATAGTTGCTTTGCATTGATGAAAGCATACGAGCAAGGGCACTCGCCAATGGTCTTGCTCAATATGATGAACGAGAACAATATGGTAAGTAGAAGTCATGCTATATCAAAAGCTATTTTAGAAAAACAAGCCAGCATGATCGATCTACCTATTGTAACGAAACCAGCAAGTTGGGAATCATATGAAGAAGTCTTTATAGAAACGCTTAAAGAACTGAAATCAAATTACCTTGTTACTGCGGCTGTCTTTGGAGATATTGATCTTCAGGCGCATCGGGATTGGGAAGAAAAGGTGTGTGGCATTGCTGGTATCGAGGCGATTCTCCCACTATGGAAACAAAACAGAAAACAACTCGTCCATGAAATGTTGAATGTCGGAATTGAAACCCACATTGTTTCGTGCAATGAAACGATGGGTGAAAAATTCTTGGGTAGAAGAATCGATAAAGAGTTAATTGCTGAACTAGAAGAAATAGAAGTTGATGCGTGCGGTGAAAATGGAGAATATCACACCCTTGTAGTAAATGCTCCTCCATTTAAAAATCGAATTGCTATTAACTTTGGCGCTGCATCCAAAATTGAAAATTATTGGTTTATTGAAACGACATTAGCTTGAGCAAATCATTTAACATATTTAAAGACAATACAATCAAACATGAAATTCTTGTTTGTAAACGATGTGCTTCACATTTTGAATGTAAGGTGGGCGATATAGGTAAATGTCAATGTTCTGAAATTCCGTTAAGCGAGGCCACTAAGAAATTTCTGAGTAATACGTATTTTGGATGTCTCTGTGCGAACTGTTTAACCGAAATAGAAAGCAAGGTATCTTCACTAGAAGGTAAGTCGTTTCCAAAACCCGATGAACAAATAGAGAATGTTCATTATTATATAGAAAACGGATTTTATGTTTTCACCGAACGCTACCACCTGCTTCGTGAATCCTGCTGTAAAAGCGGATGCAGGCACTGTCCGTATGGATTTAAAAAGTATGTTTAACAGCGCTACTTCCCTTTCTTGTGAAGCGCAACAAAATTCTTAGTCTTGGTTTGATTGATCGCCATACCTTGCTTTAAAAAGTATTGAATCATCTTTATATCAATGGCATCAACATCATCAATGAAGAGCTTCTTGATGTTCATTGTGTCGTGGTTCAACACATGATACTTATCCTCCATCGCACAACCTTCTATAAATCCCAACGCTACCTTCTTCTCTTTTTTGTTGAAGGCAAGGTAACACAGCAGCCCATTCTTCGAATAAAATGGATAACTCCATTTTACACTTTCTTCAACGTCTTTCACGGTATCGAAAATAATATCGCGCAGCACTTCGAATGTTATTCGAATATGTTCTGGTTTATCAAACAAAAAGTTATCAACAGCGGCACTTCTCATAGAAGAATTTAGAATATTGAATTTAGAATCTAGAACAGAAATCTCAAATCAAAAATCAACAATTGTATTTCATTGCTGCTTCATTCGCATGACGTACACAACTCCAACACGAATGGCAAAATCAACTTTAAAATAAAAGTCACCCATTGCTTCAAAATGTAAATTCTCATTGATGGGTTTAGACCACCCACCCCCTATCGATACATCATTTTCACCAATCAATCCACGCGCACGAACAAAAACATTCTCAATAGGATACCATCTTGCTCCCAGCACAAGGCTCACATGATCGCGTGTCCAAAAATCGAATCCCGCGGAAGCGGTAAAGTTCCTTGTAAAAAAATAATTACCTTCTATACCAACCTGCGCTTTTCTAACAAAACCATCATTGTCGGTTTTAATAACATCGAAACTACCGCCTACTAAAAAATCTTTTGCTATTTGTGCGAATGAGAAAGTTGAAGAGAAAATAAACAGCAGAAAAAACAAACGGTATCTTAACATGAGTGGAGAAAGGTATTTTGTATATAGTCCTTAGTATTTATTCCTTAGTATTTATTCCTTAGTATTTATTCCTTAGTATTTATTCCTTAATAAAATTAAGTACTTGTTCGTCAGCTTTTTTATTTTTTTTCGTCAATAAGTTTCTGAATGGCCATGAACTCATCACGCAATTTTGCAGCTTCCATAAACTCCAATTCCTTTGCTGCTTTCTCCATCGCTTTGCGTGTTCGATCCGCCATCTTCATCAACTCATCTTTACTTAGGTAAGCAACAACCGGATCAGCGGCCAACGATGCTTCTTCATTTTCAACATAATAATTCCGTAACGACTTTTTTGAGTCTGCAACTTTTGTTTGTTTTAATATCATGTCCATCGACTTTATAATTGTCTTTGGAGTAATACCATTCGCCAAATTATAATCAATTTGCTTTTGCCGTCTCCGAGTAGTTTCCTCAATTGCCTGCTGCATGGAGTCTGTAATTTTATCAGCATACATAATCACTCTTCCATTTTCATTTCGCGCAGCACGGCCAATGGTTTGAATGAGCGAACGTTGATTGCGTAAAAATCCTTCTTTATCTGCATCGAGAATTGCCACAAGCGAAACTTCTGGCAAGTCAAGTCCGTCGCGCAATAAATTAACACCCACCAATACATCATACACTCCCATTCGAAGTTCACGTAAAATCTCAACGCGGTCTAGCGTCTTCACTTCAGAGTGAATGTAGCGACACTTCACGCCTGCGCGATCCATATACTTTGTAAGTTCTTCCGCCATGCGTTTTGTAAGCGTGGTAACGAGCACACGTTCCTTTTTTCTTACACGCTCATCAATCTCTTCCAATAAATCATCTATCTGATTTCTACTCGGCCGCACGTCAATTTCGGGATCAAGAAGTCCGGTGGGCCGAATTACCTGTTCCACCACAATTCCTTCAGATCTGCGCAATTCATATTCGGCTGGCGTTGCGCTTACATACACAACCTGGTTCATTAACGTTTCAAACTCATTAAAAGTAAGTGGCCTATTGTCTAACGCTGAGGGTAGACGAAAACCATAATCTACTAAGTTTGCTTTGCGCGATCGATCACCGCCCCACATGGCACGAACTTGCGGAACGGTTACGTGGCTCTCATCGATTACCAACAAATAATCATCGGGAAAATAATCAAGCAAACAGAATGGACGTGCCCCCGGGGCTCGTCTGTCGAAATAACGCGAATAATTTTCGATGCCCGAACAATAACCAAGCTCACGCATCATTTCCAAATCAAACTCCGTTCGGTCTTTCAATCGCTTGGCTTCTATGTGGCGAAGTTCTGATTCAAACATATCGACTTGCGCAACCATGTCATCTTGAATTTCTTTCATTGCCTGATACAACGAATCTTTAGCAGTAACAAAAAGATTGGCCGGGAAAATTGTTACAACCGTTTCATCCGAAATTTTCTTTCCGCTAATCGGTTCAATGCGTTGAATGGATTCTATCTCATCGCCCCAAAAATAAATACGCACAGCATAATCAGCATACGAAAGGAAAACATCTACGGTATCGCCCTTTACTCGAAACGTACTTCGCTTAAACTCAACTTCAGTCCGGTTGTATAAAATATCAACTAACCCAAACAATAATTTATTTCGGGCGATGGTCTCTCCTACTTTTAGCTTAATTACATTCTTACCAAACTCATCCGGATTACCTATACCATAAATGCAAGAGACCGATGCTACCACAATAATATCTCTTCGGCCAGTCAATAGTGAAGAGGTAGCACTCAATCGAAGTTTTTCAATCTCTTCGTTTATAGAAAGATCTTTTTCGATATAAACATTTGATGACGGAATAAATGCTTCGGGCTGATAGTAATCGTAGTACGAAATAAAATACTCCACTGCATTCTCTGGAAAAAATTGTTTAAACTCTCCATACAATTGAGCCGCCAACGTTTTATTGTGACTTAAAATTAACGTGGGCTTGCCTGTGCTTGCAATAACATTCGCCATGGTAAATGTTTTACCAGAACCCGTAACACCCAACAAAGTTTGATGCGGCTCATTTGCATTAATGCCGTGAACGAGTTGTTCAATAGCCTTAGGCTGATCTCCGGTTGGCTGATATTCGCTTGTGAGTTTGAAATCCATTGGGGGAAGTTAATTGTTATCTGTTGTTTGTTAATGGTTATTCGTTAAAAGTTAATCGTTTCAATTCTAAAAATGTTCGAAAACCTGTAAAACAAAACCGCCCCTGATTCTTCAGAGGCGCTTTTGTTACTATATAATCAACGATTAACTTTTAACCATTAACGACTAGTTGTTCCAAATCTTCCACGACTTCTCCGCCTGGATGTGAAGCATCTCAAGGCCGTTCTTAATTTTAGCGCCACTCATTTCTGCCTTTTGCAAAAACATGGTGCGCGCAGGATTGTAAATTAAATCATACACATAATGATCAGCACCAATATGTTCGAAATCAATGTGCGGCATTGTTTCTGTATTCGGACTCATACCCAGTGGGGTAGTGTTGATAACAAGTAAATTGTTTTTTAGATGTGATGCATCTTTGTCTAAATCAGCATAGGTCAAATTACCTTTACTTGCTTCACGCGATACAATCTTGAAATTAATATCCAATTTTTTTAACGCTTCCTGAACTGCCTTCGAAGATCCGCCCGTCCCTAAAATTAAAGCACTCAATGTATTATTTTCCGGTAGCCATTTTTCAATGGTTTCAAAAAATGCATCAGAATCTGTGTTATACCCTTGAAGCTTTCCGTCTTTGATTTTAATTACGTTAACTGCGCCAATTCTCTTCGCAAAACCATCCACCTCGTCCAAATATTTAAATACTTGTTCTTTGTATGGAATGGTAACGTTTAATCCTGTAAGTCCTTTTGTTTCTTTCAACAAAGATTCAATATCGCTGATGCTATTGAGCGGAAATAATTCGTAGTGATAATCACGAAGGCCTTCGCGAAAAAATTTTTCATCAAAATATGCCTTCGAGAATGAATGACTAACGGATGCACCAATTAGTCCAAATACTTTTTCCATGTTCAGATTTTTGTTTTAAGTCTTGTTGCAATTTTCTCCAATACGATCACGATAAAAACACCAAGCGCCATCATTAATATCGCTTGAAAAATCTGCGGGTTCTTTCCTGTTATAGCCAAGTATTCCCACGGCAAAATGCTTTTGTCAAATACCGGCACTTGCTCTCCTTTACTATTCGTCACGTACTCCAACACTAATCTCCAGGGCCAAACCTTATTTAATGAGCCCAACATAAAACCTGCCAGCAAGGCTATTGTAGCGCTATGATAATGATCCAATATCCACGTTAAAAATCTAGAGAAAGAAATAATGCCTACTAAGCAGCCCGCCATAAAAACGAGAATAACGGGTATGTTAAGATCGCTAAGCGCGCCCGTAATAAACTGATACTTACCGATAAGCAATAATATAAAGGCGCCTGAAATGCCAGGAAGTATCATTGCGCAAATGGCGAGTGCCCCCGCTAAAAAAACAAACCACAATGTTTCTGGTGAATTTGCGGGCGACAATACGGTTATGGCGTACGCCACAGAAATACCTATGAACAACGATATAAAAGTCGCAGCATTCCATTTTTTAACTTCACGTAAAACAAGTGGTGCTGAAATTAAAATCAAACCAAAGAAAAACGACCATATAAAAATGGGATGTGTTTTTAATAGGTAGGTCATCAATTTCACAAGAGAAACAATACTGGTAGCAATGCCTGCGAACAAAACGGCTAAAAAATTTCCATTTACTTTTTTCCAGAAAGCAGCAATCTCAAACTTAACAAGCAACTGCAACGCTTCTACATCAACTGATTTAATTGAATGCAACAGTTCATCATAAATGCCAGTAATAAATGCAACGGTACCACCAGACACGCCCGGAACAACATCTGCTGCACCCATTGTAATTCCTTTTATATACAGCAGTATATAGTCTTTTAAATTTCTCAAAATGAATGTAGTTTAATCAATCTCAAATGGCGGAGCAGTATTGGTCCTCTTTTTCTCAATACCAAGAAAATGTAAAAATGTATCGCCTCGTAAACCTAAGCGTATGGTCTCTAATGGAATTACTTCTTCGGGAGCAATATTTCCTAAGTTTACGTTTGCGCCAAGTAATTTTACAAACCAAACTTGTTGCGCTTTTTGAGGAGCTTCCCAAATAATTTTTTCGAATGGAATCTTCGTTAAAATTTCTTGAACAAGTCCTGAACGCACTTCTCCAGTAGATCTGAACAATCCTACGTTACCACTTTCGCGTGCTTCACCTATTACCTTCCATGCGCCCGCGTCAAGTTCTTTCTGCATTAAATCAATCCATTGATAGGGAGGAATTATCTTCTCTGCATCCTTAGAGCCCACTTCAGAAAGTACCGTTACTTGTTCTGAAAGCTGTCTGATGTATTCACATTTTTTATCGTGATCAATATCCATCGATCCATCGGACACTTCCGCAAACGTTAAATCATATTTATCCAATATCTTTCGGTATTCGTCAAATTGATCACGAATTACAAATGCTTCGAATAAGGTGCCTCCAAAATATACAGGCAGGCCTGCGTTTTTATAAACAGCAAGTTTATCTTCTAGATGTGGCGTTACAAAAGATGTAGCCCATCCAAGTTTTACAATGTCAGTATGTTCGGCACAATTGCTTGCAAAGTCTTCTGCTTCGCGCACACTTAGCCCTTTGTCCATCATCATAGTAAAACCATATTGCCTGGGCTTTGTAGTACGCTCAGGTAGGTTTTTAATTTCGTAATTCATTCGTTGTTGTCTTTTCTAAATTGTTCGATGATTTTGAATAGAGCTTTTTGAGTTTCGATCTTAGGGAAAAAATCGAACAATGCCGCATGACCATCAAAATCCAAAATTAATGCATTTTCCAAATAATTAAAGGCTTCCTTAAAACGACCACCTTCTATAAGATATACCGTCATGCGATAAAAGAACTCTGCGTCATCAGGAACATCTTTAAATCCATTAAACAACGTATCAATTGCTTTCTCGTAGTCGCCTTGTTCAAAATAAATGAAAGACCAATTAAGCCATATCTCTTTATCCGTTGGATCTAGCTTGCATGCTTCTTCGTATGCATCGATACTCGATACCGTATTACCGATTTTAAATTCAGCATGCGCTACCGATTTCCAATACTCTGCATTCTCTGTATTAATCTTTAATGCTTTGTTATAGAAATGAAGTGCCTGAAACCACTTCTCTTGTTTTTCCAAACATGCTCCTGCGCCAAACCACGCTTCGTCATACAGTGTATCTAACTTTGCTGCTTTCTGAAAATATTTTAAACCTAATTCATATTGTTCCAAACTTTCGTACGCAGCACCTAAACAGCAATACACTTCAGGGCTTGGTCCTTCAATATCAATTGTTTTTCGAAATGAATCCAATGCTTTTGTGTACTCGCTCAAATTCATATAGGTATTCCCCATATTAAAATAAGCAGAAGCAAAAGTTTCATCAATGGTTACGGCATAATCATACGCATGAAGTGCCTCCGCAAATTTCTCTAACTTATTATACACAATACCGAGATTATACCACGCTGCGGTTGAGTAAGGATCTTCATCAATAAATTTTTGATAGTATTCAATGCTACTATCCAACTGCCCCGTTATATCAAGACAATATGCTAATTCATATAGCGCGCCATCATGATTGATGTTTAACTCGATGGCCTTTTTATAGGAATCAATTGCCAACTGAAAATCACTCATGGACTGGTGCGCGAGGCCAATGCTATAATGCACTTCGTCCTTATCTTCTGCTAAAATTAATGCTTGTTCAAAATTTTCAATGGCACTAACGTGTTCTCCTTTCAAAGAAAAAATAGAACCCTTTGTTAAATAAATTTCAGGATCATTGGGCTGAAGTGCATGCGCTTGCTCCAGCAATTCAAGGGCCTGATCAAACTCTTCAAGATTGGATAAGATTTGTGCTTTTACGGTAATGAGTTCGGTAGAAAAAGGATATTGACTGATCGCCTGGTTGACTGCTTTAAGGGCTTTGTTATGCTTGCCCAGCATCATATAGTGATCTATGATTTGCTCGTAAGCACCAAGATCGTAAAATTCAGTTTTCTTTTTTCGTAGATGATCTTCAAATCGTTTAATCAGCTCATTTCCCTCTTCCCTGTTGCGATATTCTTTTGACATAGACTAAAAGGTTTTCCCAAAATAGGCAAATCTGACGTAAAGCTAAGACCTTTTATCCTATTTTTTTAAATTGATTTTTTCGCATGTAATAATCACAGCACCATTCTAAGGTTTTGTCAATCGATTGAAATTCGATATTAAGCAGATTCTTTATTTTGTTATTTTCATAGAGAAATTCTGTCCCGGCAAATCGCGCTGTTTCGGGAGTAATAATGGGCTCGGCTGAGGTAAAATTCGTGCGAAAACTTTCTACTCGCGCCAACACATTTAACAATGTTTTTCCAAGTTTTATATGTGGCGGTTTCGTATTGAATTGTTTGGCCGTTTTACCAAAGAAACCTTCGTACGAAATATTTCCTCCACTAACAATGAATCGCTCATTCTCAATTTTATGATGCAATAGTTGGTACGTAACGGAAGCAAGATCTCGAACATCCACATAATTTAAAAAGCCATCGGTTATAAAAGGTTTTTCTTGCCAACTATATTTAAAAAGTTGTGCACTGCTGCGATTCCAATTACCAGGCCCAAGGATGGCCGATGGATTTAAAATAACAGAACTCAATCCTTCTTCTTGTCCACGAAATACTTCAAGCTCAGAAGCATACTTCGATTCTGCATACACACTATTAAGCCCACTGCTTACCCATTTATTTTTTTCATTAATTAATGTTTGATTCTTTTGTCTGCCAAGCGCTGCAACTGAACTAATATGAACAAGCCGCTTTACACCAAGAGCAAGACATGTGTTTACAACGTTGCGAGTGCCTTGCACATTCACATCCATTACGGCTTTCGCTTTGCGAGGATTAAAAGAAACAATTGCCGCGGTATGAATAACATGTGTAGCTTTTTCGAATGCTTCATAAAGTGAAACCGGATCGAGTATATCAGCATCACACCAGGTTATTCTATCTTCAATATCTGCAAGCATTGAAATATCACTGTCATGACGTTTCAATGCCAATACCGATTCATTTTGTTCAATGAGTTTTCGAATAATAAAATTTCCGAGAAGACCATTGGCTCCGGTTACTGCTACCATTAGAGTGTGTTGTTTAAGAGTGGTAATGAGAGTGCTTTGTGAAAATATTTTTTGGTTCGCACCTCGTTAATCAATTTAGCATGTTGAATATGGTGGCAATCGCTTCCAAGAAAATGAACCCATCCGCGATCAATTAATTTTTTTGCCGTGGCCTCCACTTCTTTTCCATAATGCCCTGCAATAGAGTTCATGTTTATTTGAAAAAGAACACCACGATCTATAAGGTCGTTTGCTTTATTTATGTTTTGATAAATATATTGATACCGTTCGGGATGCGCCAAAATAATTTTAAATCCTTTAACACTTGCCATAAAAATAAACTCTTTCATGTTTAATGGCTCGGTTAGAAAATTGGTTTCAAAAAGTAGATACTTTTTACCAAATGTCAGCACCTCTTTATCTTCTTCAATTAACTTAAACACATAATCGTCTAAATAATATTCAGCGGCCGCTTCAATTTCAACATTTACGTTTACCGTTTTGAGATGGGCACGAAGTTCAGCCAGTTTCGCTCGTATTATTTCTGGCGTGTTGCGATAGGCATCGCTAATAATGTGTGGTGTTGTGATAAGCTTAGTATAACCCTGATTCTGAAAATGGCGAATAATTTCTTCAGCCTGCTCAACCGATTGAACACCATCGTCAATACCCGCAAGAAGATGGGAATGAATGTCGATCTGTAACGATTCGACAGGCGATTCTATAGCTTTCTTCGTTAACCAATTGAACATTATTTCTTAAAAAAATTCCGTATCCAATTTCTGCGCTTTGGTTCTTCATAATAACCATAGCCATAACTATTTTCTCCGGTGGACGGAAGCGCATTCAATAACGTAGTGATGGTTGAAAAGGTATTGATGTTAATAATTCGCTGCAAGTTCTCCATAAAATCCTTCTTCGAATAATTGGCGCGAAATACATAAATCGAAAGGTCAGCTCGCTTCATGGCCATGATACCATCTGTAACAAGACCAACCGGTGGCGTATCTAAAATAATGTAGTCGTATTTTTCTTTGAGTTCATTTAGTAAACTCTCAAACTCACCATTTAATAACAACTCTGATGGGTTTGGCGGATGTGGACCCGATGCAATGTATTCAAAGGTTTCTTGTTCCGTTTTAGTAATACATTCCTGCCAGGTATTTTTGCGAATTAAAATAGTACTTACTCCTTTTGATTTATCCTCTACTGAAGCAGGTAAATTTACTTTTGGTTTACGCATATCCAGATCAAGTAATATTACTTTCTTTTTCGATAACGCGATAACACCACCAAGATTCATTGCGATGAATGATTTACCTTCACCCGACACCGTGGAAGAAATTGCAATTACCTTACGGTTCTTATTTGTATTGAAAAATTCAAGGTTCGTGCGAAGTGTGCGAATGGCTTCGCTTACCATTGACTTAGGATGGTCAATAATATGAAGACCATTACCCACAGCGTAGCGTGATGCAGGAACAATGCCTAATACGGAAACGCCTTCAATTTTCTCAAGCTCAGCAACATTGGTAATCTTATTATTTAACAAATAAACAACACCAACAAAAAAGAGAATGACAACCATGCTTGCAACAAAACCTATTCCGGCAATCATTTTCTTATCGGGTAAAATCGGGTTGCCCGGCATAGACGCTGGTGATAATATTTTAAAATCAGGAATGCTTCCAGCTTGTGCAATTTCAAACTCAGATTTTGATTGCATTAACGATAGGTAAAACTGTTCGTATAATTTATAGTAGCGCAAGTTCTTTGAGTACTGTGTGCTTTTATCGGGCAGTGTTGCAAACGTATTTTCGGTAAGGATCTTTCGTTGGTTTAACTCTTGTAACTTTCGCATTACCTCAGCTTTTGATTCATTTAGCTGCGCCAGAACTTTTTGCTGAATCGTTTCAATTTCTTTTTGCTTTTCGCGAAACGCAAACGTAACCTCACTGTAAGACATCTTCAATTTTTCCTGATCAAGATAAAGTTGCTCAAGCGTTTCTAAATTTTTTATAAGGGAGCTTGGTAAAGATTGTTGCTGTGAAAGGCTTACGAAAAAATTACCTTCACTAAGCCCATCCAATAAATTATTGATGTCCTTAATTTTCCGTGTCATTTCAAAGCGTTGTGAATCAATGCTATTTATTGCAGCCACAGTATTTTTTAAATCTTCATCTAGATTGTTAGTTTTATTTTGAAGTGTGAAATTTTCAAAATAATTTTCGAAGCCTTCCATGCGCTTCTCAATGTGCGCGAGTTCATTCGTTACCCAGTCAATTTTTTGCTTATTGGCCAAATTCTTTTGCTCGTTGCTATACTGAAGATAGATCGTATCAATTTTATTCAATATACTATATGCCTTAAAAGGATTGTTGTCTTTAAACGATATTCGTACGGTGTTTGCATTGAAGTTTATGGGTTCTACTTCTAACCGATCAGATAAATAATTTAGCAGCACATCATGACTATTCAACACAAAGAAATAACCAATCTCATTTCCCTTTAAAAATTCGTTGTTTTTATGAATAATTAATTCCAAGCCTGGCAGCGAAATTAGTTCATCATATTTTCCTTCAATGTGTTCGGTGCGGTCTCCAATAGTAAGCGCAAAATTTACCTTACCTTTTTCTTCAAAATATATTGGTGTATTAAGAAATCGATTATTCTTAACACTATGGCGTATTATAACAAAGGGACCACTGGTATACAATTCATCATTCAATAAACGACCAATGCTAAAATAACTTACATCTAAATTTGCTGAATCGACAACATGGCTAAGAAATAATTTTGACCTTATAATTTCAATCTCACCCGCCACAACATTAATATTCTGATCGTCAACCACACTCTTAATGCCCAGCTCAGTGGCATTCTTTTTAATATCCAACTTCAATTCAGATTGCGACTCGTAAACATTTTTAGTGTACCGAATCATTAGAAATGTCAAAAAATTAATCGCAATAAAAATAAGGAAAAGCCAAATTCTGTTACTTCTAATAACGACCCGAAGGGTGTTGAAGTCTATTCCCTCGGAGGCCGTTGACTGTAGTCGAATATTCTTTTGGGTGTTCAACACAGAGTTCGTTAAAGTCTAAGCAACACTATAATAAGTGTTGATACGCTGGTAAAAATACTAAACAATGCTGCGTTATCGCGCAAGCTTTCAGCAAAAGGTCTTCTCACTGGCTCTACGTAAACAATATCACCTGGCTCCATTATCATGTTGTTTTTAATAAAACCATCAAGCGTGCTGAGGTCAATAAGGTAAGCCTGCTCGCCTCGCAATACTCTAATATTTTTTGATTTCGAATCTTGGTTTAATCCTTTTGCTAAGGCCAATATTTCAGTCAATCGCATATTTTCATTCACTAACGGCACCACGTCTCCACCTAATCCTCCAGGAGATCCCAAAACAATTACGCGTTTATTGGTGTACTTTAATCGAACAAAAGATTGCTTATAAAATCGATCGTATGCTTGCGCTAAAATATCTTCCGCTTGTAGTAAAGAAAGTCCTTCTATTTTAATTTCACCCACCATTGGAAACCGCGCTGCACCAAAAGCATTAATGAGGTATGTTGGCTCTTGCGCATTTTCGATGGACGCGCTGAGACTATTACTGCTGAGTTTTAAATCGGGATCTATAATTCGCTCACCATTACTGGTATAAACTTCAAGCGTAAGGTAATCGTTTTTTTGAATGACGTAGTTCTTTTCAACTACATCGACCTGCTTAGCCAAGACATAACCATCAGGTACCTTAAACATAATATTCTGCTTGTACGATGCACACGAAGTAGCGAGCAGCAACGCAAAAAAATAAAGAGTATTCCTAAAAAAACACGATTGTCTCAAAGTAAAAAAAGTAATTCAGTTGCGTGAAATTACTGATTTTCCTAACAATTCAGCCATGGTAGGAAGTTGAAGATCTTTTTCTGAAATAATGGGATTCGATATCTGCCAATCAATATTCAATTGGGGGTCATTCCATATTAATCCTATTTCAGAATCTTTGTTGTAATGATTAGAGCATTTGTAAAAAAAGATGGAGTCTTCCAACGCTGCAAAACCGTGCGCAAAGCCAGGAGGAACCATGAGCATGTTATGACGAGATCCATCTAAAACACAATAATAAACCTGCGAAAATGTTTTAGAACCTTTTCTTAAATCCACAACAACATCTAACACTTTGCCCTGAATAACACTCACCAGCTTTGCCTGGCTATGTGGTTCCAGTTGCATGTGAAGGCCGCGTAATACACCTTTCTTTGAAAAAGATTTATTGTCCTGAACAAAATCATAATCTAGATTATGCAGCTTAAAAAAATCTTCTTTATAGAATTCAATAAACCACCCACGGCTATCCTGCAATTCATAAGGAATGATTTCTACCAAATGCTCAATACCGGTAGGTTTTACTTGCATGAATTACATGGTTATGATTGAACCCTCGTGTTTAGAGTTTTCAACGTTTCTAAATACTTATTAATAACAACTGATTCATCGTATTCTGCTTCCATTTTAGTTCGGCCATTTTCACCAAAAAACTTCAATTTCGCATCATCAAACTCCGACATCAATTTCATTTTATCTGCCAAATCGTTAGCATCTTTTAATTTACACAATAGGCCATTGTATTCGTTCCGTACAACATGGTTGCAACCCGGCACATCAGTAGCAATAATTGGCTTTGACGAACTGGCTGCCTCAAGCAGCGTTCTTGGTGTACCTTCTCTATACGATGGCAGCACAACACAATCAGCCGAATTTATAAAATGGCGAACATCATCGGTTGTTCCTAAATATTCTATTGTTCCAGAGTTAATCCATTCTTCAATTACGCGTATTTTAATACCGCGCTTATGCTCTTCATCCACAGCACCAAGAATTTGAAAACGTGCATCTACTCCACTTAACTTCAATCTTCTAACGGCTGCAATATATTCCAGAATACCTTTATCTGTAATTAACCGAGATATAAGTAAGAATGTAAATTTTTCATTTCGTTTAAAAGGCACGGACTGAAATTTCCTTAAATCAATTCCTGAACCCGGAACCAGATCAACCGCGCTGGCAGAAACAAGTCCTTTATCAACAAAAAGTTTTAAATCATCATGATTTTGAAAAAAAACTTTTCGTGCAAAGCGAAAGCTAATTTTATACAATAGAATAGCAACTGCTGATACAATATTGTTTTTTAGAAATACAGTACCTAAACCGCAAACATTGTTAATTACCGGAATCTTCAACATGGATGCTGCAAGAGTTCCGTAAACATTTGGTTTGATAGTATAATGTAATACAACATCGGGTCTAACCTTTTTATAGATGAAGAACAATTCAGCGATGAGTGCTGCATCTTTTAAAATATTTGCGCCACGGCTGTCCATCCGCACTTTATGATGAATGCAACCTGCTTCGGTTAAAAATTTAGTGTATTCGTCATAGGGCGCTATGGTGTGTACTTCATATCCTTGATCAATCAAGGCACGAACAAAACTCATCCGGAAATTATAAATATTCCAAGAAGTATTAAGGACTATGGCAATTCTCATCTGGGCTCCTTCTTTCTTTAAGACTTCCTAAGTCCTTTCATCGACAAAGTGCCGAAATCGCAGGATTATTAGAAAAAATTCCGGTTTAGATTCAACAAAAGTAGAAAAAAGTAACCTAGTGTTACAACTCGATTTCAAATTAATGCATTAAGTTCGCGCCTTTGGTTATAACAACATGCAAGGGAAAGAAATTACAGCAGTATTAGTGGCACTAGGGGGCACACGCGAGCAAGAAGTAACTCAGGAACACCTGGATGAATTAGCATTTTTGGCAGCAACGGCCGGAATTAAAACGGTGCGCCAATTTATTCAGAACCTTCCGCATCCTGATACCCGAACGTATTTGGGTAAAGGGAAACTTCAGGAGCTGAAAGAGTTTGTTCAAGCCAATAAGGTAAAACATGTAATCTTTGACGATGATCTTAGTGCATCTCAAATTCGGAATCTTGAAAAAGAAATTAATGACAATCAAGATGATGATGATTTAAAAGTCAGGATTTACGATAGAAGTCTTTTGATTCTGGATATATTTTTATGGCGCGCGCAAACGGCTCAGGCTAAAACGCAAGTGGAGCTTGCTCGCTTTCAATATATGTTACCTCGGCTTACGCGATTGTGGACGCACTTAGAACGTCAACGAGGTGGCACCGGAACGCGAGGTGGATCAGGTGAACGTGAAATTGAAACCGATAGAAGAAATATCCGGTATCAAATTAACATCTTAAAAGAAAAACTCGATAAAATAGAAAAGCAACGCCTTACCCAGCGGAAATCAAGAAACGATGTCGTTCGAGTTGCGCTTGTAGGCTATACCAATGTCGGAAAATCTACCATCATGAACTTGCTTTCAGGTTCAGGTGTGTTGGCAGAAGATAAACTCTTTGCCACAGTTGATGCCACTGTACGAAAAGTAGTATTTGGTAACATTCCATTTTTGCTTTCAGATACTGTCGGATTCATTCGTAAACTTCCCCATCATTTAATTGAATCTTTTAAATCAACCTTAGATGAAGTTCGTGAAGCCGATGTGTTGGTTCATGTTGTGGATCTTGCCCACCCCTTCCATGACAATCAAATTGAAGTGGTAACAAATACCTTAAAAGAAATTGGCGCAGCAAACATTCCAACAATATTGGTATTGAATAAAATTGATTTATACAAAAAGCAGAACCCCGATGCCAACCTTGATGAGATGAAAGGGTATTACAAAGCGCTAGGTTTCGACCATATCATTTTCGTATCGGCCACAACCAACGAAAACATTGTGGGATTAAAGCAGACTTTGTATGAAGAGGTAAAAAAAAAACATGTTCAGATATTTCCAAACTTTTTAAAAAGCGACTTTGATTTTTCTCCATGGCCAACAGAGACTACTTAATGAGAACTAATAATTTTTATCTTTGCCGACCTTTATAGCGCAAGATTAAGCTCTCAGTGATTACTGAACAGACGACTTCTATAAATGGCCCCGTAGTTCAATGGATAGAATAGGAGTTTCCTAAACTTTTGATGCAGGTTCGATTCCTGTCGGGGCTACATAATTTTTGCATACGTTGTTCGAAGTATTAGTATGGGTTATTTGCACAAAGGTCATTGCCAAAATCTTGAAGAAAGATTGAAGCAGCATAGCTGGAATGACGCAACCAATTAAAATGTACATCCCTTTCGAATTGGTGTATTTTGAAGCTTTTGAAAACCGAGCAGATGCGATAGGCAGGGAGAAATATTTTAAGAGTGAAGTTGGTCGAAGATTTTTAAAATCAAAGCATATTGATCTGTAGTTCAATGCCCGCCCGATCCGAACGAAAAAGAACCTACCTTTAAGAGAATCATACGGATCGTTCGGGCGGGTTAGAATAGGTGTTTCCTAAACTTTTGATGCAGGTTCGATTCCTGTCGGGAAATACGTTGAAATGGAACATCATCATTAATAAAACAATTAGTCAACTTAAACTTACTATTTATGAAAAAGTCATTCGTAACATTTGCATTTCTATTCACAGGATTATTCGCTGCGTCTACTCTGTTTATGAATTGCAGCGGCAAGAAGGCAGAACAATCAGAAGAAGCTGAGCATCACCACGCTGAAGGAGACAGCACAACTCACCATGAAGAGATGCCAATGGATTCTACCATGACTGCGTATGCCTGCCCCATGCACCCGGATATTACCGGCAAAGAAGGAGACAAGTGCTCTAAATGCGCGATGAAACTCGAAGCGGTAAAAGCAGAGGAGCATCAGCATTGAGAACCAAATACTTTAACATAGCAGTATACTTATACAAACTTTGAACATGATCGTACAGACCAACCTACTAAACGTTCTTCGAATTGATATTTTTATACTATTTTCTACAATGCTTTTCATCGGTTGTTCATCAAAGAATAAAGAGAAGAACACTATGAGTCTTGATGATATTAAACTCTCCACTCTATCTGGTGAAAAGATTGATATGGATGAATTTAAAGGCAAGACAGTGTTCATTAATTTCTGGGCTACATGGTGCGGGCCATGCATTCAGGAAATACCAACGATTAATAATGCTCACAGCATACTCAAAAGTGAAGGCGTTGTATTCCTTCTTGCTTCCAATGAAGACATCGATCATATAAAAAAGTTTTCAGCAAAACACGCTTATGACTTTCGTTATGTGAAACTGGAAAACATGGAAGAACTAAAAATTCCGGCATTGCCAACCACATTTATTTTTGATTCTGAAGGTGAACTGAAATTTTCCGAAACAGGATTCAGGAAGTGGGACGAACAATCAAACATCGACCTAATCTCTAAAATCAAAAACCATGAAAAATAAATTCTGTATATACAGTCTTTTAGTATTTGTATTCGCTGCATGTTCATTCAAGCATGACAATGCAAGCCAGTCACCCGTTATCACGCATCTCGAATCACCCGCGACAGTGGGAAGTGGAGAACCGTTCTTGTTTACTAGTCCGGACAGTATCGTTTACCTATCGTGGATTGAAAAGAAGGGCGAGGAATCCTCTTTTAAATTTTCAAGTCTTCAAAATGGCAAATGGACTGACCCTACAACCATCGCAACAGGCAATACATGGTTTGTGAATTGGGCCGATTATCCGATGATCGCCAGCAATGGAAATGAATTCATTGCTCATTATTTAGAGAAGAGTGGTGAGGGTACCTACGCCTATGATGTGAAGTTGACTTCATCGGCAGACCAGGGAAAGACATGGAATACGCCAGCCGTAGTGCATGATGATGGCAAGCAAGCAGAGCATGGTTTTGTATCTATGCTGCCATTCAATGAAAACTTTTTCATTACCTGGCTTGACGGTCGAAATTCAGTTATGGAGGGAATAGAAAACATGGATCATCATGGCGGTCATCAGGGAGCGATGAGTTTGCGAGCCGCCATCTTGGATTCAAAAGGAAAAAAAATAAACGAATGGGAACTCGATAATAAAACGTGCGATTGCTGCCAAACCAGTTCAGCAATAACTACAAATGGCCCAGTGGTAGTGTATCGTGATAGGTCAGATGAAGAGATTCGAGATATGTCGATCGTACGGTTAATCAACGGACAATGGACTGAACCGAAAACGATTCATAGCGATAACTGGAAGATTGCTGGATGTCCGGTAAATGGCCCAAGGGTTGTTGCATTGGCAAATAACCTTGCGGTTGCGTGGTTCTCCGCTGCTTCAGATACCTCACGAGTAAATGTAGTATTCTCTACAGATGGAGGCGAGACATTTGGCAAA
>JBBRFY010000021.1:0-28790 GCA_038241205.1 Cytophagales bacterium
TGTCTACTATGCATACTTACAGAAAGTGTAAATGCGCAAAACGTAGGAGTCAATTCAACAGGAGCTGTGCCTGACGCATCTGCAATCCTTGATGTTGCATCCACTAGTAAAGGAATGTTGATTCCAAGAGTAGCACTAACAGCTACCAATGTTGCAGGCCCAATTACTTCACCACTTATCAGCCTTCTTGTTTATAATAGTGCAACGGCAGGGACATCGCCTAACAACGTAATACCAGGATACTACTATTGGAACGGTTCCGCATGGGTTGCTTTTTCTTCTGCAAGTAACAATGCGTGGACTTTGACCGGAAATTCAGGACTAAATCCACCAACAAATTTCATTGGTACAACCGATAATAAATCGATGGTTTTTAAGTCGTTTGGAAATTCATTCTTGGAGTTTGCTAACCGTGGGACACTTGGGCTAACTCAAGGATTCACAGATTATGACAATGCTACCGAAAAGGTGACATATATCCGATCAGCATTGCAATTTGAAGCACCAGCAGCGTCTTTTTATAAGCCAAAAATGTGGACGGATGTCAACGGAAATTTCAGGGTGAAAGGCAGTTCAGCAGGTACTGATTATTTTGAGTTCGGCTCTACAGGTACCAGCAATAACGGTGGATTTGAATTTATTATTGGAGATGATGGTGATGAACCCATCGTTTTCAAAAGCTATCATTACATCAATGGATTGTCTGAAATTATGCGCTTGCAAAGTGGAAGAATGGCGGTTGGTTCAAATGCGTTTGATGCCACTAATCCTGAAAAACTATTGATCGATGCTGGAGTTACCACTTCTTTCAACTTAATGACAGGTAAAGGCAGCATCGATAACTACCTTCAGATTAATGTTAAGAACAATTCGGCTACTGGGAGTGCGAGCTCTGATCTCGTAGCGTCATCTGACAATGGAACTGAATCAGTCAATTTCATCGACATGGGTATCAATTCTAGCGCCTATACCAACAATGCATATCCAGTATTAAACGGAGCTAATAACGCTTACCTATACGCAACCGGAAACGATTTTGTTATAGGAAATGCAACGGCCACTAAACCGCTGCGATTTTTTACAGGAGGCACGGCCAGTACCAACGAAAG
Source organism: Cytophagales bacterium (assembly GCA_038241205.1). GTDB lineage: Bacteria > Bacteroidota > Bacteroidia > Cytophagales > Cyclobacteriaceae > Chryseolinea. The sequence goes on from JBBRFY010000021.1 coordinate 1,110, forward strand.
AATGCGCATTGATGGCGCGGGCAATGTCGGTATGGCAACAACTACTCCCAACTCAACTTTGGATGTTAATGGTTCGGTAGGATACACGATCACTACCACAACCACCAATCTTACTCTGGATGCAACACATTATACAGTGATCATAACAGGAAGTACCCCTACTATTACTTTGCCTGCAGCAGCAGCGGGTAATGCCCGCAGGGTATATGTTATTGTCAATCAGACTGGCGCAGCGAGAACAATTACTTCTTATCTCAATTTCTCAGGTGCAGGTACTACCACCATTGCAGCCAATATCAGCATCACCATTCAATCCAATGGATCAAACTGGTATAGAATACAGTAATATGCGTTTATTTCAAATGGTAGAATTACCAGCAAAAAAATGATTCCATCTCCTCGCCAACTATATCGCCTCTTACTCTCTGGATTAATTTTGTTCATCCCTGTTGTGAACCTATGCGCCCAGGCTCGTTTAATATTGAATAACGGAGGCTTTGTCAATATCACACAAGGTGCTTACGTGGTCATTGATAATCCTGATGCTAATGCGATTACCCAAAATTCCAGTGGTCATATTATTAGTGAAGGTGAAAACAATATTGTGCAATGGACAATCGGAACTACTGCTGCGAGCTACACCATACCATGGGGCTTTGGTACAACCAATTATATTCCTGTATTATTTACAACCGCTTCTGCGGCAGGCAGCGGATTTTTTCAGTTCTCCACCTATCGCACTCCCTGGAACAACAGTAGTCAACTTCCTACCGGCATTGCCACATTTACAAATGCCACTGGTGCCGACAATTCTGCATACGTACTTGATCGTTTCTGGCAAATCAACGCGCTTAGCTATACGACTAAACCTACGTTAACGAGCTTGCAATTAACCTATATTGATGTGGAGCATTCGGTAGCAAGTAATACAATTACAGAAACCAGCTTGGGGGCGCAACGATATAACAGTAGTTCAAACACTTGGGGGGATTATTTACCATCAGGGACAGTCAATACAACCTCTAACACAGTAACTATTGCGTCAGTGGCTCCAGGTGATCTTTTTCGATGGTGGACGTTGGTAGAACAATCAAATCCGTTGCCCATCGAGCTGATTTTTTTCTCAGCCAAGGTAGTAGGTTCCGAGGTTGAATTAGAATGGAAAACTGCCGGGGAATTGAATAATGACTACTTTACAATACAACGTAGTGCCGGTGACTTGCATTTTGCTAACATCGGGCAGATAAAAGGTGGCGGTTCAAGCACTACTTTAAAATCGTATCACTTTACAGACTTGGCTGCAATGCCAGGTAGATCATATTACCGCTTAAAGCAAACTGATTTTGATGGCTCCTTTAAATTTTCGGAGGTTGTTAAAGTAGATCTAGAAGTAACTGCAGCAACGGTGACTATTTTTCCGAATCCTACAACAAACAATGAGTTTTCATTGAATTTTCACAATCCCACAGAAACTCCTACCTCCATTATCATTTACGATTTGTTAGGCAGAGAAGTTTTTAATGAGGTTGTAAGTCCCGGTGCCTTATTACATACGATTCGACTTGTTGACTCCCCAGCGGGAGTGTACTCGATACAGATCGTTAACACCGAGTATAGCTCCCAGCGGGTGGTGTTAAAGTAAATTCCTAGCCAATCCTGCTCAAGTCATTATATTGAGAACGAACCACGCGTCAACAATGCCAACGAAGGGTGCGATCCTCTGCCGAGAAAGAATGATAAAATGACAAGCCATTAAGCTATCTCTGAAATTTTTGAATCGTGCACTTTCTTCACGCAACTCATTCTTCTTAATCCAAAGATATAACAGGACGAGAAGCTTGCAAAAAACTAAATCACGCTCCTTTTTTTTAAAGCGATTTCTCTGGCAATTGAAATAAAAAAAAGCCACCTCAATCGAGATGGCCTTCAATCTTTTAGATCAATGCGATATTATTTCAACGATTTAAGAAGTTCTTCATTCATCATTTGGTAGTCACGATTCTCAGCTTTTTTAGCGGAAGCTAGTGAGGCCGTTGCAGTTGCTTTCGCACCCGCTTTATCGCCTAACGCTTTTTGTATTCTTGCCTTTTGATATGAAACCCAAAACGCATCTGGATTTACTTTAGCAGCTTCATTAATCCATGCCAATGCTTGGTTTAAGTCTTTTCCATTTTCTAAATAATAAACAGCAGATGAAAAATAATTATCAGGATTTACTTTGGTGCTGGCTTCAATTGATTTCATCACTTTCGCTTCGAAATCTACACCAACAGTAAACTTCACTGAAGTGTTTTCCCATGCAATTTGCACTTTTGCGCTCTTGCTGTCAGCAGCAATATCACCAATAGCGATAGTAAACGTTTCGATCTTCTCAGCGATTTTATCGGCCTTCACTTTGAAGTTAGCAACTTCATTTTTTGCATCATAAGCTCCCGTGTTTCCACCAATACTAAGGTCTTTATACAATGCTACAGTCCACTCAGAAGCACCTGGCCATGTGAAAATTAGATACTCACCTTTTGGTACTGCAATACCTTCTACCTTCACATCATCAGAGAAAGAAATAACGGTTCCTTGGTTTGCACCCGTTCTCCATATCTTACCAAATGGAACGACAACACCTGCTTCAGTTCCAAAGACTTTTCTTCCCTTCGCGCGTGGACGATAGTAATCAATTTTAACATCTGTTAAACCCACTACCGTAGAAACTGAACCGGCCGGACTTGGCTGAGGTGTGGTTACTTGTGCGTTAGCAACCGCACAAATAAAAGCGAGTGATAAAATAATTAAGGATTTCTTCATAGTATAATTTGATTTTAAGTTGTTTAATTTTCGGTTCGCAAATGTAACTATTTCACACCATTGATGGTCGTAATAAGGTGTTATTAAATGGTAAAGTGTTGAAGCTAACAGCAGAGTTTTATCGAGAGAAGGACGTGGTAAAAATCGCAAGATCATTGTTGGGAAAAGTTCTTTATACCAACGTTGATGGCATCATTACCGGTGGTAGAATTGTAGAAACTGAAGCGTATTCATGGAAGGAGAGAGGCTGCCATGCTTTTAAGGGCAAGACCAGTAGGAACGCAGTTATGTTTGAAATGGGCGGTGCAGCATACGTCTATCTGTGCTACGGAATCCATCATCTTTTTAATGTGGTAACGAACGATGCTGAGGTTGCCGATGCAGTTCTCATCAGAGCCTTAGAACCATTTGTGGGAATAGAAGAAATGAAAGAGCGAAGAGGTAAAATCACCAATAGATTTCAACTTACCTCTGGTCCTGGTAAGTTGTCTAAAGCGATGGGTATTGATAGAAACCTGAATGGCAAATCACTTTTTCATAACGAAGTTTGGATTGAAGATGATGGAACGTCCATTCTTCAGAAGAATATTAAAGCAAGCAAACGAATCGGAATTGATTATGCGGGTGAAGATGCTTTACTTCCATGGCGATTTACTTTGAGAGACAGTGAATGGGTTAGTAAAGAATAGAATCAACTCACCCTTTACAAAAAAATTAGCCAATTAATTATCGCGACTAATATGCGTTAAATGCCGCAGAATAATAATGAGACTTTATATTTGCAACCTGCTAAAAAGCCCTTCATGAAATTTGTTTTTACGTTTGTATTTGCGCTATCGTTGTTTTCTCTTTCTGCACAGCGTCTAACCAACCAATCGCTTCAGCTTGTTAACACTACCTATGACGAGCTTAATCCTGTAATAAGTCCGGATGGACAAACATTATATGTTACGGTTGCAAATCATCCTCAAAATATTGGAGGCATGAAAGATCGTGGTGATATCTGGTTTTCCAGGTTAACTGAAACCAATCAATGGTCTGCTTTAATTCATGGTGGCAATCAATTAAATGATAAAGCGTTTAATGGCGTTGCCGGATTTTCAAGCGATGGAAGTTTGATGTATTTACTTAATCACTACGATGCGTCCGGTCATGTTGCTAAAACCCAAGGTATTGCTGTGTCCAGAAATAATGGAAGTGGTTGGTCAACTCCTCAAAATATTTCGATTCCATATTTTCAAAATAAGTCTTCGCTTCTAAGCGGAAGTATTTCTCAAAATCAAAAGTTCTTTGTGTATTCTGCCGATACCTATGGAACAAAAGGGGTGGATGATCTTTACGTTACGATAAAAGGTACTGATGGCAAATGGGCTGAGCCAAAAAATTTGGGCGCCACATTAAATACTCAGTTTCAGGAATTAAGCCCTTCTCTAAGCGCGGACGGAAAAACGATTTACTTCTCCAGCAATGGCCGAAAAGGTAGCGGAAGTTTTGATGTATATTTTGCCACGCGCCTTGACGATAGTTGGACAAACTGGTCTGCTCCTGTTAACCTGGGTACAAACGTAAATACAGAAGGGCGCGAACTCTTCTATCGCACCTATCCCGAATTAGGTTTATCAATTTTCACAACAACTAAAAACAGTGATGGCTACGGTGATATTAAAATCTATACTACTGAAGAAACATTTGTAAAAGATACTACCGAAATTATCGCGATAAAAAATAACCCTGATACGGTTGTTAAGATTGTTGAAATTGTTCGTGAACCTGAAGATGATAAGGTAGTAAGAATATACGGCCGCGTAAACGATAGTAAAACCGGTCAAGCCGTTAATGCGAAAATTACGGTTTCATCTTCGGTTTATAATCAAGCTATACAAGCAACATCTTCCAATGGATATACTTTACATATTCCTTCTACGAGCAAATATGTTTTAAAAGTAGAATCAAATGGATATATCAGTGCGTTGGAAAATCTGGATATATACACGTATGAAATGAACGATTTGGAAATGAACTTCGCTCTTCAACCCGTTGCTGTTGGCGCCACCGTGAACATGAAGAATGTTCTTTTTGAACAAGGTAAAACAACGTTGTTGTCAGAATCCTACCCCGAACTTGACTTGGTCGTTTCGTTTTTAAATTCTAATCCCAAAGTAAAAATCGAGTTGGAAGGGTATACGGATAATAGAGGTATTCCGGGGCAAAACGTAAAACTTTCACAAGCCCGTGTAGATAAGGTGAAAAGTTATTTAGTATCGAAGGGGATTAGTAAAAAAAGAATTGCTGGCAAAGGTTTTGGTGGAGCCAATCCTATTGCCAGCAATGAAAATGAAGAAACTCGGCAGCTTAATAGGAGAGTGGAGTTTACAATTAAGAAATTCTAAACGGTTCTCAATAATTTCAATTGATCTTTCAATTGTTTTAGATGATCACCCGCTTCTTGTAATTTATCTTGAAATTCTTCTTTCATCTTATCGGCATTTTTTGATTTGCCAAAGAATTCAAGGTTGTTGTTCCAGACTGCAATATCGTTTTCTACTTTACTAATCTTCTTGCGAATAGCTTGTTCTCGATGATAGATTTTTTGATCCGCCATCGGGTCATTGCGCAATTCATTGAGCTCGCTTCTCAACGCTAACTTACCTTTCTCATCATCGCTTAAGGAAGGTATTGATTGTATAAAAGCATTTACCGCTTTTTGATGCCGCTCACGAATAGTCGCAATGCTATTTCTAGGAACAAAACCAATGGTATTAAATTTATCTTGTAAAGATTGCAAAACGTCTTGCGATGCCGTTCCTGCTGTAGCATGGCCTTCAAATTCAGCACACACTTCTTCCTTCAATTTAAGATTATCGACTTGCTCATTTTCTGCTTTACCTTTCTGTAAACGCATTTGTTCGAAAAAGTAATCGCATGATTCCTTAAATTCTTTGAACACGCGGTCGCGCATTTTTTCTGGAACAGGACCAATGTCTTTCCATTTATGTTGAAGTCCTTTTAATTCATTCGATGCCTTGTCCCAATCTGTGCTTTCTTTTAATTCAGCGGCACGTTTTACCAATTCATTTTTTAATTGAAGATTGCCCCCGCGTTCTTCATCTAACTTTTTGAAAAAGGTATTTTTGTTATTGAAAAATAATTTGAATGCTGTCCAGAATTTTTTGTTTACATCTTTTGCTTTTGAGCGCGGTATTCCGCCAATGGCTTCCCAACGCTTTTGCAACTCCAAAACCTCTTTCGATTTTAAATTCCATTCTTTGATCCGATCAGATTGGAAACTGGTGAACGCTTCAACATCTTCTGCTAATTTCAGCTTTAGCTCCATATTAGCATTCAGTTCTATTTGCAAAGTATGAACAAATGCATCACGCTTTGCATACACTATGTCCGATGCCGTTTTAAAACGTTTCCAAACTTCATCTTTATTTTCTATCGGAACAGGGCCGAGGTGTTTGAACTCATGATGTAATTCATTTAACTCACGAATAGCATCGTTAATATTTTCAACATCAATCAGTTTTTCAGCACGCACACACAGTTCGATCTTCGCTTCAAGATTTCGCTTTCTGTCCAGTTCTTTTAATTCAAAGTAAATACTTTGATTGTCGTAGAACCGATCAAGTAGCGCATGGTAATTTGCCCATAACGATTTAGTTTGTGGACCCGGCACAGGGCCGATGGATTTCCATTGACGTTGTAAATTTTTAAACTTATCGAATTGGTTATTGGTATCTGTAGAATCAGACAACTGACGAAGTTCTTCGAGTAAACTTTCCTTCTTTGCTAAGTTACCTGATTTATTTTCTTCAAGTTGTTTAATGAACTGGTGCTTGCGATCACGAATCAGTTTTACATTGGCATCAAATACAACATCGAACTCATCACCTTTATAATCAAAGTCTTCGGCAGTTCCGCCATCGGCAGTAAAACGGTCCAGTGCACTGGCTCTTTCTTTTCCGCGTATATCATCAAACAACGGTTTGATTTTTCTAACGATGTCATCCGCGCGTTTGAAATTATCATCCTTTGAAATTTCTTTTATTAATTCTGCGAATTGCTCTTTCGAATAGTGCGAATAATCTTCTTCAGTTTCTATAGGCGAGTCATCATCCCCAGTTACATCAACATGATCAACTAAATCCGATTCTGTTTGTAATGCATTGTCATGGTTATTTGTCTGCTCCACCTCTTGCACCTGTTCTTTCTCTGTTTTATTTTCTGTTTCCATGATCAATACTCGTTACTACGCTTTTGGTAAAGTTACTTAAAAATGCTCAATTCAATCTTGGGTCAACAGGATAGTTGGCGTAAACAGAAAAACGACCACCCATATTTTCCAACGCCTTTTTCCAAATCGCTCCCGGTTCTAGATCGAATAATAATTCGTCTGTCACAAAGTCGCACACAATCCATGTATTCTCTTCTAACTCTGTTTCCAATTGACCGGGTGACCATCCGCTATAGCCAAGAAAAAAACGAATGTCGTGTGATTCTAATTGTGCGGTCTGGAGTTTATCCATTAAACTTTCAAAATCTCCTCCCCAATTTATTTCGTCTATAATTGCAACTGCATTTTCAATGACTGTTTTCCGATGGATGAAGTGAAGGGTATCTTGCTGAACCGGCCCACCTACATATACAAATCCGTTTACCATATTCAAATCATCCATCATCTCAGCTACGGTTGCAATGGATGGCTTGTTAATGATAAACCCAAAAGAACCTTCTTCATTGTGCTCGCACAACAAAACTACTGTCCGCTCAAAATTCGGATCGGCCAGAAAAGGCTCTGATATGAGCAATCTGCCTTTTTCTGGTTTTAGTCTATTTGTATATTTAAAAAATTCCATTTTTTGCCAGTCATTTTATGTGAAAAAAATTGGATTGAGAGTTCAATAAAATACTTCATTACCATCTCTCCAAATTTTATTTCTTTGCTTAACTATTCATTCAATCTGCAACCGTATGCAAAAACTAGAAGATTTACGAAAAGAATATTCAAAAGCTGATTTGGATGTTAAAGATGTCTTGAGAGATCCGCTTGATCAATTTAAGAAATGGTTTGAAGAGGCGAGCAAATCGGAAGCGCTCGAAGTAAATGCGATGAACTTAGCAACCGTAAATGCGGATGGCAAACCAACATCTCGCATTGTATTATTGAAGGGAATTGAAGATGGAAGATTTATATTCTACACAAACTATCAAAGCACAAAGGGTAGAGCGTTAGAACAAAATCCATCGTGCGCACTTACATTTTTTTGGCCCGAGCTTGAGCGTCAAGTTCGCATTGAAGGTGATGCTTTTCGTGTTGCTGAAAGTAAATCAGTTGAATATTTTCAAAGCCGCCCGCGAGGTTCGCAAATAGGAGCATGGTCATCGCCACAAAGTACTATTATTGAATCGCGTGAAATATTGGACGAACGCAAAAAGAAAATTGAGGCGCAATTTGAAGGGGTTTCTATTTTGCCCAAGCCGCATCAGTGGGGAGGTTTTGAAATTGAACCGTCTATGATTGAATTCTGGCAAGGAAGACCGAGTCGCTTACACGATCGAATTCAATTTGTTAAAGTAAAAAGTATTTGGAAAGCGCAAAGACTTGCCCCGTAGAATAAGGGATGAATTGGTTAATCGTTAAATGTTAACCGTAGGGTTAAATCAAAGTGTGATACTACAATAGATCAAATAAAGAATTAACGCCAAGATACCTTCTCACTGTAAAACCTTCACCATATTTTTTCCCTATGGCATGGCCGAATTCAATACCTCTGGATTCCACCATATCTAAAAATGCGGGGCTGGAAATATACGTTTCGGGTTCATCACTTTTAGGGTCATGGAACTGAGTCTTGAACGCCCGAATTGCTTTCATTTTTGTTTCCCAAAATTCTGAAACATCAACGGTAAAGTCCGGTTTGGTAAGAATACTTTGAATGTAATGATAGACTACTTTCGGTCTCCACGCTTCTTGGGCAATACCATTGTCGTCTTTCGTTTCAATCTTTGCCAAACCAGAAAGGAAGCAAGCATCATGCGCAAGAGATGCACCTTTTCCATGGTCGATGTGCCGATCGTAAACGGCATTAGCTAAAACAATTTCGGGTCTATATTTCCGAATAGCACGTATAACTTTTAGTTGTGATTCAACATCATTCTGAAAAAAACCATCGCGCAATTCTAAATTCTCGCGCGTTGAAACAGCTAATATCGTAGCCGAATCTTGTGCCTCTTGGTGGCGTGTCTCAATCGTTCCGCGCGTACCCAGCTCACCTCTTGTAAAATCAACAATACCCACCTTTTTACCTTGTGCTACATGCTTTGCGATTGTACCGCCACAACCAAGTTCGGCATCATCAGGGTGCGCAGCAAATACAAGAATATCTAGTTTCATTATTCGATTGGCAGAAATTAAAGAACAGCTTCCAATTCTTTAGCGACCAGGAACTTCTCCGCATCAAGCGCGCCCATACAACCTGTTCCGGCCGCTGTAACTGCCTGTCTGTAAATACGATCAGCTGCATCACCTACAGCAAATACTCCGGGTATATTTGTTTTAGTTGAACCTGGAATTACATTTATGTAACCCGTCTCATCCATATCAATAAAGTCTTTGAAAACATCCGTGTTCGGTTTGTGACCAATGGCAAGAAAGAATCCCTGGATAGATAAATCTTTCTTTTCACCTGATTTTGTATTGACGATTCTAACACCACTTACGCCATCATCATTCCCTAAAATTTCATCTGTTTCTGAATTCCAATGAATCTCGATGTTCGGAGTATTCATCACGCGCTTTTGCATTATTTTAGAGGCGCGCATTTCATCTCGCCTAACAATAAGATGGACTTTGGTACAGAGGTTGGCGAGGTAAGTTGATTCTTCCGCGGCAGAATCGCCAGCACCAACAACAGCTACTTCTTTACCACGATAGAAATATCCATCGCATACCGCGCACGCAGAAACTCCTTTGTTCCAATATAATTGTTCAGAAGGAATACCTAAATATTTTGCCGTTGCCCCAGTGGCGATAATAACAGTTTCCGCAATTACCTCATCTTTCTCATCTACCGTTACCTTAAGTGGGTGCGAAGAAAAATCAACAGCAGTAACTAATCCGTAGCTGATCTTTGTCCCAAAACGCTCGGCTTGCTTTTGCAGATCCATCATCATTTGCGGACCGTTTATCCCATCCGGATATCCCGGAAAATTCTCAACATCGTTGGTGATGGTGAGTTGACCCCCGGGTTGACCACCTGTATAAAGAATAGGTTTAAGTCCCGCACGAGCGGCATAGATGGCGGCTGTATATCCGGCCGGGCCAGATCCGATAATGAGTACTTTTGCTTCTTCTTTTTGCATGATGTTGAATTTGGTATCGAACAAAATAAAAGGTCTCGAAATTCCGAGACCTTCAAATTATTTTCAAAAAACTTATTTATTAACTTAAGTAAATATAAAAAACGCTTGGTTTAGTTGAGACCAAATCAATAATCTCCGCTAATCGTGAAGCCTTATTGTGCTGTTTCTGTTTTCGGTATCAATACCTTTCTTGACAGACGGAACTTACCAGTCTTCTTGTCTACTTCTACAAGCTTTACTTGAACCTCTTCTCCAACTTCAAGAACACCGTCCATTTTTTCAAGACGTTCCCATTTAATTTCAGAGATGTGTAACAAGCCGTCTTTACCTGGCATAAATTCAACAAATGCACCGAATGGCATTATTGATTTAACCTTGCCAGTATACACCTCACCAACTTCAGGCATGGCAACGATTCCGCGTATTCTCCTCAAGGCAGCATCCATTATATCTTTGCTTGTAGCGAATACACTGATGATACCTTTACCACCAACTTCCTCGATAACAACCGTTGCTCCGGTGGTGTTCTGAATATCCTGAACTACTTTACCACCTGGGCCGATGATGGCACCGATCATTTCTTTTTCAATTACAACCGTTTCAGCACGCGGTGTCTGAGGCTTCAATTCAGCGCGTGGAACGGAAATGGTTTTCTTCATTTCATTTAAGATATGAAGTCTGCCTTCCTTTGCCTGAAGCAATGCTTCGCGCATAACCTCATAGGTAAGTCCATCAACTTTCAAATCCATTTGACAGGCCGTAATACCTTGCTCAGTTCCGGTAACTTTAAAGTCCATATCACCCAAGTGATCTTCATCACCAAGGATGTCCGATAGAATGGCATACTTACCTGTCTTGCTATCAGAGATCAGACCCATTGCAATTCCAGATACAGCAGCTTTCACGGGTACACCTGCATCCATTAATGCTAAAGAACCTGCACAAACAGTAGCCATTGATGACGAACCATTTGATTCTAAAATATCAGAAACAACGCGAATTGCGTATGGATTTTTTTCATCTGGTGGAAGCATCTGCTTCAACGCTCTAAACGCTAAATTACCATGACCAACTTCTCTTCTTCCTGGTCCACGATTTGGCTTTACTTCACCAGTAGAGAAGCCAGGGAAATTATAATGTAAAATAAATTTGCTTGATCCTTCGATCATTGCGCCATCAAATTTTTGTTCGTCAAGCTTGGTTCCAAGTGTAACAGTAGTTAAAGACTGTGTTTCACCACGAGTAAACACGGCAGATCCGTGAGGAGAAGGAAGATAATCTACCTCACTCCATATTTGTCTGATTTCCCGAGTCTTACGACCATCAAGGCGAAGTCCTTCATTCAACACAAGATCACGCGCTGCTTTCTTTTGAACTTCTTTAAAGTAGCGTTTTGCCAAATCCTTTTTAACCGTAGAGTCTTCCGGAAGTGCACTAAGGTATTCTTCAAAAGGCTGTGACAATGCTTTTGATCTTTCCTTTTTATTGGTCAATAACAACCGGGCGCCTTGATATATTTTATCGTATAATAATTTGCTTATTTCTGCGCGAAGATCTTCGTCTTTTTCTTCATGGCTATACGTTCTTTTTTCAGTTTTACCTACCGCCTTCGTTAGTTCAATTTGTAATTCACACTGTATTTTAATCGCTTCATGCGCAACTTTTAAAGCAGCAAGCATATCATCTTCGCTTACCTCTTTCATCTCACCTTCCACCATCAAAATATTTTCGATAGAAGCGCCCACCATCAAATCAATATCAGCACGATTCTTTTGTTCCATGGTTGGGTTGACAATATATTGACCATCAACACGTGCAACACGTACCTCTGAAATTGGGCCCTGAAAAGGAATATCAGAAACCGACAATGCCGCTGAAGCAGCGAAGGCAGCCAATGAATCTGGTAGAGCATTTTCATCACCTGAGATAAGGTAAATCATTACTTGTGTATCGGCATGATAATCACTAGGAAACAATGGACGAATAGCGCGGTCAACTAAACGACTGATGAGAATTTCATAATCAGAAAGTCTGCTCTCGCGCTTTAAGAATCCGCCAGGAACTTTACCTGTCGAGGCGAATTTCTCTTGGTAGTCAACGGAAAGGGGTAGAAAGTCAACGCCATCTTTTGCGGTTTCTGACGCCACAACGGTAGCCAACAACATAGTGTTGCCCATTCTGACAACAACCGATCCATCAGCCTGACGCGCTAATTTTCCGGTTTCAATACTTATTTCTCTTCCATCAGGAAGTGTACAGGTCTTCGAAACGACTGTGAGATTCATATAAATGAGATATGCAAGGCAAGTCTAAAAAGCAGGACTTTGCCTAAGGTTAAAAATGAAAAAAGGGAACCCTGTTCAGGTTCCCGGAAGTGTTATTTTCGTAACGAGAGCTCTACTAGAATAGCCCTGTACCGTTCAATGTTTGTGTTTTGCAGGTAGTTCAAAAGCTTCTTGCGCTTTCCTACAAGCTTCATTAACCCTTGCTGTGTAGCAAAGTCCTTTTTGTTCTGCTTGAGGTGGGCAGTTAGGTGGTTAATGCGATGCGTGAAGAGCGCAATTTGCGACTCTGGAGAACCAGTATCGGTCTGTGTTTTTACAAAGCCGTGTGCCTTGAATAAGTTTTGTTTGATTTCTGTTGATAAATACATCTCAAAAAATGGTTATTTCTATTGTTTCAGGGGGCAAATGTAAGCCAAAATGCCTGAACTATCCAAATTTCGATAATCTTTTACTTCTCAATCGCCTTAATTAATTATGGTCTTTGGTTGCTTTCGTGCTGCCAACCAAGTCTTGAACTTATCGAAGGCAACACTGTAGAAATCAGCTTCGAATAAGCGCGCATCCGCTCTTGCTTGGCGCAGAAAGAACAATCCAAAAATAAAGAGAATAAAATCGGCTGCCCAAATGCAAAAAACGACAGGCACCACACCCTGCTTTGCTAATTTCTCGCCCTGCATGGAGAGAATGTAGTAGACAATGAAGAATATAATTGAAACCAGAAATGGTACACCCAATCCCCCACGTTTTATGATGGCTCCCAATGGTGCACCTATTAAAAACATAGCAATGCAGGCGAGAGAGCTGGCTAATATTTTATGCCATTGAATGTTAAAAACCCTTGCCTCTGTTTCATAGCTTTTAATATTATCGTTGCTACTTGTTATCTGACTCTTAACCTGACGTGCAATGGTTGCTGCTCCTTGTAACATTGCTGTGGTTGGGGTAAGCAAAAACACACTATCTAGTTTTGCCGCAATGGCAGAGTCCGAAAGAATAATCTTAGGAACATTTTTCTGCGCTAATTTTGTTTGTGGGGATTTTGTCTTCTCAACTCTTTTCGGTGCCTTAATCTCTTTAGGAACTACCTTCTTTTTTTCACGCTCCTTTTTCTTGATTATTCGAGTTGGCTTTGGCGAAGTCTTTATTTGTTCTTCCGGTTTCTTTGTCTCCACCGGACTTGGAGCCGCAACTATACCTTCTGTACCACGTAACCGATTTTTATCCATATAGGGCACGCTTCTCATGGAATCCTGTCTCTGCTTATAACTTTTTAATTCATCGGGCAAAACGACCTGATCTTTTAAATAAAATTTAAAATACGATGGCGTGGAGTTGTATGCACCCAATTGCTGCGATAAAATTTGCTGTTTTACAGAATCAATATCACCCTCTAATTGGCTCAGGTTGCGCATAATTCGATTTCCCTGAAATAATCGGGTATCTGTTTTTGTAAAATCAAAAGACGATAAATCATACACTACCTGCGTTTTCGAAAATTTACTTCGGCTTAGCGTTTCATTATTTTTTCCTCTCTGCCCCGTTAGCTCTCGTTCGCTTGAAGCTCCTTCTGTATAGTTATACCCTCGGAATAATTCGAACTTTAAATAGCGCTCGTTTAATATTGTGTACATCCGGCCAGAATCGGCTACTGTTACTTCTTTGTTGCCATCGTTTTTACGGTGATCATACACTACAATGCCGCTTAAGGTAATACCGTCTTCATATTTCTTATTCACCTTAATGCTTATGTTATTGAGTCCATTGTAAAATGCGCCTTCTCTAAGGTCGAGCGCGGGCTTCTTTTGCTTAATATCCCACAATAACGTGTAGGCTTCTAGTGCAGCTTTGGGCACAAGGTTGTTATTGGCGTAAAACGCAATTATTGTCAATACTATAACAAAAATGAAAATGGGACGAAGCGCTCGGGTAAGCGAAATACCAGCACTCTTAAGAGCCGTTAACTCAAAGTGTTCTCCTAAATTTCCAAAGGCGATAAGCGATGATAATAAAACAGCAAGCGGTAACGCTGTGGGTGTAGTGAAAATTGCGAAGTAAAAAAGTAGCTCTCCAATAACATCCCAACCTAGCCCTTTTCCAATGATGTCATCAAAATATTTTAACATCTGAATGTTGAGCAGAATAAAAACAACGACCAGAAAGGTAATGATGAACGGACCAATAAAAGAGTCTAAAACTAGTTTGTCAATTTTCTTCATGCGCAATGCGTGGCTCAAAAATAAAGCCAAGGATAAGGTAATGAAAACACACTTTAAATAATTTGGAAGAAAGTTTTAGCCGCCAACTGTTTTACGAAGCGATTCGATCAGGCTATCCCATAAATCATGAAGTTCTTTTTGGTCATCGAAATCAGAATAATCTGAAACCTTCAGAAATAAAGATTGAGTCATTTCATTAAACTCCAAACGTAGTTCAAAGTAGGAGGGATCTTTCTCATCTTCTGGCGCTTCGGGTAGAAATTCAAAACGAACGAAATGGTTTGTGCGATGAGCTGCCATTCTCGCTTTGTGTTCTTCATTATCGTAAAGAAAAGTAAACGTTTTGTCGGAATTATTAATCTTAACATCATCAGCAAACCATTCACTTAATCCACTGGCCGATTGAATATACGGATACAGCATCTTAATAGAGGCATGTAGTTCATAATCGGCAGTAAATAATTTCTTTTTAACCATGCTTATTGTCTTGATGAAAGACGTGCGATCAAATTAGAGCATTTTTGGGAGTATGGCAACATTATGCCAAAGAAATAAAAGACTATATAGTTTGAAGGCTAATTATAGACGATCGATCATTGGGTTTTTATATGCTTTGCATTGTATAGATTGATACTAACGTAAAAATTTTCACAACTGCTTGCAATCTTTAATTTTACACCGATACCTTTTTTAATACGTCCTTATTTATGAAAAATTTGATTTTTATTTTGGCTTTCATCCCTACCACTTTGTTTGCTCAGCAAACCTTGCTTGATGAATTGAATGATCAAACAAACGACACGGACTATACTTTTGCAACCTTTAAATCGACACGGCTAGGAAATGGACACACCGTTGAGACGCGAAATAAGAACACGTTAGATTTTATTTTTCAACACCGGTTTGGTTCTGTTTCGGATGGCGCCTACAATTTGTTCGGATTAGATAACGCCTCCGTTAGGCTTGCGCTAGATTATGGTATTACCGATCGGTTATCCGTGAGCATTGGTCGAAACTCCGTTGATAAAACAATGGATAGTTTTTTAAAGTATAAAGTTTTAAGGCAAAGTAGTGGTGCTCGAAATTTTCCGGTTACGGTAACCGCATTAGCGAATGCAGCGTATAGAATTTCCCCGAAGGGCAATGCATCAACCGACCGTTTGTCTTACACCTATCAACTCCTTATTGCTCGAAAGTTTGCACCTGGTCTTTCGTTACAAATCATGCCTACCTATGTCCACAAAAATGCGATTAACACAGCTGTAGAATTGGCAAGCCAAGATCAGTTTGCTCTTGGCTTTGGCGGGCGATTGAAGGTGACACGGAGTATTGCACTCACGGCAGAGTATCATGCGAATTTTAATTTAGGAGATTATAAAACAGGTAATGAATTTCTGCCATACCACAATTCACTTTGTTTGGGTATCGACATCGAAACAGGAGGCCATGTATTTCAGCTATTGCTAACGAATGCAATTGGTTTAAATGAACGCGCGTACATCACTGAAACACAAGACGATTTTTTTAATGGAAGTATTCATCTTGGGTTTAATGTTTCAAGAATATTCGAACTCAAGAAAAATAAGTAAACAGGTTTTTAGATTGTTGTTGAAATAAACTTTCTGTTTTTTACATTTAGAAGTTCAATCGCTTAACAGAAGAAAGGAATTGTTATTACTCTCCATCATTGCCTACCTTATCATTACCATACTGATAGGTTTTTGGGCATCCCGAAAGGTAAAAACATCTGGCGATTTTATGTTGGCGGGAAGAAGTTTACCAATAGTTTTAAGCTCTGCAGCGTTGTTCGCTACCTGGTTCGGTTCTGAAACAGTTTTTGGCGCTTCATCCGAATTTTTGAAAGGCGGATTGTATTCTGTAATAGAAGATCCCTTTGGCGCATCGTTATGCCTTCTTCTTTTCGGATTATTTTTTGCCCGCAAACTCTATAATATGAATTTGCTCACGCTGGGCGATTTCTTTAAAGTGAAGTATGGTAGAAAGACCGAGTTAACCGCGAGTATTTTTCTGGCTCCTCCTTATGTTGGCTATATCGCTGCCCAATTGGTGGCCATGGGTCTGATCCTTAATGTTGTAACTGGGATGGAAGTTTGGCAAGGAGTGGTGATCAGCGCAGTAATCGTAACGCTCTATACCTATGTCGGTGGGATGTGGGCTATCTCAATTACTGATTTTATTCAAAGCATCATCATCATTATAGGACTTTTCGTACTTGCTTTTATTCTGGCCGAAAAGGTTGGGGGAGTAGCTACTGTTTTGAAAGAAGTGCCAGCAGCGAATTTTAAATTTCTTCCTTCCCCTAATTTTAAAGAGATCGTTACCTATATCGCTGCATGGTCAGTATTGGGATTAGGGTCTATTCCATCGCAAGATGTTTTTCAACGATCAATGTCATCAGGCTCGGCAAACACTGCCGTGCGATCGTGTTATATTGCCGCCATTTTATATTTAACAATTGCTATGCTTCCTCTTTTTATAAGTTTGTGTACCAAGCATTTGTATCCTGAGTATGCAGAAGGTGATACGCAATTGGCATTACCAAACATGGTGTTAACACATACCGCGCTTCCAATTCAGATTTTATTTTTTGGTTCGTTATTATCCGCAATAATGAGCACCACCAGTTCAGCAATTCTTGCACCCGCATCCATTTTATCAGAAAATGTAATGAAGCCTCTTCTTGGTGATACATACACAGACAAACAACTTTTAGTAGCAACGCGCATCTCTGTTTTAATATTTAGCGCCATTGCAACAGTAATGGCATGCATGCGATCAAACATTTATGAACTAGTAGGGCAGTCATCTATTTTAAGTTTAGTTTCACTTTTCGTTCCACTCGTAATGGGATTATATTGGAAACGTGCCAATACCACTGGTGCATTACTGTCAATGGTGCTTGGAATGGTGACGTGGATTATATTTGAAATTTATGAAACATCATGGCCAAGTTTAGTGCCTGCAACATTAGTGAGTTTAATCGGTATGGTGGTTGGTAGTTTGATGAGACCAGTGAAAACAGAAGCAGTATGATTACGATAGAATTAAAAAGAGTAAACGATGCCTTTCTAATGGAGGCCACTAATCAATTGGGCAATTCCGTACGCATGGATGGTTCGCCCGATATTGGAGGAAGCGATTTAGCGATGCGTCCTATGCAAATGCTTTTGGCAGCATTGGGTGGTTGTAGCTCAATTGATGTGATCAGCATTTTGAAAAAGCAACGACAAGAATTAAAAGATTTGAAAATTACAATAACAGGCGAACGCGAACAAAATGTAGAGCCGTCTTTATACACTGAAATCCACGCCCACTTTAAGCTGTATGGAAATATGGATGCCGATAAGGTAGAGAAAGCCGTAAGCCTTTCAATGAAAAAATATTGCTCAGTAGCCAAGACGCTTGAGAAGAGTGCCAAGGTTACCTATACTTTTGAAATCATTAATTCATAATTTTTTATACCCATCGATGGAAGAAACTGAAAGACACTTTGAGACAGACGCGATTCGCGAACAACATGAGCGTTCTGAATTTCGTGAACATTCTGTGCCATTATATCTCACTTCTAGTTTTGTATTTGATGATGCTGAGCAGGCGCGCGCTATGTTTGCCGATGAAATTCCGGGCAATATCTACAGCCGATATTCCAATCCCAACACAAACGAGTTTATCGCAAAACTTTGTTTGATGGAAGGAACTGAAGATGGTGTCGCAACGGCATCGGGCATGGCTGCGATGTTTAGCAGTATGGCCGCATTATTAAAATCGGGTGATCATGTGTTGGCGTGCCGTTCTGTTTTTGGATCGACACATCAAATACTCAATACAATATTTCCGAAGTTTGGAATTACCTATAGCTATGCCGACATCAGCGAACCGGAAACATGGGAAGAAAAAATTCAATCGAATACACGGATGATTTTCGTGGAGACTCCATCCAACCCGGCTTTGGATCTTATTGATTTAGAATGGTTAGGTAAATTGGCAAAGAAGCACAACGTAATTTTGAATGTCGACAATTGTTTTGCCACACCGTACTTACAAAAACCTGCAGAATGGGGAGCGCACATTGTTACGCATTCGGCCACCAAATTTATGGATGGACAAGGTAGGGTTATTGGAGGTGCCATATTGGGTACAAAAGAATTGATAAAAGAAATTCGATTCTTCACACGTCACACCGGGCCTTCTATGTCGCCTTTTAATGCGTGGGTACTTTCTAAAAGTTTAGAGACGCTGGCCGTGCGTATGGATCGCCATTGCGAAAATGCGTTAACGCTTGCTAAATGGTTAGAAAATAATAAGCAGGTAGTGAAAGTGAAATATCCATTTCTGCCATCGCATCCTCAACATGCATTGGCGAAAAAGCAAATGAAGCTTGGTGGTGGTATTGTTACTTTCGAAATAAAGGATGGGCTTGATCAGGGAAGACGTTTTCTCAATGCATTGAAAATGATTTCGCATACACCAAATTTGGGTGATACAAGAACGATTGCCATACACCCGGCATCGACAACGCATTCGAAACTAACAGAAGAAGAACGTCAGGCAGTAGGTATTATGCCCGGACTTATTCGGATTGCTGTTGGCCTTGAAGATGTGCGTGATATCATTGCTGATATTTCTCAAGCCATTGAAACATCAAAAAATTGATGAACGATGGAACACATCATTTATCAATTGAAGCAAAGTCTTGACGATGATTTTCTTTCTAAGCCAGAAAGAAAATCATTCGCACACGCTTTAGAAAAACAATCGCTTACAAAAGATCAAATTACTTTTCTTCGAAGCAAGGTATTTGAGTTAGCGAATGAAAAGGTAAATGATAAAAACTATCGGTTTATACTAGAATGGATTAAAGATGCTAGCAATGTATTAAGTTACTATCCATTGATAAAATCGGGCGATAGTTATTTCAGTCCAGGTGATGATTGTCGAAATGCGATTGTGCAGTGCATTGCCAATGCGAAAATTCAATTAAAGATTTGTGTCTTTACCATTAGTGACGACATAATAACAGAAGCAGTACTACGCGCTCATAAAAGAGCAGTGAACGTGATGGTACTTACCGATAATGATAAATTGTTTGATATGGGTTCGGACATCCAGCAAATTTCAAAAGCAGGAATTTCTGTAAAGATCGATCAGACGAATAATCACATGCATCATAAATTCATGATCGTTGATAACGATGCTGTTCTAACCGGAAGCTACAACTGGACACGAAGCGCAGCAAAATTTAATCATGAAAATTTAGTCATCATTAATGAAGAAGCAATTTTGACTTCGTTTACTATGGAGTTTGATAGGTTGTGGCATGAGATGTCTCCTTATTAGTTTCGTTAATCGTTATCCGTTAATGGTTAATCGTGGGTTTGGGGGTGTTGGAGTATCTGAATAGATTCGGCAAGAAAATTACACTACTTCACCATATACAAATAACCAATATTGAATGCTCCATTATTTGAGACAATTAACCATTAACGATTAACAGATAACGATTAAAAGATAACGATTAACTTTTAATGGAACGCTCCACTTCACGTAAATTCTCGAGCTTCTTATTCCTCAAAAATCCAGTGATGTCTTCAAAGTGTTCTTTGATTCGTTTGTTACCGAACTCGAATACTTTGGTTGCAAGTCCATCAAGGAAATCACGATCGTGCGACACTAAAATCAGAGTACCGTCAAATGCGATAAGTGCTTCCTTTAAAATATCTTTTGTTTTTATATCCAAATGGTTTGTCGGTTCATCGAGAATCAACAAGTTAACCGGCTGAAGCAATAACTTGATCATGGCAAGTCGCGTCTTCTCTCCACCCGAAAGTACTTTTACCTTTTTGTCGATCGTGTCACCACCAAACATAAAGGCTCCGAGAATATCTTTAATTTTTGCACGCACGTCACCAAGAGCAATCTGATCGATCGTTTGAAAAACAGTAAGTTCACCATCTAGTAATGACGCCTGGTTTTGAGCAAAGTATCCGATTAAACAATTGTGTCCAAGTTGCAGTTTACCATCATAATCAAGCTCACCCATAATGGCTTTTACTAAGGTAGATTTACCTTCACCATTTTTACCTATCAATGCCACGCGTTCACCTCGCGCAATGGTGATGGAGGCATCTTGAAATACAGTATGATCACCATATTTTTTTGTGAGACCTTCAACAATCACCGGATAATTTCCAGAGCGGGGAGCAGGAGGGAACTTCAAATTCAACGAAGAAGAATCAACCTCATCTACTTCTACGATTTCTATTTTCTCTAACATCTTTACCCGCGATTGCACTTGAAGCGTCTTGGAGTAAGTGCCTTTAAAGCGATCGATAAATCCTTGAATATCAGCCATCTGTTTAGCCTGATCATCAAATTGTTTTTGCTGTTGTTCGCGTCTTTCTTTACGCAATTGCAAGTAATGCGTGTAATTGGTTTTGTAATCGTAAATACGTCCCATCGTTACCTCAATGGTGCGGTTTGTAAGATTATCAACAAAGGCTTTATCGTGACTAATTACAATCACGGCTTTAGCATTGTTGATCAGAAAGTCTTCTAACCACTGAATGGATTCTATATCCATGTGGTTGGTGGGCTCATCCAGCAAAATCAAATCGGGCTTTTGTAATAGAATTTTTGCAAGCTCGATTCGCATGCGCCAGCCACCACTAAATTCTTTTGTTGGTCGCTCGAAATCAGTGCGCAAAAATCCAAGACCTAACAATGTTTTCTCTACTTCTGCATCGAAGTTAATTTCTTCTATAGAATAATATTTCTCACTCAATTCAGATACCTGTTCAATGATCTTAGAATATTCGTCCGACTCATAATCGGTGCGCGTTTCTAACTGAACATTCAGATCGTCCATTTCCTTTTTCATGTTTAATATTTTGGAAAATGCTTTTGACGCTTCTTCAAATACTGAGCACTCATCATCGGTAAGTAAATGCTGTGGCAGGTACGCTATGGTCGCATCTTTTGGAGCAGATACCTTTCCGCGTGTTGGCTTTGTGGCACCGGCAATAATTTTGAGAAGGGTAGATTTACCTGCACCGTTTTTGCCCATTAAGGCAATACGATCGTTCTCATTAATGTTAAAGGTAATGTTACTGAACAGAGCAGAACCGTTAAACTCTACACTTACTGCGTCAACTGAAATCATGCTTTTGAAAATAAGGGACAAAGGTAATTTCTTTTAACAAACTGCTAAACTTAAAATGCGATAGGTTGTGTCAAGGCATGTGGATGAACGATTAAATAACGGAGGACAAATTCCAGATCGTTTTATCGAATTACTGAATAGAAAATCATTGGCGTATTGGGATGTTGGTGATGGACAAAATTATGGGAATTTCTGGAGCACCGACTTTAATTGATGGAGGCAACATTACCGTACCAACCTTTAGAATGTTTAATCCGGATGGTACCTGGTTTCGAGAAGGTCATGATGATGATCCGGATATTGAAGTGATCGATGATCCATCTCAACTTGCAAAAGGTATTGATCCACAACTTGAGCGTGCCATTCAGGAAGTGATGAAATCATTAGAAGGAAAACAAATGGGCTTAACGAATCCTCCGGCACCAGAGATTCGATAAAATATTTTAAGAATTTATTTTCAAATCCTTGTACAGCGTGATGT
This sequence comes from Cytophagales bacterium, assembly GCA_038241205.1. GTDB lineage: Bacteria > Bacteroidota > Bacteroidia > Cytophagales > Cyclobacteriaceae > Chryseolinea. The sequence goes on from JBBRFY010000021.1 coordinate 23,439, forward strand.
ACAGGGATTTTGTTTTTAAAAATACTTACTGAATCAAAACGTATCTGAAAGGAGAGTTTGAATTAATTTCAATTGTAACTAAGATGCTCGCAACCGTTTGCTTTCGATTTCATTTTGAACGCATTGCATCGACTAGTTTTACGATTTCATTACTTCAGGTCAACTGCAAGATATATTCACCGTTTCTTTGTATTGTAAAATGATATGGAAATGAGAAAAAGAAATGATTTCGCCAGAAAAGCATCTTTGTTCACCATGAATGGATTGGTCGATCCACGGATGTTGGCAGGTTACGAAAAGAAAACGGCCACAAAATCTTCACACGTTCAGTTCAACTTGGCTAATTCTCTAAAGCGAATGGTAGAGAGCATTGTGGGCAGGATGAAGAATGAGCCTGCATAAGGAAGTGTAGTTGTGCGATAGAGATGGCAAATAAGTAAAAAATAAGTAACCGTGATTTGTCCACCAAACATGATCCTAGTTACTACCGCTTCACAAAAATAACGTCACTAAAATAATGCTTGCAGTCAAAATACTGATGTAGTATTTCAAGTCCGCTGCACGAAGCGAGTTGCTCGATCATAGTCTGATCGAACTTCGTGGAAACTTCGGTATGAATAATTTCCCATCGTTTAAAGTGAACTGTTTTATCAAGCGCTTCAATATATACATCTTGCTTTTTTAAACTAACCAGATAACTCTGGGCTTCCCCCGTTTCGGGATTGTAGGTAGGATAGTGATCGAACTGATCCAACATAAAATTGGCTCCGAGCAAACCATTGAGTCGCACCAATAAATTAATGTTGAATCGTTTGGTAATGCCATGTGCATCATCATACGCCCGCTGAATCATTCGTGGATCTTTTTTAAGATCGATACCCAGCACAAGAAAATCGTTTGTATGCATCGACTCACTGATTTGCTGCAAAAATTGTATTGCATTTTTGAGCGTAAAATTGCCAATGTTGGAACCCAGAAACAAAATCACTTTTCGTTGATCAGAATCAAGATTTAGTTTACTCAGTGCTTCTATGTATTCGCCTTGTTGAGGATTAAATGACAAGTTAGGAATAGAGTTTTGTAAACGATGTTGCAATTGCGTTAAAACAGCTGATGAAATATCGATTGGGTGATACGAAAAATCAGTCTGTTGTGACGTAAAGTATTTTAAAAGTATTTCAGTTTTCAACCCATCGCCCGCGCCTAACTCCACCAGTTGAAAACTACCATCTTGTTGCACGCGCTTCAAAATATCAGCGCTGTTCATTTGTAGAATTTCATACTCACATCCGGTAAGGTAATACTCGGGCATGCGCATAATTTCCTGAAAGATCCGATCTCCGTTGTCATCATAAAACAGCCAACTGGGCAACGACTTATGTTCAGTGAAGAGTCCTTCTTCCACTGCTTGAATGATGCTATCCGATGTAATTTCAATATTCATTTTGTACGATTATTTTTTGCAAAGGCGTATGCCTGTAAATTGCCATTGCGTGTAAGCATTAAAAAAATTGCGATACGTTTTGCGCGCATGATCATGAGGTGTAGCAATAGACGCGCCACGCAAAACCATTTGGTTGATCATAAACTTACCATTGTACTCGCCCAATGCGCCAGCTGGTTTTGAATAACCAGGATACGGTAGGTAGGCGCTGTTGGTATGCTCCCAACGGTGTCCCCACTGAAAATGATCGCTGGCCGCTTCCCATTCAAATTCCGTAGGCAGTCGCATGCCACAATAATCAGCGTATGCTGCGGCTTCATAAAAACTGATGTGGGTAACCGGTTCATCCAATGGTAAAGGTTGTAAACCACTTAATGAATAACGAAGCCAAACATTATTTGTAAAATGCCAGTAGAGCGGGCTATTGATTTTTGTCTCCTGCAGCCACGTCCATGCATCGCTGTGCCAATATTTTACATCTTCATAGCCACCGGCTTCTACAAACTTTAAATATTCGCCATTGGTAACAAGCGAATTTCGTATTTCAAATTCACGAAGGTACACCTCGTGCTGACTTCCTTCATTATCGAATGCAAATCCACTTCCGGAGTGGCCAATGGTATGCATTCCCTTTTCTATTTTTAGAAAATTGTTGAGCAATTCGATTGAAGGCGTCTCATTGAAATTTTGGAGGTAAGGAGGAAATAGTGGATTATGGCCGAGAATGTATTTAATATCGGTTAGCAATAACTCTTGGTGCTGCTGTTCGTGATGTAACGCAATTTCGAGTAAGCTCATGGCTTCACTATTTGCCTGTGCCATCAATTTCACCATATGCTCATCAACATACTTTCGATATTCTAAAATTTCATCTACTGTTGGGCGCGACATATTTCCACGTTGAGGCCGTAATACCCTGTCGCCTAAACTATTGTAATAACTATTAAAGAGGAAAGCATATCGAGGATGAAAACGTTTGTAATCGGGAAGGTATTTTGCCAGCAGCATTTCTTCTAGAAACCAAGTAGTGTGCGCAAGATGCCATTTGGGTGGACTTACATCTAAGTGTGGTTGAACAACATAATCTTCCGTTTCCAAAGGCTGGCAGATTGAAATAGAATGTTGGCGAACTGTTACGTATTTATCTATCATGAAACTAATGTACTGGAAAGGAAAGGAAGTAGCGTGAGCGTGCGTAGATAAAATGATTTATTATTTTATAACCTGAACACCTTTCCAGAACGCGACCCTGCCCTTAATGCCTCGCGCTAATTCTGACGGCTCAGCATAATACCACGCAGCATCTTTATTTTGCTCATCACCTACCTGCAAAGTATGGTAAGATGCACGACCTTTCCACGCGCATGTTGTATGTGTTTTGCTCGGTTTTAAAAATTCCTGATGTACACTCTCTATTGGGAAGTAATGGTTCCCTTCAATTACAAGAGTATCATCGCTTTCCGCGATTGTAGTTCCGTTCCAAGTTGCTTTCATATTACGATTAACCGAAAAGTACATAAGATAGTTTACATAGATTTTTAAGTGAATTGTAACATCACTTCATCCTCCGGTGAAAATAGTCAAAACGGTTTACACATATACTTGAAAAAAAACCAATTTTATTGTTGACATTTTTTGACCAGAATTTCAACGGTAAGCATTTTTAAACGCGAAACGAATAAAGTACGGATCAACTTAATTGAAAACGCGATCAATGGGATGGAGGACACTGCTAAAAAAGTCGAGGGTTAATTACCCATAAAAAAAGCTTCACCCTTTCGAGTGAAGCTCATCGTAATCCAAACCTACTTAACCCCAAACCTAATTCTTTTTCATTTGGTGAACGCCTTTTGATATTGTCCAAGAGGGAATACCATTTGATGGCACATTATTTTTAGAATCAGCTCTTGCGCTCGTTGGCTGGTTTACACCTTTTGACACCACCCAAAGTTGGCTGATTGATTTTGCCTGAAGCGTTGACCCTCGTTTTGCATCGTTCTCAAAATTCTTTTTATTCGACACCTTTTGAACGTCTTTGGAGACAATCCATGAAGGATCGGTATTTGACGATTGAGCGTTTACTAAAATTGTTCCCATTAAAAACAGAACAAATAATGTTACTCTTGATGCTAATGTGCTGATTGTATTTTTCATCGTATTGTTCGTTTTGTTTCTACACAAATAAACGGGCAGAGTTGCCTCACGATGATCCGTTAATACACGGTTTGGATGTCAGGGTTTATACGGATGTTAACTCAAAATCAATTAAGAATCTTCATATCAATTGCTTTTTTGATCAGCTCCGCTGTATTGCTGGCTTTCATTTTCTTCAACATATTAATTCTGTGTGATTCTACTGTGCGAATGCTGATCCCCAATTGATCGGCTACTTGTTTGGTGCTGTTTCCATTCGCTACCAACGCAAGAACCTCTTTTTCACGAGGTGTAATATCATACGATTCATTTACTTCGACTTTGACAAATGACTCGGCTAGGATATTCGTAATGGCGGGACTAAAATATTTACCTCCTTCATAGACCGTGATAATGGCGCGTTCAAGTTCAACATGTTCGATATTTTTTAGCAAGTATCCGGAAGCCCCAATTCTTAAAGCATTGAGAATGTACTCACGCTCATCGTGCATAGAAAGCATTATAAATTTTATAGCGGGTTGCTGTTTCGTTAGTTGTTGCAACGCTTCCAATCCATTTAATACAGGCATATTTATATCCGATAGAATAATATCAGGAAGCAACGCATTGCACATCTCTATCAACTCTTTTCCGTTTTCTGCTTCGCCTACAATTTCAAATCGCTCACTTTTACCCAAGAGCGATTTAAATCCTGCGCGTATAAGAGGATGATCATCTGCTAACAAAACTCGAATTTTAATCATGCTTCAAAATTAAGGATTGGAATATGAACTTCTATGCTTGTGCCTTCGCCTCTTGCAGTATGAATTTCTGCGCTTCCATTTAAAAGTTTTGCACGCTCCTGAATGTTTCGCAAGCCAGAACCGGCATAAAAGCTTTTGTCTGTTTGATCAAACCCTTTCCCATTGTCTTCTAAGATAAAATAAACTTCATCTTCTTTATCCAACACATGCAAAGCAACATGCGTTGCTCCAGCGTGTTTGATAATATTATTAAGACCTTCTTGCGCTATTCGAAACAACGCAATGCTAATGTCAAAATCTAAACTATGTTCGGTTTCTTTTATGAATCTAAAATCAATGGTAACAGCAGAATACTTTTGAATGGAGTCACACAATCCTTTTAACGCAGCTTCCAATCCATAATCAACAATAGATTGCGGCATTACATTGTAGGAGATGCGTTTTACTTCTGCAATGGTATTGTTGATTTGTGTTTTAATTTCGTCTTTACGATCATCGTCAAGCATATCGAGTTGCATTCGAATGGCCGTTAACATTTGTCCTACGCCATCGTGTAACTCATTGATGATTCGTCTTCGTTCATTTTCCTGGCCTTCCAATAATGCTGCTGCGCGTGTTCGGGCTGATTTTAGTTCTTTCTCGTGGAAGTCGCGAAGTTCATCACGCATTTTAAGCAGCGCATTGCCGAGCGTGTCGTGCGTACTTAAGGTTGTAAATTCGGCCTTAAAATTTCCTGATCCGATTTCATTGGCAAACGCAGCCGTTCGTTCAAAACCATGTGTCAATTGCATAATGGCTTGTGCCATCTGGCCGATTTCATCATGACCGATTTGAAAGCGTGTTTTTTCAGGAAGCATTCCTTTTGAAAGTGTTCGAATGATATTGTTCAATTGAACAATAGGACTTGCAATGGCATTCGACAAGAAAAACGTTATCACGAAAGTGAGTGCAATAATAAAGATGGTAATACCTGCCAAATAATTTCGTAACTCATAAATAGGTTGCATCGCT
>JBBRFY010000022.1:0-28219 GCA_038241205.1 Cytophagales bacterium
CGTTGTTAAAATCTTCACTCTTCAACATTCTGTTTTCATACCCGATCAAACGATACGCTTTTACCTTGGCGGGATTAAATTCGATTTGAAGTTTTACATCTTTTGCAATGGTGAAAAGCGTTCCGCCAAATTCATTCACCAATACTTTGCGTGCTTCACCAATGCCATCAATGTATGCGTAGTTGCCATTACCTTTATCGGCCAGCGTTTCCATTTTAGAATCTTTGTAATTACCCATTCCAAAACCAAGCACGGTTAAGAACACACCTTCTTTTCTTTTTTCTTCAATCAAACGTTCCATACCGCCATTGCTTGATTCACCAATATTAAAATCGCCATCGGTTGCTAAAATCACGCGGTTGTTTCCACCTTTCTTAAAATGTTGTTTTGCAATTTCGTACGCTAATTTTATTCCGGCACCGCCAGCTGTTGATCCTCCTGCTTCCAAACGATCCAGCGCTTCAATGATTTCTTTTTTGTTGACACCCGATGTTGGCGCCAATACCAAGCCGGCTGCACCCGCATATACTACAATCGATACATGATCTTGCTCGCGCAATTGTTCAACTAACATGATGAGTGAAGATTTTAACAAAGGTAATTTGTTCGGATCGCTCATCGAACCAGATACATCTAATAAAAACACTAGGTTAGAAGCCGGAAGATTTTCGGTCGGAATAATTTTTCCTTGTAAGCCAATGTGTACTAGTTTATGATTTTCATTCCATGGCGCAGTTGATATTTCTGTGAACACTGCAAACGGATCTTCATTTTTTGGTTGAGGATAATAATATGTAAAATAGTTCACCATCTCTTCAATGCGCACCGCATCTTTTGGAGGTCGTTGGCCACTGTTAATAAACCTGCGCATGTTGCTGTATGAAGCAGCATCTACATCAATTGAAAAAGTTGATAATGGATTGCGCACTGCATCGTGAAAAATGTTTTCAGAAATGCCATCGTACTCTTCCGTGGTCCATTGTTGCTGTTCGGATTCAACAAGAGGTTGAGAGTATCCATATGCCATATCGTAAGATGGGTTTGATTCAGCAGGAGCACCTGCAGCTCGTTTGTCTTTCCTTGATTTGCTATTAGAAACACCAGCAACACTCCCCTGTAAACCGTATCCAACAACGACAACCTCTTGCAGAGCCATTGTTTCCGCTTCTAATTTTACATTGATCACGTTGCGTGCACCAATCTTCACTTCTTTAGATTTATATCCGATAAAGGTGAAAACCAACGTTCCGTCTTCCGCAGAAGTCGTGATACTGTAATTTCCAGATACGTCAGTTACTGTTCCAGTCTTTGTTCCTTTTATCAGAACATTTACTCCAGGCATGCCGCTGCCATCTTCGGCTGCTGTTACCTTTCCTGTTATTGTTCTGCTGCCCGTTGTGCGAAATCCAACCGAGAACATCAGAAGAGTTGCTAAAATCCAGATTGACTTTTTCATAATAATTATCTTTTGTTTGCTGCTAAGATTCATTCACGTAAAAGATTCCATAAGCATTGAAGAATTTTTTTCTATTTTTCTGTCGGATGCCGAAAACTACTCCTTATAATGAGCTTGAAGACCAGGAACTTCTTTCGCGATACAAAGCAAAAGGTGAACTTGATGTGTTGGGCGAATTATACAAAAGGTATATGGCCATGGTGTATGGAGCGTGTTTAAAATATTTAAAAGATCGTGAAGAAAGTCGTGACGCAGTGATGCAAATTTTCGAGAAATTAGTTGTTACCTTAAAAGAGCATGAGGTAATGCATTTTAAAAGTTGGCTGTACACAACTGCTCGAAATCATTGTTTAATGCAATTGCGATCCCGAAAGGGCAAAAATTTTGAAGAAATATCTCCTTTCCTTATGGAAAGTGATGGTGCTTTGCATCAGGAAGAAGAGATTGACCTGGAAGAGAATCTTACCAAATTGGAGAAGTGTATGCAAGATCTTAATGATGAACAACGAGCCTGTGTTGATCTTTTTTATTTGAAACAAAAATGCTACAAAGAAATAATTCTGGCCACTGGTTATAATGACACCAAAGTGAAGAGTTATATTCAAAATGGAAAACGCAATTTGAAGATCTGTATGGATCGAAATGAATGATCTAAAAAACGATATTGAACGATACCTTAAAGGTGAACTTTCGCCTTTAGAGATGCACGCGCTTGAAAAGAAAGCGTTAAGCGATCCTTTTCTTGCCGATGCGCTTGAAGGTGCAAGCGAAATAAAGGCAGAAGCATTTGCGTCCGATGTGCATGATCTTCAGATGATGATTGATAAACGAACGGATCAATCAAAAAAAATAATTCCACTGTGGAATTGGACGTTGCGCATCGCTGCAGGGTTGATCGTTATTGCTGTTTCTACTTTCGTAATCTTAAATATCGCGCGCGATAATAAACCAGTTCAGCTTGCAGATAATAAAATTGAATCAGAGCCACCAGCAACGGAGCAAAAGGAACAAGCACCAGTTTTGGATTCTGTTGAGCACGTAACATCAACATTATCGTTGTCGGAATCAAAACCAAAAACGCCACAACCCGTTCCGCTTCCGACTATTCCATTAGAGAAACCAAATGCGAATGTTCCAGCGTCTGCGGCAACATCACAAAATCATAATACTATAACGCAAGCGAACAGTCCAGCCGTAACAAGTGAAAACGAAAATGTAAAAAAATCTGAAACACAAGAAGTGCAAATTGCGAGAGCGAAATCCGAGGTGACATCAGCATCTTCTTCAAAAAAGGTGGAAATACAAGGCGATGTGTTGAACGATTCAAAAAGAGAAATATCGGAGGAACAAAGTTTTGGATCCGCAAGCGACAAAGCCGCAGTCAAATCAGTCGCAAATATAAAACGAACTATTACAGGCCATGTCTCATCACTTGAAGATGGAAGTGCATTGCCGGGCGTAAACGTATTGATAAAAGAAACAGACATTGGAACGGTTACGGATGCAGAAGGTAATTATGAAATTACCTTAAACGATAAACAAAATGAATTAGTCTTTTCTTTTATCGGACTTCAAAGTACCGAAATGAGCGCAAGCAAAATAGAAGAATTAGATGTGCAAATGAGCAATGATGTGTCGCAACTTAGTGAAGTAATAGTTACGGGTTATGCCGTTCGGAATGATTATAACAAGGACGATGAAAGTGATAATCTGGAACTCGCCTCGCCCGCTGGCGGAAGAAAGGCCTATAAACAATACCTTGAAAAAAGCTTGCGATATCCTGTAGTTGCCCTTGAAAATAAAATTGAAGGCAAGGTGACCATTGAGTTTACGGTGGGAACAACCGGGACGCTTAGCGAATTTAAAGTATTGCGAGGTCTTGGATATGGATGTGATGAAGAGGTAATTCGATTGGTAAAAGATGGCGCCCGATGGACACCTAGTAAATATGGAAAAGAGTTGGTAGAATCTAATGTGAAAATTAGATTGCGGTTTGCATTGCCAAAGAAATAGAAAATACCTTGTTAAAAAAATTGCCACGCATGCGCGAATATAAATTTTGCCATGCGGTTGTAGTAATTTTCTAAAAAGCACAAACGCTTTAACAATAGAAATGTAAATTGCGATTACATTTTACTGATCAGGTTTATCATTATGTTCTCAAACCGAAAAATAGTACTTGTTATTATATTACTTGTTACGGCCAGCGTTGCGGGTTATGTAATACTTGTAGTAATACCCGCGCACTTGGTGCAAAAAACATATGATGGCGCAAAACAAATTGGCAAAGACATTGGAGATGCCCTTCAGTTTTCTCCAGAAATATCAGTTAACAATACAATCGTTGTGCAGCAACAAGCTTCCATTTTAGAGCTTGCTACCTTATCACAAAAATTTCAATATAAATTCGCTTGGAAAAATCAATGGCTGGGCAGCGAAAAAACCATTACCATAACGGGAACCCTAGATGCAAAAGCTGGATTTGACTTACGCAAAAAATTCAATATTGTACTTGATGAACAGCGTGCCCATGTATTTTTGCCTCAGCCACAAATATTATCCATTGAATCACTCGGTGATTTAAAGTTTGAAGATGAAAATGGATTATGGAATTGGGTAAACACGCAAGATCGATCGCTTGCTGTTAATGCCTTTATGGTAAACGCGCGAAGGTATGCTGAGCAAGCTTCTTTTATGCAGAATGCAACAAACAGCATTGAAGAAAAGCTCACCTCTATTTTAGAAGCACACGGAAAAATTGTTGACGTTCGCTATGAAGGTGAAACTATACAACCTTCTTTCGAATAAGCTTCGCATACGTCCGGCTAACCGGAAAGCTTTTTCCATTTAGCATCTTAACCACCATTCCGCCATTAAAGTGTTTTTCAATTTCCTTTAAGTTGTTAATGTTAATGATGGTGCTGCGATGAACGCGAATGAAAATTTCAGGATTTAAAATTTCTTCCAACTTACCTATGCCTGATGAACTTACAAACTGATCGGTTTTTGTAGAAAGAATAGTATAGTCACCGGAAGCTTCTAAATAAACAATTTCTTCAACCGGAAGATTTAGTAATTTTTCAGATTTCTGAACAAAGATGTGCGTGTCGTATGATGTTTTGTTTTCTGTTTTAAGATTACGCAACAATTCACCAACATTATTTTGCTCCACTTTCATTCGGTTGATGGCGCGATCAACACCCAATTTAAAACGCTCCTGATCCAATGGTTTTAAAATATAATCCACGGCATTTTTTTCAAATGCTTTAATGGCATATTGATCGTAGGCCGTGCAAAAGATTACGTATGGGTCGTGTGTAATTTCATCTAACACATCAAAGCCCGTCATGCCGGGCATTTGAACATCAAGAAAAATTAAATCGGGTTTTAATCGATCGATTGCTTCAACTGCTTCCTTACCTTTGCCGCACTCACCAATTACCTGAAGGTTTGGCATTTGTTGCACGTATTCTTGCAGAAGATCGCGTGCTAATTTTTCATCGTCAATAATAATGCAGGTTATGTTCATACAGCTTTGCTAGTTAATTCTTCCGTTATATAATTTTCTTCAGATGCGTGTTCATCAACAGGCACAAAGAAACTTACCGAGTAGCCCCATTCGTTCGAACGGATACGAAGACCCGATCCTGCCCCAAATATACTCCGTAATCTTTCATCTGTGTTTTTTACTCCTACACCGCTTGAATTTCCGTCCATTACCTTTTTTGCGTTCGATCCCATTCCATCATCCTTCACTTCAAAAAAGATCATGGTGTTAAAACGTTTTACGGTGAGTACAATTGTGCCACCATCTTCTTTTGGTGCAATGCCATACTTCACCGAGTTCTCCACTAGCGGTTGCAAAATCATAGGCGGTATCATAACACTCATGCACGATATATCAACCTGTTTTATAAATTTTAACCGCTCACCAAAGCGTACTTGTTGTATGCGCATGTAGCTATCTATAAAATCTAACTCGTGAGTGAGACGCACCATCTGATCGCTGTGCGAATCAAGTGCATACCGAAAAATATCAGAAAGTTGCGTAATTACCTTTCTCGCTTGTTCCTTGCTCGAACCAATTAACATATTGATTGAGTTTAGCGTGTTGAATAAGAAGTGCGGATTAATCTGAGATTTCAATAATGAAATTTGCATCTCCCGATTCTTAAGGTTGAGTTCACTCTTTTCTTTTTCTTGCTTCTGTTGACTTTGAAAATATCGAATCACATAATATACCCCAACCGTAATAATGTATTGATCATGGAAGTGGAGGCCTTCCCATTTTAATAAGCCCATCAAATGCGCCTTCCAAAAATCCCAACCAACGTATCCTTCAACATAACTTTCGAGGTAATACGAAAGAGAACCCATTATTAAAAAGTGAACCATGGCGCCAAGAAAATGCCCGGTTACTTGAACGTACAGTTTGAATTTAAATAGCCAGTTGGAGTAAAAGAAAATGGCGATAATCAGAATGAAAAGTGCTTCGAGAAGGTGTAGCGCGTTCCAAAAAATGTAGGTGTAGGGTGTTTCAAGTCGCCACTCTATCAACGTTCCTACCGCATAGTTTAAAGCAAACCATAAACAAAGCCAAAGGTAGGCTCGCTTCCAGATGCTCGGTATGTCTTCAATAAATTTCAAGCTCGGAAATTGAACAATAAATTTATACAATGATAAAGAAAACCGATGTGTATAAGGAAATGACGTTAAAACTTCGATTTAGTGGATAATCTTGCATCACGTTTGAAAGAACATCATAATTAAGGATATTGATCGATATTTTGATACCATGCGCTTTCTGATTTTTGCATTTCTTTTTTTAAGCATCAACGCACTAGCGCAGAAAATTACCTTGTCTGCCAAATTGCAGGATCGGCTAACGCTCGAGCCACTTCAGTTTGCTTCTGTAGGATTACAAGCCCAATCCATCAGCACCGTTTCGAATTTACAAGGCGAGTTTGATTTTCACATGCCTGCCGAATTTCGCAATGAAATTTTAGTGGTTAGCATGTTGGGCTATGAACAATTCGAAGCGCCTGTGTGGAGCTTGATGGATAAACCCGGTCAAATTATTTTGATGGATAAGTCAACGACACTTTTAACGGAAGTAATGATTTTTGATTCGCTTACCGGTGGCGATATTTTTCGAAATGCCTGGGAAAGTATCCCCAAGAATTTTCCGATGAAACCATTTTTAATGGATGGATTTTATCGCGATGTAAAGAAAGTTGGAGGGTCTTATATAGCGTTGTTGGAAGCTGCAGTAAAAATTTATGATAATGATTATAACGAGCCTCGAAATAAATCGCGATTGCGCGAACGCGTAAGATTAATTGAAGTGCGAAAAAGTCTTGGCTACGAAAATAAATTCACGCAATACTTTGGTCAACAAAACTTGTTGGAAGATTTGTTATTGCACAACAACATTCGCTATCGACAAATTGATGCGAAGGATGAATTTTTCGATTTAATGAAACGCGAGCCGGATTCATACTACAATGGCCATGAAGTTTTTGTCGTTTCGAACGATCGTGATTTTCATCTGAAGGTTTTTGTCGATAAAGAAGACTACGCCATTATTCGATTAGATTTTGAAATTGAAACGCCCGGTGAAGATTTGGCAAGGCGGAAAGGCTTGGTAAGTAAATTTATTGGCTATAAAAAAACGATTGACTTTAAGCGATATAAAGGTAAAATGTATTTGAATTATATTTCCGTAACCTCTGCAGAGCGATGGTATGATGAAAAAACAAATGAGTTAAAGTTTCAAACTGAATTAATTCAACACCTTTTAATTAACGAAGTGTATGCATTTCCGCCCGAGCGTATTGGCCCTACAGAAAAAATGAAAAACTATGGTTTGCAATATCAGGATTACCCCTACGACAAAACTTTTTGGGATAACTACAATGTAATTAAAGAAACACCGCTCGATAGAAAAATACTAGACGATTTAGAACGACAAACTCCGTTAGAAAAACAATTCGAGAATTAAAACAATGTAGTTCATAAAGTAGCTCTCATTGGGTTTTAATCATTTCTTAGTTGAGCGCGGTAATTGGAAAATATTCTGGATTTAGAAATGAAGCCAATATATTTTCCTTCCTTTAAAACAGGAATACTCCACGCGCCACTTTTGTCAAACTTTTCCATAATGGAACTCATGTCGTCATGAATATTGGCCGTTACCAATGGTTTTTGCATTAATTGATTTACAGAAACGGAATCATATTGTGCAGTTTTAAACATGATCTCTCTGATATCTTCTAAGATGATAATGCCTACTAAAATATCATGCTCATCCGTAACAGGAAAAATATTTCGTTTTGAATGTGATACCGCATCTACTAACGTTCGCAGACTCGAATGTAATTTAACAGACACAAAATCTTTTTCAACAAACTTCGCAAGCGAAAGCTCTGACAATACGTGAGCATCTTTATTAAAAGAAACAGAGTGGTCGCTCTGTTTTAGTTTTGCTTCATCAAGAGAATGAGGATTAAGGTATCGCGATACAGCCGTGCTTAATGCTGCTACAATCATTAACGGAATAATTAAATCGTAACCTCCGGTAATTTCAGCAATCAAGAAAATACCGGTTAAGGGCGAATGAAAAATGCCCGTAAGCAATCCGGCCATGGCTACCAAACAAAAATTAGAGGTAGGTAAGTTTGTAAAGCCGGTTGCGTTAATTAAAAATGCAAACGAGAACCCGAAACATGCGCCCACAAATAATGCAGGTGCAAAGTTTCCGCCATTACCTCCGGCATTCAACGTAAACGACACGGCAAAAACTTTAATTATTCCAACTAAAAGAATAGCCAAACCCAAGTCAACCGGAGATTGCAAAAAAATCTTTTCCATGGGGCTGCCTACAAAAAGTTGTTCTGGTTTAAACAGTGCTAACGATTTAATGGAGGAGTAACCCTCACCAAATAACGCAGGGAAAAGCAAAATTAATACGCCTAATAAAATGCTTCCGACAGATAATTTTGCAAGATCAGATTTAAAATATTTTGTGAAAATGCTTTCTGTTTTAATGAAGCCCTTAAGGTAAAATACAGAGAGCAAGCCACACGCAATACCCAGCAACATGTAAAAAGGGAGATTGTGATAATTGAAAATGCTTACCTGCTTAAACGAAAACAGAATTCCTTCCTCTAAAATAACTTTAGAACATAGCGCCCCCGTTGCACCAGCAATGAGCAAAGGTATGAAGGCAGAAATGCTTACATCAACTAACAAAACTTCTAGTGCGAACAAGACTCCCGCAATGGGTGCATTAAAAGCAGCGGCTACTCCTGCAGATGCGCCACACGCAAGAAGCAATGTTCTATCGCGATAGCCTATTGGAAATAGAGACGCGAAAGTAGAACCGATAGCAGATCCGGTCTGAACAATAGGAGACTCCAATCCCGCAGAGCCGCCCATTCCAACCGTCATAGCACTCGTGGCCACATGACTAAGAATTTCTTTGCGCGGAATAATAGAAGATTTTTTTGCAATGGCCAAAAGCACATGAGATGTGCCGCGCAGTAAATCGCCATTCAAAATAAAACGAATGAAAAGATAGGTTGACAGAATACCAACGGTTGGCGATATAAAGTAAATCCAGTTGTAATGTTCACCAAGTGATTTTAAAACCTGCTGCACGTAATGCACAGATACCTTTAATAAAACAGCAGTAAGTCCGGCCCATAAACCCACAATCACAGCACCAATCATTAAGAACTGGCGGTTCGATAATTTGGTGAGCAACCAAGCTGGACTCATCTTTACAAACTGAACTGCTTTGGATAAACTTTTAAACATTCGTTAATCGAAACACCTATGAAACGTAATTGAACTTTAAAGTTAGAAGTTCTAGACATTACAGCATGGTCATTGCAATTTTTTGTAGGGAAATTATCAACAAAAAAGGACTGCCGTTTTAAAGACAGTCCTTTGTATTTCGAAATCTACAGTTACTATACTTTCTTTTCTTCTTCTTGTTTTTTATCGAAGTCGACAACAATTGGCGCGGCAATAAATATTGAAGAGTACGTTCCAATACCGATACCTACCAATAATGCAAACGAGAAACCTCTTAGCACTTCACCACCAAAGATAAGAAGCGCAATGACTACAAGTAACGTAGTTCCTGATGTAATTAATGTTCTGTTCAATGTGCTGTTAATGGCATCATTGAAAATTTTATTACGATCATGGCTGGTACCTAATCCCATAAATTCTCGAATACGATCGAATACAATTACGGTATCGTTAATTGAATATCCGATTACCATTAAGATGGCACCAACAAAAATCTGATCGATTTCAAATGAAATACCAAAGACACGCGCAATGGCAAAAGCGGCAAACACGAACAAGGTGTCGTGCGCTAAGGCAACGATAGCACCTGTACTGAACTGCCATTTTCTAAAGCGCAATAAAATGTATAAGAAGATTGCCAACAACGAAATTAAAGCGGCCTCGAAAGATCCTTTCGCGATATCATCTGCAATAGTTGCTCCTACTTTAGAAGAACCTGAGATAGTGAAATGCTGATCATCTACTTTGGTATCATCTTGAATGTATTGAAGCTTGGTGGATTTTTCAAGTCCGGAAATTAATGCGGTTTGAACTTTCTCATCTGCGGTTTCAGAATCTTCATCGATGATGTAAGAGGTTGTAACTTTTACTACATTGTTACCACCAAAGTTTTTCACTTCTGTTCCTGCACTTTTAAAGCTTGTACTTAAATCGCCTCGCAAGGCCGTTGCATCTACAGGTTTGCTAAAGGTAACAACGTATGACCGTCCACCTTTAAAATCGACACCAAGGTTTAATCCCTGTATCGCGATGAGCACAATACCAATGGCAATAACGGTTATCGAAAAGAAATAGGCGATTCTGCGTTTGCCAATAAAGTCATAGTTGTTATTTGAAAAACTAAGTTTGGATATTCCAGTTTGGAAGGTAACATTACTATCATCTCCCTTGCGAGCGATGATCCACTCTATAACCACTCTCGAAACATAGACAGCTGTAAAAAAGGTTGTAACAATCCCGACCATTAATGTAATGGCAAAGCCTTTTACAGGCCCTTGGCCAAATAGGAAAAGCATCAGCGCGGTAAGAAATGTTGTAATGTTTGAATCGAAGATAGTCCAAAACGATTTTTTGTAACCGCTTGCAATCGCTTCACGCAATCTTTTGCCATGCCGCATTTCTTCGCGAATACGTTCGAAGATAATAACGTTCGCATCTACCGCCATACCCATCGTTAACACCAAACCAGCCAAACCAGGTAATGTTAATGCAGCATCAAGCTGTGCTAAAATACCGGTAATGAAAAAGATGTTGAATAACAATGCGAGGTTGGCAACTGATCCGCCTTTGCCATAGTAGGCAATCATAAAAACGACAACCAATCCTAAACCACACACAATGGAAAAGAATCCCTGGCCTTGTGCTACTTTACCAAGCGTAGGCCCAACAATTGATTCTTCAACAATTTTTGTGGGCGCGGGTAATGAACCTGCCTTTAGAACATTTGCTAAATCTTTGGCTTCGTCAATTGTAAAGTTTCCAGAAATTTGAGAGTTGCCATTTGGAATTTCCCCATTTACAGAAGGAGCTGAATAAATAGTGTTATCTAACATAATAGCAATTCTTCCTTTCGGAGATCGGTTAGATACTTCCGCTGTCCACTTTGCCCATGTCTTTGTTCCAAAGGCATTCATGTTCATGCTCACGGCATAATTTCCGCGGTCATCCAGATCGTTGCGTGCATCTGTAATTACCTCTCCGGTTAATCTAGATTTACCGTTGCGCCCTAAATCTAAAAAGTATAAATCGATCGCCTCTTTTCCAGATTGATCTTTCTCTGCTTTGTTACCCCAAAATATGCCAACCGTTCTCGGAAGAAGATTTTTTAATTCTGCACGTCTAAATATTGAATTGATTTTAGCAGTGTCTTTTACTTGATAGCGAAAACCACCCGGAATGGTGCTGAGCAAAAACAAAGGTGATACACCTGATTGTTGAAGCGAATCTAAACCTGTTGCTACCTTAGCAGAATCCGATGCTACTTTAGAACTATCGCCTAGTAAGGAAGATAAATCTTGGTCTTCAACTTTTGTTGTTGATGCTGTAGCAGACGGTTTAGCCGAAACTTTTTGCTCTTGCACTAATTTTTCATTGATCGCTAAAAGAGAAGTGTTTAAGGTAGCGGGTTCGATTACATCCCAGAATTCTAGTTTTGCTACACCTTGCAATAATTTGCGAACCCGTTGTGGATTGTCGGCACCCGGAATTTCAATTTGAATTCTTCCTGTATTTGGTAATCGTTGAATATTGGGTTGAGATGTTCCAAACTGATCAAGACGATTTCTCAGAATAGTGAAAGAACGATCGATAGCACTTTCTACTTCTACGTTAATAGCTTTTATTACCGTAACATCATCATCATTCGAAGCAATTTTTCCTTTTGTTGCGGCATTGGCAAAAATAGAAGCCAATCGTTTATTGGGATTTGCATCGCGATATGCATCGAAAAATAAATCGCTATAACTTGCCTGACTATTTTTTTGCAGCGTACGTGCTTTACTCAATGCTTTTAAAAACGAAGAGTCTTGGCTATTGGCGCTCATGCCTTTAATAATATCTACTGGCGATACTTCTAAGGTTACGTGCATACCACCTTCAAGATCGAGACCGAGACTAAGTTCGTTTTCTTTTACTTCCTTGTAAGTGTATTCTGCTCCAAGTAAATTGTAAACCGGTACATTCCAAATGGAATCTAAATACGTTTGTTTTTTATTGAGACTTACTACACCGTCTTTATCGGTAGCATACTGAATGGCATCTTCTTTTACACTATACGCCACATAGGTAAAAGACAAATAATACAAGCACAGTGCTGTAATAATTACGGTGAGAAAAATAACTAATCCTTTGTTTTGCATAAAATTTTACGAATTAAAATTGATTGAATAAAAAATGATTAAGCCATGCAACGCGTGGTCTGTATTAAAATGAAAATAAAAAAGAAATGTTAAGGTGCGTTGGGCGAAATAATGACCTCGAAGATTGTCTGCAGAAATGTGCCTAACCGAAATGTGATTTGTTCATCGCATACTTCAACCTCTTTATCTTCCAGAAGAATCTCAAGAAGTAAAAAGGATTTATGATGAATTTCAACTTGCGTTGAGGAAGGTAAACTGGTAGAAGGAACTGAAAAGAACGCTTCATTATTATCTGATGATTGATCTTGTTGTTGTTCAGTCTTTACCTCGCGATTATTGTGACCCAACGATTGATAATAAAAAAGCTGGGAAAAGATGATAGCAATTGCAGCGAGAATACCCACGGCCAGCATAATCATACGTTTTTGAGCTTTTTTCATTCTGTTCATTAGAGGGCTACAAAAGTATTGATTTGAGAATGAAAAGCAAGGGGGCGTTAGAATCGTTGTGTGTTGTCTCTTGTTGGTTGATCAATAATGAAAAACGGTCAGCGATCAACCAAATACGTTTGCATGGCCTGACAAATTACCTTTAAGGCACGATCGAAGTTGCCATTGTTTGGAATGATGAAATCGGCATTGTGTTTTAAAGGCTCTATCAGCGATTCATAAACCGGCATTACGTGATGTTGATACCGATACAATACATCATTTAAATCATACCCACGTTCTTCACTATCGCGCACAATTCTGCGGCTCAGTTTTACATGATCTTTTGCTTCAATGAAAATGCGCAGATCAAGTTCACTTTCTATTTCAGGAAAATATTGAACGAACAATCCTTCTATAATGAGAATTGGCGCAGGAGTAAATTCCAATACTTTTGGTGTTGCCGCAGGGTTGTTAAAGGTATATTCAGTTTTGAAAAGTTTTTCTCCGCGTTTTAATTTTAGAATATCCTCGTGAAGTTTATGCTGATCGATAGAGTGTGGTAAATCAAAATTGCGAATACCCTTATCGTCCGTTACCTGTAGTTCACGGACTTTATAATAATGGTCTTGCGAAACGAGACAAATTTCATCGGGCGCAAAGCACGCTTCTAGTGTGTTAATAAAATGGGTTTTGCCAGATCCGCTCCCGCCTGTAATGCCAATCGTAAAAGGTCTTTTTGCCATAGATACGGCAAAGTACTAAAGCCAATTTACTTGCGCAGATTCGGAGAGCGATTTTTAAGATATTCGATCAATTTTTTTGTGGCGATTGCCCTATGGCTCAACGAATTTTTTTCTTTCAACGTCATTTCGGCAAAGGTATGGTTATATCCATTTGGAATAAAGATAGGATCATACCCAAATCCAACATCACCTTTTCGTTCGTGTGTAATGGAACCGTTAATGATGCCTTCAAAAAAAATAGGTTCAGAGGTTAATCCAACCAATGTTATAATGGTGCAGAAGCGTGCGTTCCGGTTTTTATTTCCCGCTAGGTTTTGAAGAAGGAGATTAATGTTGTCTTCGCTGTTTCGATGATTGCCCGCATAACGTGCGGAGTACACCCCGGGTGCGCCATTCAATGCTGCTACCTCAAGTCCGGTATCATCTGCGAAGCAAGGTGTTTTAAAATTTCTGAAAACGAAATCTGCTTTTTGTAAAGAGTTGCCCGAAAGTTTGTCTTTCGTTTCGGGCAACTCTTGTTTGCAACCAATTTGATCTAAGCTAACGAGTTTAAAAGAATCTTTTAATAGTGGAGTAACCTCCTCCAATTTATGCTTATTGTTTGTGGCAAAGCACAACGTCATTGCGTGATGTCTGTAATTTCGACCTCAACAATAAGGTTCGTGTTTTCGGGTATAACTTTTACATTGTTAGAATATGCTCCTGCAACACCAAAGCCTAAACCAGACGGAATATAGAATGTGGCCTTACCTCCCTTGCCCAACTTTTGAAGTCCGACTTTTAAACCATTTACATAATCAACAGGGCGGCTAAAAAAGAATTCAGAAGGTGTCTGAGTAACACTCGCTAAAATGTTAGTGTCATCAGTAATAGACTTGTAAGTAAATTTTGCTGTGACTTTATCATACCATGTTGCGGTTGGGCCTGTGCCCGGAGTTGTAATTACATACCGAATGCCAGTAGTATCTTTTTGTGCCACGATTGGATTTGGAAGCTTGTTGGCTAAGTAATTATCGATGGCAACTGTATCTGACCCGAGCTTATTTAATTCAGTCGTTGTAATTATTGCCTCAGTGAATACTACATCAAATACAAGTATTGAATTGGCAGGAATAGAAGATCTACCCGATGCACCATACGCCAAATAGGATGGGATGTAAAGCGTTGCTATTGATCCTTCCGGAAGCGTGGTAAAGGCTATTTGCCAACCGCCAATTAAAGTATTTAATACAAATTGTTGAGCAACACCCCGATCAAATTCGGTTCCGTTAGAAAATAATTTTCCTATGTAATTAATTTTAATCGTTGTGCTCGTTAATCTTGCTGGAAGGCCGGTGCCAAGTTTTTTTATTACCATCCGCATTCCACTCGGATCTTTTACAGTTGTAACTATCCCTTGTTGTGGCTGTGTCGCTAAGTAGCTATCAATTTCAGCGACTTCTTTTTTAATTTGAACATTCGGATCGGGAGTTTCATCTTTCGAGTTAAGACACGATGAAAAAATAAAAGGTAGCCCAACACACGCCACCAACACAAAATACCTTTTTAATCTATTCATAATTTTAAAAAATTTACTTACTACAAGTTTGTGTGGTTTGGTCATAGCTTGTACCAATACCAAGCAATTCAACATCAAAAATTAATATTGCATTTGGCGGAATTGCGCCCGGATAACCTTGCGCGCCATATCCTAAATCAGAAGGAATATAAAAGGTTGCAGAATCGCCAATACCCAGAAGCACAATACCCAACTGCCAGCCTTTTATAACATTCGTCAAAGGGAAAGAAATTTTTTCTGACTGATCAAATATGTGACCATCTTCCATAAATCGTCCGGCATACTTTACCTCTACGCATTGTGTTTCTGTAGGCTTAACACCTCCTTTATTTGAGTGCATAACATAATGTAATCCACTTGGGTCTACTTGAGCATCAACGTTTTTATCGGCCAAATATTTTTTAATAATTTCTTGATCTTTAATTTTCTGACCTGCCTCTTTCTTTTTGGCCATCTCATCTTGATAGGCCTGATATTTTTCCACTGACATTATTTCCTTCACCTGAATGAAGTAAGAGAGATTCATTGAAGTATCAACATTGGGAGGAGTTGCACCACGAACAATGTCTCTGAAGAATTTTCCAACCGGCATGGTAGCACTTACGCTGTCTCCTTTGCTCAACATTCTAAACATTTGAAGCATTCCGTTTTCTGGTTCTTGTGAGATACTGTCTGGAATTTGATATGGGGCGGGCACTCCGTTTTTATACGAATCAGTCCATACAGAATCTTTTGAGTCACGCAAAGTGAAATCAAAAACAAGAATTTCCTGAGCCTTTGCCACAACGCCATCTCCAGCTTTGATGACATTGAACGTAAATCCATTAGGGGTTTTTTTCTCTGAATTATTGCATGCGGCACATAGCAAAAGCAATCCGATCAGCACGTTGGTGATTTTCATCATTTTCATCTTAGACAAGTGTTTATTAGGTAAAGTTGTAAGTGTTTAAAAAATTTAGTTATCAGCTTTGGTTAATTCATCTTTATACTCGGGCAGTAAAGCAAGGAATTTATTTAGTGTTTCTTCTGCGGTTAGTGCTGATTGTCCGCCTGCGGCATTGCGATGACCACCGCCTTCAAAATATTTGCGTGCAAGATCGTTCACCGAAAAATTACCTAGCGAACGAAGTGAAAGTCGCACACTGTCTTTGCGGTCTGTAATCATAACAGAAAGCTTGATGCCTCTTATCGAGAGTCCATAATTTACGAGGCCTTCAGTATCGCCTGTTTGAGAAGCAAAACGTTTTAACTCGTCAGCATTCAGCACCATGTATGCTGTATTGTATTCCGGCAATACCTTTAATTTTTCGCTTAGCACAAAGCCAAGCAAACGTAAGCGTTCAAGTGAATTGGTTTCGTACACGAGTTTAGAAACCGAATACGGATTTGCACCTTGTCTCACTAATTCAGACGCGATATGCAATACTGTATAATTTGTATTTGAGTGGCGGAAACCTCCTGTATCGGTTAAAATTCCGGCATATAAGCAATCGGCCATGTCAGCATCAATCATGTCGACATCGCCAAGCTCTTTTATAAGGAGATAAATAAGTTGTGCTGTAGATGCTGCGCCATCATCCCATTTAATAAAGTCGGCAAAATTCTCTGGTTCCAGATGATGGTCTATCAATACTTTTTTAGCAGATGCATTTCGCACCATTTCGCCCAGTTCGTTTATGCGGTTTAGGGTTGAGAAATCAAGACAGAAAATAAGATCCGATTGCTGAATGAGTTTTTCGCAGGATTCTGGCTTTTCTTTTTGAAACACCACAACATCTTTGTTGCCAGGCATCCAATCTAGAAATTCGGGGTAATCGCTTGGAGTGATGACGGTAACATTGTGCTTCTTCTTTTTTAGATAGGCCGATAAACCAAGAGAAGACCCGAGTGCATCAGCATCAGGTTTCACATGGGTTACAATAACCACGTTTCTGTGTTCACGTATGTATTCCTCAAAAGCCTGAAAATTCTGCATGGGCTAAAAAAAGCAAGTCGCAAAAATGGCGAATTTTAATACATAGTCAATAGATAGATTCGATAGTTGTGCTACAGAATATGGATTATGCTTAAAATCAATTGATATGGACTTCTCGCTCTGGAGTATTTCGTTATTTTTGCGCCCGCTTGCGGATTTTGTATCCGTTAAGATAAAAGTCAGTAGTAAACATTTATACAACCAATATGGCCGGAAAAAGAACATTTACGATGCTTAAGCCCGATGCAGTAGGGGCAAACAACACAGGAGCGATTATTAAAATGATTGAAGAGGCGGGATTCAGCATCATCGCCATGAAGAAAACAAAGCTTTCGCCAGAAATGGCAGGCAAGTTTTATGAAGTGCACAAAGAGCGCGGATTTTATGGTGAGTTATGTGCCTACATGTCATCTGGTGCAATCGTACCGATGATCCTCGAAAAGGAAAATGCTGTAGAAGATTTTCGCAAGTTGATAGGCGCTACTGATCCTAAGAAAGCAGAGCCGGGCACGATCCGTAATCTTTTCGCAAAGTCTATTGAAGCCAATGCAGTGCATGGCTCAGACAGCGATGACAATGCTGAGATTGAAGGAAGTTTCTTCTTCTCGATGATAGAGCGTTTTTAATTCAGTTAATCGGAATTCGTTATTGGTTGATCGTTGGTGGTCTTTGGAATTTAGATGTTAGACAAAAGACTTTAGACACGAAACCTAGATGATTAATCGTTATCGGTTAACCGTTAATTGTAATACAAAATACCTTTACAGGATTAAAAAAGAGCGCAGAATTTTCCGCGCTCTTTTTTATTGCTTTATTATTCGTGCATTCGTGGCCATCTTTTTCTCACCACTCTATTAATCAAATAAAGTACCTGCCCTTTTAGGCGGAACAATTTTTAAATGTTTGTAGGCAAGTTCGGCCGCTTCGCGTCCGCGAGAAGTACGTTTTATATATCCTTCCTGAATCAGAAAAGGTTCGTAGACTTCTTCAATGGTTTCTGCTTCTTCACCAACGGCTGTCGCAATAGTTGTTAACCCAACAGGGCCGCCTTTAAATTTTTCGATGATAGTAAGCAAGATGCGATTGTCCATATCATCCAAACCATTTTCATCAACATCCAAAGCAATCAGCGCAAGCTTGGCAATTTCCATGTTGATGGTGCCATCGCCTTTTATCTGAGCAAAGTCGCGTGTTCTTCTTAATAAATTATTGGCGATGCGTGGCGTGCCTCTACTGCGCCTTGCAATTTCATATGCGGCATCATCAACAATTGGCGTATTTAAAATAGCAGCGGAACGCTTAACGATTTTGGTTAATAAGGTAGCGTCATAATATTCCAGACGTGCATTGATTCCAAATCGTGCGCGCAGCGGAGAGGTTAGTAATCCCGCTCTTGTTGTCGCTCCTATTAAGGTAAAAGGATTGAGTCCGATTTGAACTGATCTTGCATTGGGTCCTGAATCCAACATAATATCGATTCGGAAATCTTCCATTGCAGAATACAAATACTCTTCTACAATCGGATTGAGGCGATGGATTTCATCAATGAACAACACATCACCCGTTTCTAAATTAGTGAGCAAGCCTGCCAAGTCGCTGGGCTTATCTAATACGGGGCCTGATGTAATCTTAATACTCGATTGCAATTCATTGGCAATGATGTGCGACAAGGTAGTTTTGCCAAGACCTGGAGGGCCGTGCAACAATACATGATCAAGCGATTCGCCTCGTTGTTTCGCTGCCAATACATATACTTTAATATTATCGACAATTTTAAGCTGCCCGGTAAAATCATGAAACGATAAGGGCCGAAGTGCTTTCTCTACTTCCTTTTCAGGAACACTTAATTCTTCACCATCGCCTGTAAGGTAATCTTCGCGCATTTTGTGATCGTTGTTAGTGGATGGTTGGCGCATTCAAAATTGTCGCATCAGGGCTAAAGCCCAAATTAATTTTTAGCGAGTAACCCCGGCATTAATGCCGGGGTTACTGCCAGATTAGCACGGAGGGCTTTAGCCCTGATGTAATCGCCTGCGACAATTGGGAATGTACCCTTTTATTGTTAGTTGTTCGTGGATTTATTAAGCAAATGTAAAGGTAACTCAATGCACTTGTCAAAGTACATAAACAAAGTGATCTGTTTGAATTTTCCCCTTCACAAGAATTGGGTAATCAGTTAAATGATAGTATGGATGAGATGGAATATATAAGAACCATCAAATCAAGATTTCGATTTTAAAAGTTAGAGACTTCTAAAAAGAGACTAAAACTCACTCGGAAATAAAAAAAATCCCAACATTGTTGTACTAAATCCTTCTATTGGCGTTGCGCATTTCATGGTAGGTTGTGACAGTAAACTAAACCTTTACAACTATGAACATTTTACACATCACAAGAATTTTAAAGTTGAAGCTTTTTAGCTGTCGCATCCATGAGAAATGAATTGCACAGTACGGTGGGATGAACAATTTCTGCTTAACTTTTTGCTTAAGCATCTCAAATAAATGCGAATTTGGCCTTTATTCCATCCTTTTTAATATAAATACCTTCTTATACCATTGCTTAAAACAATTCATAAGGTTTGGCCATGCAATGGTTTGCGTGATTAATAAATTGCAAACGTAATCAAGCATCAAAAATCATGAAGAAAAGTATACAAATGTCAATTACCCTTGGGGTTCTCACAATAGTTTTACTTGGACGCTTCGAGGCTGCCGTTGGGCAGGCACCAAATGCGAACGTAACGATTAACTTTGATCAAAACACAGGCAGAACCATTAACCAAGCTGCTTTCGGCCTTAATCTGTTCCAAGGCTTTAATCCAAATGTCTCTGGTACACCCGGCAATGCCCTTTATAAACAAGGAATGTCCTTTATGAAGCCGGGGATGGTTCGCTACCACAGTTGGGAAATGCTAGGCACAAGTACTAATCCGAACGGTTGGCTGACCACCGCCAATCAATGGGACGCGGCCAAAATTAACAACGCGCTTAATGGAGCTAATCCATGGAATCCCCTTGTGCTTATGAATATTCCTGCCTGGCACTCGGGATGGTATACACCCGGAACTGAAAAGCTTGATCCTCAATATTACGATGCTTTTGCCAACTGGTGCGCAAGCCTTGTTCGCATCATTAATGTCGACCAAAATCGCGGAGTAAAGTATTGGGAAGTAACAAACGAACAGGATGATAAGTACAGGGGAAGCTTAGGTGAGCTTGGAACAATCTATAATAAATGTGCGGCTGCAATGAGACTTGTTGATCCTACTATAAAAGTTGGAGGCCCTTCTTTTGCCCGTCCTGATTTAAAGGTTGATTTGGATGCATTTTTTGCAGTTGCTCACGCACAACTAGATTTTGTCTCTTTTCATACTTATTCTTCTGGGAATGTAGGATTAGCTACTCAGGATCTTTACAATCATGCCCTTCGTAATGGACATCAGGTTAAAAGTGTAATAGCTGAATTCGCCAAATATTCATCCAGAACTATTGAATTTTTCCACAATGAATTTGGAACTACATGGGCTCCTCCCGATCCTCACAGAGAGACCTATGCACAGATGATCTTTGATGCCACCCTTATGGTTACTGCAATAAAAGACGGAGCAACCGGAGCACAGGCTTGGAATGAAGCAGATGGCTGGTATGGTAAAATGGATGGTGGCTATAATTTACGTCCAGCTGCATATGTGTATAACAACTTTAACAGTCACCTGCTTGGTGGGGTTTTAAATAACGCTACCACCACTGATACAACAGCTGTCGTTGTTTTAGCAGATACCAAAGGAAGCTGGAAGCAATTTGTTATTGTTAATAGATCTGACAGAGATCAGTTTTTTAAAATTAATTTCACTGGTCTGCCTACTTCAGTAACTCCAGCCGCTCTTTTTTATTCTGACCAAAATACTCCTACAGGAGTAATAACAAAAAGTGATGTTACTTATAATGTACTTACAAGTAATAGCGGAGGTTTTTTTCCTAAAAACACAGTAACGATTCTACAGATTGATTTAAATAATCTCAGATTTGCTTCCGATACACAGGCACCTACTGCACCTACTTCACTTACTTCTTCTCCGCTTGACTATAATGTAACATTAAACTGGACTACATCTACTGATAATGTTGATGTAACTTCTTACAGTGTTTATGTTAATGGCGTATGGAATGGAAATACTAATTCTACAAGCTATACCGCCAAATGGTTAACCCCATCTACTTCATATTCATTCACAGTGAAAGCCAAAGATGCTGTTGGCAATGAATCTCCTGTTAGCGCCACGCATACTGTATCTACTACGGCTTACACTCCAAGACCCTCTGCTTCTTCGTTTACTTCTACCTCGTGGACAAATCTGTTTTCAGGTAACGTGATAAATGATGCAGTGCAAACTACTGTAAATGCATCTAGTGCTACTTTAACTCAAGATGGTGCTATGCGCATGATATTAACAAATGCGGGACAATATAACGCTGTCTATGAGGTAACCTTTACTAACATCGTTAATCTGACTAACAATTCATTATTTTCGGTTGATACAAAAAGTAACACTTCATTTTCGTTGAGAGTTAAGCTTTTTGATGATTTAGGAAATGCCGTGGATGCATGGCAAAATGGAATTTATTTTGCTGGTGATGGTGAAACGTATACACGTACACTCAATTTCGCATCAACTGGTTTTGGTACGGTGAACCCTGCAAGAATTAAGAAGATAGTATTTATGTATCCTGATGGGGGGCAAATAAACGGAACTGCTTATTTTGATAACTTAATTTTAGGAAATTCAAATGATACTCAGCCTCCTACTGCTCCAACAAGTTTAACCTCTACCGGTAAAACTAAAACAGCGGTAAGTTTAAGCTGGACAGCTTCGACTGATTCAAATGGAATATTGGGTTATGATGTTTATAATGGAAGTACAAAAGTAAATACAGCGCTTATTTCAACTACTTCATATACCGTTACAGGTTTGACTGCTAATACAGCGTATTCATTTGCCGTTAAAGCTGTCGATCCATCACTTAACGCATCAGCATCAAGCAGTGCTTTAAGCATAACTACTAATGCTAATGCCATCACATCATGTAGTGGCACAGGCACCATCACCCAACAGAAATGGGATGGTATATCGGGAACCGCAGTGAGTGACCTTACCAGCAATGCAAACTATCCTAACACCCCAACGAGTACCAGCACGTTGACAAGCTTTGAAGCAGCGTCAAACGTAGCAGATAATTATGGATTGAGGGTTTTAGGCTATATCTGTCCACCAACAACAGGAAGTTATACCTTCTGGATAGCAGGAGATGATGGAGTTGAACTATGGTTGAGCACAACTAACAGTGCTGCCAACAAAGTGAAAATTGCCTATCATACAGCTTGGACATCTTCAAGAGAGTGGAACAAATTTACCATCCAAAAATCTGCTACTATATCTTTAACAGCAGGCACACAATACTATGTGGAAGCATTGATGAAAGAAGGTGGCGGAGGTGATAACTTGGCAGTGGGCTGGGCAAAACCAGGAGAAGCTACTACATCACCATCGGAAGTAATACAAGGAAGCAGCTTGATACCTTTTACAGCAACTGTAGATACGCAAGCACCAACAGCACCAACGGCTTTAAGTTCAGCGTCTATTACCCAAACCAGTTTTACCTTAAACTGGACAGCAAGTACTGATAACGTAGGGGTTACAGGTTATGACGTATATAGCGGAACTACAAAACTAAATACTTCCAATATTACAGGAACCACATATTCAGTTACCGGCTTAACAGCTGGAACCACCTACAGCATGACGGTAAAAGCAAGAGATGCAGCAGGAAACGTTTCAGTATCAAGCACTGCACTAAGCGTAACAACCTCCTTAGCTACCACAACATGTAGCGGCACCGGTACCATCACCCAACAAAAATGGGATGGTATATCGGGAACCGCAGTGAGTGACCTTACCAGCAATGCAAATTATCCTAACACGCCAACGAGTACCAGCACGTTGACAAGCTTTGAAGCAGCGTCAGGCGTAGCAGATAATTATGGATTGAGGGTGTCAGGCTATATCTGTCCGCCAACTACCGGAAGTTATACCTTCTGGATAGCAGGCGATGACGGAGTTGAACTATGGTTGAGCACAAATAACAGTGCTGCCAACAAAGTGAAAATTGCATCTCATACAGGTTGGACAAATTCAAGAGAGTGGAACAAATTTACCACCCAAAAATCTGCTACTATATCTTTAACAGCAGGCACACAATACTATGTGGAAGCATTGATGAAAGAAGGTTATGGTGGTGATAATCTTGCAGTAGGATGGGCTAAACCAGGACAAGCTAACACAACTCCATCAGAAGTAATTCCGGGTAGCGCGCTACTGCCAGCTCCTTCCGGAGGAAGTGTATATAATATTTATAATGAATCAGGAATAAACCATTTTGCAAATGACGGAGGAACTATAGGTACTTACGCTATGAATATCTCTGCAATTACCTCTGGTGCACCGGAAGGGTCGGAGTACAAAACAATATCGGTCACCGGTAACTACGCGTCTTATCGCTTCGAATTTCCTACCGGGCTAAATAAGTCATCATGGTCAACTGGATTTATTGAATTTCAAGTGAGAACAACAGCAGATTTTGACATCTATCTGGAAGATGGGGCAGGAGCATCTAAAAACATAGGATTGAGCGGTTACATCACCAAGTCTGGAAATTGGGAGTCGGCTAAAATACCAGTTTCAGTTTTCACAGGTGTGAGTTTAACAAATTTGCGCAGAATAGGATTCAGTCGTACGTGGAGTGCCGCTATTTCAATGGATTTTGATAATGTAAGGGTTACAGGTTCAAATTTAAACATCTCAAGTTCAAATTTGAATTTAGCCAGGGTTTTAGCAGCAACTGAAAGCGGTTCAGCAAGCGATTTTGAAAATAATTTCAGCGTATATCCTAATCCAGTTGTTAAAGGTGAGAAGGTGTACCTTGCCTCCCCAATGCCAGCACGTTTCGAGATATTCGATGCAACCGGACGTTCGATTAAGCAAGTGAGTACTAAGGAAGAAAATATTTTGATGATTGAAACTTCAGATTTACCAGTCGGACTTTATATCGTTTCAGCGACAACATCGAAGGAAGTTATCAGACTTAGACTAATTGTAAAATAAACATTAAGCCGGTAGATGTAAAGCCAAAAAAAGCCCAATGAAGGTAAACTTCATTGGGCTTTGCATTTACCCGGTGTTGAACCGATACGATCAAAATATAAATTTCATTGCGTCTTGAAATTAAGAGTAAACTGATAATAACCATTTGTAGCCGTAATAAGGTTCTATCAGATTTTAGTTTTGATTTTACTTTCTTATGTTAAACTCTTCACTATACACAGTGTGACCCAGTTTATTAGATAATTTGACGTAGTCAATAGATCCAGTTCCTCTAAAATCAAAAATAATCCCCTTAATCAGCCCTAACGATTCCTGATAAGATGCACTATAAATTACAGTTCCATTTAAATAAATTTTAGCTTTCTTATCGCGGAGTTCAACCTTCAGGTCATTCCAGTTGCCAATTGAAGTATTAAACATGGACAGATCGCTGTACTTACCGTCTACTAACATCTCGCCAAATTGAAGAATGCTCCATCGTTCACAGCCTTGCTTGTTAAATTGCACTCTGACTTGATTATTCTGTCCCAAAATGCGCAAGATTGTTTCTAAGCAGTTACTACCTCCCTCATCAAAAGAATTTTTAACTCGCGTTTCAAGCGTAAAATCATCACCATCGATTCCAAAGTCTCTAATGTTCGCAACTTCTAGCCAATTCGAAATCAATCCTTTCGACTCTAATAAAGCGGGAGAAATATATGATTTGCCTTCACTGAAGGAATTTTTCACATCGTTGCTATCAAGAACAACTAGATGGTTGTCATTAGTATAAACACCATACTCCCATCCTCTAGAAGTAATTTCAACCGGCAAAGCTGCCAATTGTTTTTTGTGATCCATGATTTTAGCTAGGTATAATCCCGGAAAATTGTAATAATAGGAGATAGTCTGCTGTGACTTAGGTAGGTAATCATATTCTCGAAATCCAAAATGAGAGAATCCATAATCAATTACAATTGAATCAGATAATACATTTGAAATATCATAGGTAAAGAGGACGGTGTTTTGACTTTTAAGTTTTAAATTTTTTGCACCGAAAAGAACTTTTGAAGATGCATTTTTTTTATTTTCAACGTCCCTTTCATCAGGTCGTATAATTATTACTAAAAATAAAATAAAGCATAATAGGGAAAATGAGATAATTGTGATCTTAGTCTTCGTGTGTTTCGTTTTCACATTGCTTCTCGGTTCCGCTTCTTTTTTCTCTGGGGAAAATGGAAACTTTGGCTCACTAACCGATTTGCTTTCAGCGTTTTTCGAATATTGATTCTTAAAATCTTCCCAATTTTTATAGTTTAAAAAGATCGCCAGCGCGTTTTTCGTCTCTAGTTGGGGGTTGTAAGTGCGATGCGTTTTGACTTTACCGAATAGACGTTTTAAGGTGTCAGGGCTTATAGAAATATTAGAAGCCTTACTAATACGTTCACTTAAATTTATAAAATCACTGTTTTTCCAATTTTTAGCTTTTCCAAATTGTGATTTTTCTTCAACCAACTGGCAGCACCTGGTTATATAGAAAACATCATCCAAGAACTCATCCATCTTTTATTAACCTTTAATTGCTCAAACTTTGATGATCACTTTGCATAAGCAGGTGCCAAAAATGCATATTTTTTTGCTTAAGCAATCAGTTTAGAGCCAAAAAACAAAGAATTTCTACATTGCACATGGTTTTTTAGCCCAGAGATTTTGCATAACACATTACACCTTTAACTAGCATTTTTTTTCTTCATTTCCACTCATTTTTACACAGGCAGAAGACTTTGTAGTAGAGCTCTTAGTTTTCAGAATTTCTTGAATTGCAACAATGAAATAGGAAAATAGGTATTTCCAAAACGACTGACTGGTTGGGTTAGCCGGTTCAAGCCTGAAGGATGGGCAGTTAAGTCCATCCTTATCAGGTGACCATATTGTTGCGAGCGTAAAAATATAATTAATGCATAATCTTTAAGCACTTACCAATAACTAAACAATAAAAACTATGAGAAAAATCTACGGAAGTTTGGTAATTACTCTGGTACTCTTGTTGGTGCCTTGCATATTTGCAAGAGCCCAACACCGGTCGATCAAAGGCACTATAAAAGAAGATACCGGTATGCCCTTACCAGGTGTGAACATTTTATTGAAGGGCACAACCAATGGTGTTACCACAACAGAAGGAGGTTACGCTATAAAAGCATCTCAAGGAGATGTAATAGTTTAACCAACATTCATTTTTTTAAACTTAAAAAAACTATGATGAAAAAATTCTACAAAACATTGAGTTTAACGGCAGCGATCTTGCTGATTCTGACATCGGGAGGCTTCGCGCAAGAGCGGACGATTTCAGGTACGGTTAACGATGAAAATGGAAGCTCAATGCCTGGTGTAAACGTTCTTTTAAAAGGAAGTTCGACTGGTACAGCTACTGACACTGCAGGAAAGTTCAAAATCAGTGTTTTAAACGACCAGTCGGTGCTGGTATTTAGTTTTGTTGGTTATTCAACGACAGAAATTGTCGTGGGAAGTAGGTCTGATTTTAATGTTCAACTTTCTCCCGATGTTGCGACCTTGTCTGAATTAGTAGTAACAGGTTATGGCGTTCAAAAGAGATCTTCTCTAGTGTCTTCCATCTCTTCCGTCACTTCTAAAGAAATTTCAGCATTGCCAGTACCTAGTATGGAACAAGCATTACAAGGCCGAGCTGCTGGTGTTATTGTTACTAACTCTGGTTCTCCTGGAACTACACCTATTGTTCGAGTTCGTGGTGTTAACTCCGTGCTTTATTCATCTAACCCTATGTATGTGGTAGATGGTATAGTAGAGGTTGGTAACTTCAACCTTTTTAATTCACGCGATATCGAGTCAATAGAAGTGTTAAAGGATGCTAACTCGGCAGCCATTTTTGGCTCTAGGGCATCTGCTGGCGTAATTTTAGTAACCACTAAAAAGGGCTCGCGCGATGGTTTTCATGTTAATATAGATAGTTATGTAGGATATCAGAAAGCGTGGAAGACGTTGGATTTGTTAAAGCGAGATCAGTACATAAGCTACGGAAATGCATTGCTTGGAAATGCGGGAGCAGGTTTACCTCCTCGTTTTAGCACCATGAACGATCCAATTTACGCGGGATCATCGCAAACCTTTGCGCAAACCGAAACCGATTGGCAAAAGGAAATGTTCCGTAATGCGTTAATAAGCCAAACAGATGTTTCAATTTCAGGTGGAAATGAAAAGTCGCGATTTTTTTTATCGGGAGGTTATTTTAAGCAGGATGGGATTATGATTGGAACGAGCTATGATCGCTATACACTTCGGGCAAATTCTGATCATAGAATTCATAAAAATGTTTTGATTGGTCAGACTTTAATGATTGGTGCTGGTTCACAAGTATCTGAACAATCTCCTGGCGGCCGTACTCAAATTCAGAATATGATGAGGATGACCCCTTACATTCCTATTCTAAACCCAACAAATGTTGGTGGTTACGGTGGGCCAACAGGCGCGGACGCTTCCGATCCTCAAAATCCTGTTCGGGCAGCTTTGCAGGATCTGGGGCAGAATGATAACGTACGTATATTGGGTACCATTTTTTTAGAAGTTGATGTTTTAAAAAATCTTAAGTTTCGCAGTAACGTTGGGGTGGATTATAATTCTGGTCGAAGCTATGTTTACAACCCAATTTATTTTGAAGGATTTACGGGTAGAGATAAAGCAAATATATCAGATTCACGTTCTGGTTTTTTCTCCCCAATTTTTACGAACCAATTAACGTTTGACAAAAGTTTTGGTCAACATTCGTTGAATGCGTTGGTAGCAATTGAGTATCAAACGTGGGATTACTCTGGTACAAACGTGGCTGGCAAAACACTGTCTTTTACAGCGCAAGAGCTTACAGGATTGGATAATCAATCTTTCACTGCGAATAAGAATGAGCGCGCACTCTACAGTTACATAGGG
>JBBRFY010000023.1:0-27278 GCA_038241205.1 Cytophagales bacterium
AGGAATACGAGTGGTGGGGTTTATTTCAAAGTGTGGTAGGAAGATTCGAATAGATTGGGCTGTGTTTTGCTAACTGTTTGAACTGCAATTGAAGCCAAAGTTCCTCTACGGTGATTTGTCTGATGATGTATACAGATGATCCGGTTTAGTCGTGGGTTCAGAATGTGTAATTTTAGTTTTTACTTTAATGTGTTGATGTTTAAATAAAAAAATTAGATATGAAAACAAGAATCTATTTAGTTGCTATTGTTTTAACAAGTGTATTTTGTTCTACAAACGTTTTTGCACAAAAAGCGTCACTTGAAGTAACAGTGAAAAACATAAAAGGAAGCAAAGGATTAATACGCGTTGGGCTATTTGTGACCAAGGAAGATTTTTTAAAAAATGCGATTACAGGTAAAGAGATAGATGCCAATGGCAGCGAGGTAAAGGTAATTTTTGAAGATCTTCCACCGGGGGAATATGCCGTGAGTGTTATTCACGATGAAAACGGAAATAAAAAATTGGATACCAAAGCTATGGGAATACCCAAAGAAGGGTTCGCGTTTGGTAACAATGCGATGGGAAATTTTGGTCCACCATCATTTGATGATGTGAAAGTGAAAGTCGATGCGGAAACTGTGGTGATGGTAATTAATATGAAGTATATGTGAAAAGGGTTATCCGTTAATCGTTATATGTTAATCGTGCGTGTGTGGTTGCGTTCATTAGCGAATAACCTCTGCAGAGTCGCATTTTAAAAATATCTTCGAAACAAGCTGTACTTCAACAATCCCTCGTTCATTACCCCATGCGTTGTATATGTAGGTTGCGATTTCGGCAATTTCTAAATCGGTTAAGGTAGCCACACCTTTCATTTGTTTGTTAAAACTCTTGCCATTCACAATGAGCTCCCCTTCTTTGCCATGCCTCATTAAACAAATCACTTCATTAAAATGATTTTCCATGAAGTCAGATTTGTTTAATGGCGGGTACAGCAAACCTAGTCCAGAGCCATTTTTTTGATGACAGTTGCTGCAATTATTTAAATACAACTCTTCACCGTGAATGATGTATTGTTGGAATTTGGTTGAGGATGGTTTTGGAGTGCAAGCAGTAAAGCAGAAAGTTAAAAGCGGAAAGATGAAAGTAAAAAGTAGAAAGTAAGTTTCAGGTTTCAAGTTCCAGGTTTCAGATTTCAGGTTGGCGAACCGAACAGAAAATAGAAACTTTGAACCTTGAACTTTGAACTTTGAACTTTGAACTCTATTTCCAATCCTCACGCTTCAATTTTTTAATATCAATTAGTAATCGATTTACATCTGCTTCTTTTGTTCCATCATATTTTCCGCGAATTCTTTTCTTTTTATCGATTAATAAAAATGCGCCCGTGTGAATGAAGCCGTCTGGTTCGGTTTTGTCTTCTAGTGCAGTGGCAAAATAACTTGTCTGCGCAATTTTGTAGATATCCTCTTTCTTGCCCGTAACAAAATGCCATTTATTACTTTTTACATCCAGCCTTTCTGCAAAATCATGAAGCAAAGCAACGTTGTCATACTCAGGATCGATGGTGTGCGAGAGTAACAACACATCGTCTTCGTTTTGAATCGAATCATAAACGCGAAGCATTTGTGCTTTCATAATCGGGCAGATGGTGCGGCACGAAGTAAAAAAGAAATCGGCCACATAAATTTTATTATTATAGGTAGTACCTGTTACGACTGCGCTGTCCTGATCAACAAATTTAAAATCAGCAATGGTGTGGTAAACGGTATCACTACCCACCACATCGCGTTCACCGAAGATGGGTAGCGGCACTTCTTTTTTTTGAATACAGCTTGATAGTAGAAAGCTAAAAGCTAAAAGTGGAAAGCAGATCGCTATAATTCTCAAACTTTGGACTTGAAACTTTGAACCTTGACCTTTGAACCTATTCATTCTTTCTAAATTTTTTATACACTTTAATTCCAATCATCATCAGAATACCAACAACTAGTAATCCAACAATTCCCCACACCATGCTCATGGCATCTTTCAGTACAATCAAAAATACAATACTAATTAGGAAGAGCGTACCGATTTCATTCCATACCCGCATTTGTTGTGATGAATACTTAACAATGTTTTTGCTTAGTTGCTTATAAAGTATGTGTAATGAAATGTGATAGAGATACAGTAGAAATACTAAAGTGAGTTTGATGTGCATAAAGCCCATCTTTAACCACTCCGGTTGGTTGATTAAAAGTGAGGTGCCCATCAACAAGGTAATTATGGCCGATGGCCAAGTAATGATGAACCATAATCGTGAACTCATCATCTTTAGTTGCTTCACTAAAATTGATTTTTCGTGCTCTGGTTTTTCATGTGCTTCAATTATGTAAATGAAAAGCCTGGGTATATAAAATAGCCCTGCAAACCAGGTGACTATAAAAATGATATGGACAGCTTTAAGGTAAAGTGACGTCATGAAGCAAAAGTCATCAGTCCACAGTCAACGGACAACTGTTTAGTGATTTTTTATTGTAAGGTAATTTTATCACCAACGTAGACATGTCCATGGTCTAATGCTATAAGGTTTTGACCGAATAAGATTTTACTTTCCTTTTTACGATACGTGGCTAATGTTTTTGAAGGTTCAATACCCTTCACTGCTGTATCCTGATCTATTGTTGGAACCGCGCAGCGCGCACATGGCTTTACACCTACAAATCGATTTGATCCAATCGTGAAATTTTTCCACGTATCTTCATCGTGTGGCTCGCCACCAGTAAACACAAAATTGGGACGAAAGCGATTCATCGGTAGTGCCACTTCTAACTTTTCATTCAGATTATCTAACGACCGCTGACCTATTATTAAAAAGGGATACGCATCAGCAAGACTTACATGCTCATTGTTTACTGTATATCTTGGATCGACCGGCCTTGAGTTACCTTCTGGGAAGAACACCAGGGTGCATTTTATTTTCAACAAAGAAGAAAACCATTCACTATGCGATGCGCTCACTTCGCAAGCCAAAACAGAATCATCCCAGATCGTAACCTTCATCAACTCTAAAGGAGATGGATTTCCTAAGGATAGGTAATTTATGTGATCACCATAGGTAATTTTCATTCCACCATTTTCAAAACTCAACTTGAAAAGAGCTAATTGCGCATAAACTCGCTGCGTCATAAACGTACCGGTTTCATCAACCAACATCCACCTTCTGTCATGCCGCAAGCCTTTTTCTAAAACACTAGCCTCTTCCAATGAAATTCCACCGAGAGATTTGATTGGGTAAACC
This sequence comes from Cytophagales bacterium, assembly GCA_038241205.1. Taxonomy (GTDB): domain Bacteria; phylum Bacteroidota; class Bacteroidia; order Cytophagales; family Cyclobacteriaceae; genus Chryseolinea. The sequence goes on from JBBRFY010000023.1 coordinate 3,266, forward strand.
CAAATTTCGCTTAGCTTTAAGTCGCTCATGAACCTTATGTTTATTTTCGAAAGTTAAAAGTTAATATTATCCAACATGGACATATGAACTTTTAAACAAAATTAACCAATCCCTATGCGATGACAAATAGCGCTGCCCTTTGGTATTTTGAAAGTGTTAATCTCTACAACATTCTTTGCCCGCACAAGGTAAAGAAGATGGGGGATAACCATGAGTTCCTTTTATACAAGCGCGATCAGTTTATTTACATGCCTGATGATACGGCTACACACATTTATATGATTGTGAGTGGACGTGTTCGTATTGGTCATAATACAGAAGAGGGTGAAGAAGTGATAACGGCTATACTTTCGGGTGGAGAAATTTTTGGAGAACTTGCATTGGCAGGTGAGGAGAAACGTAGAGACTTTGCGCAGTCCATTGAGACGACCACCATTTGCCCGCTTACTATATTCGAACTGCGTGAGTTGATGTATGAAGACAAAGAACTGAGTTTTAAAATTCTGAAGCTTATTGGTTTTCGTATTATGAAACTGGAGCGCAAGCTTGAGCTGTTAGTTTTTAAAGATGCACGCACACGCATTGTTGAATTTTTGAAAGATGCTGCTTCGTGGAAAGGAAAAAAGGTAGGATATGAAACATTAATTCCAACGCAACTTACGCACAAGGATATTGCATCACTTACCGGCACATCGCGCCAAACCGTTACAACGATATTAAACGATATGAAAGAAAAGAATCTAATTAACTTCGATCGCAAAAGAATTCTGATTCGTGATCTTGAAACGTTGGCTTGATTGCAAAAAAAACGTACAAACTATTTCCAGTTTGGAGGCAAATCTTTTTCTTCATCCACATCGGTAAGCGTTGGCAAGACTTCGTATGATAGATTTGATTTTTTAAAATCTTCTATTGTTTCTTCGCAAACATTTTCATTACTCCATTTTTTATTTTGAAAAAAAGATGAATGTGTTGCTTTCATGCCTAATAGATAGTAACCACCATCCACTGCGGGGCCAATCACAGCATCACATGCATTTAATTTTTCGAAGGCTTCTTGAAGTATGTCTGGTGTTAATTCAAAACAATCTGTGCCGATGATGCAAATCGATTTGTAACCCGATAGAAATCCAAAATTAAATGCATTGAGCATTCGTTCGCCCAAATCATTTCCGTGCTGCGCTTGCTTATTAAAATGTTCATTGCCCCAATTGTCTTCAGTATCTACATGATGGGAGTAGAATACTACTTTATCAACTAATAAATTCTCTGTTACAATTCGAGTATGATTTGCCAGCGCAAGGTAAATCGCCAAAGCTTTTTCATCACCCACGGTTACCGCAAGTCTTGTTTTTACTTTCCCTAACTCCGGATTGCGATAAAAAATGATTAAAAGTTTTTTCAAGTGAAATTTTTATGTGATTACTTCTTTGAGCAAACAGAAGCTCATGTTCTTAAACAGAAGAATCATACGCTAATAGATTTTAGTGCCCTTCACTAACCACTGACTCCAATTTTTATTGTAGGTATGAACGCTATCTGTTAGAATGTTCGATTGATTAACAACACGATTACCTTCATTAACCCATTCAAAAATTCCACCGTAGAGATTTTGCACATTCGTAAAGCCCATTTTCAAAAGTTTTTCGCCAATGCGTTCGCTTCTATAGCCAACAGAACAATACACTACAATTGGTGTATTTCTTTTTATACCCTTTACCTTATCCGCATTAAAAGCATCATACTCTAAAAAAGTGGCATTCGGTAAATGACTAACATCGAATTCTTCTTTTGATCGTGTATCAAGCAAAATAATATTTTTGGATGTTGAGAGAAGTGGTTTTAATTCTGATGAATTTATGAGAGGTACTGAGTTTTTATAGAGTGCAGCGAGTTTTTCATCATAGGTATTTTGTGCAGATAATGCAAATGTGCTAACACAAAGCACAAATATTAGAATGCTAGTTTTTCTCTTTTCCATAATTCATATACAAGATAACTAAGAACGGATAGGTATTCGAATAATATAATCCATAAATTTTCTTGAAAGCCCGTTACGCTATAACCGAGATAGGTGAGAAAAATTAATGCAGTCCACAGCACGACAAACCGTAAGTCGGTGAAAATGGAAATCATCAGCAATGGTGTAATGTACCAAGGATGAACTGTGGTGGTGAATAAAAGATAGATGAGTAAAATAAAGAGAAAGGTAATTGGGTTGTAGTTTGTTGTTGGTTGTTGGTTTATTGTTCTTAATTTGAAAGGCAGCCAACGAATTTTTGCATCAGCATCAAGCGTTAGAAATGAGATCATCAAAATTAATAATGTGCTGATCAATGCTAGTTTCCATCCTACTGTTTGAATGATATTGTATCCAAAAAAAACATATCCAAGTTCTCGAGTGAGGTAATATATGCTGGCGTTGAATTCAAATTTTTTAAAGTAGTATCCAATACTATTTTGAAAACCCGAGATAATTTCGAAATCAAACAATGGAAGAAATAGAATTAAACAGCTCGCACCCACTACTCCATAAAACGTCATTGATTTTTTCCAACCTAATCGAGGAACCAAAGCCGGAAGAAAAATAAGTGGAATTAATTTGATGCAAATGGCAAGAGCAAAAAGTATAGCAGCGGTCCAAATCTTAGTGTCGCACAATAAAAGGGCACTGAGTAGCAAAAAGGAAATCATAATACCTTCCAGATGGATGTTGCCCGTGAGCTCAAGAATAACCAAAGGATTAAGCGCATAAATCAGAACGCGTCTATCGGGAATTGCAAAACGTATCAATAATTTTCTGATCAATACGAGCGAACCAATTTCAGATAGAAATATGATTGATTTCATCACAAGAATACTTCCATAAATAGAATGGGGTGAAATCTTTACCGAAAACCAAAAAACAAATTGCGCAACGGGTGGGTAGATGGTAAAGTAATTTGGAGAATTTAGCTTTTGAAATAGTTCGGGATCAAGTCCATTTAGTGTTATTCCATTTTGAATGTAATAAAATGGAATTTCAGCAAAGGGATGATGTCCTGAAGCGAGTAATCGTCCGTCCCAAATAAATCTGTAAAAATCTTCTGATAATGCGGGCACAGAAAATAGCATAACACTCCTAAAAAGAATAGAAGCATAAAGCCAAAACTCCGTATTTTCTTCTTTCGATTTTAAAGAGATGTAAAGGTAAATTCCAAATAAAGAAAAGTAAGCTGTGAAAAGTAAAATGGTTTCATAACGCTGAATGCAATATCCAAGCAATGCATAAAGTAAAAGTGAAACAAAAAGTAAACCATAGGTGCTCTGCTTTTGCTTAAGCATTTGCCAACGGTTTCACTGAATAGAAAAACACCGTTCCAAAACCAAGGGCGAGCATGATGTGAAAAATCATTAAGGCATTATCGTGGAGATAAATTCCTGTCGCGATGCCAAAAATAAAGTAAAAGCAAAGTATTCCTTCCATTATGGTAAGGATGCTCAATGACGGTTTGATGTACGCATTACCTTTCCAACTTTGTGTTTTTAAATTGATATTAAACTTTGGTGTTCGTATAAAAGGCGTTTTGATTCCAATCAATCCTTCGAGTACTGCAAGGCCATTGTGAAGTGATAAACCCATTGATACAATGAGGAATTGTGGAAATAAACTAAAAAATCTTTTACGAGCATTTGGATAAAACTGTTTGGTGGCAATCCAATAAAATAAGGCAATAGACATAAAACCAAAAAGAAAAATAATACCCAAACGGAATATCCAATTTATTTCGGGGTGGTTCGATTTAATATACAACATGGGAATGCTGAGCAAAGCGGCAAATAGTAAACCAACGAAAACAGAACTGTTAAAGAGATGGAAGAAAGCGTGCACCTTATTTGTAAATGAAATATTCGAAAACATAACCCGCCTGAAATGTTTTCGCGCTGTTTCTGCTCCGCCTTTATTCCATCGATATTGCTGCGACTTGATAGCTTGCATCATAATGGGAAGTTCGCCCGGTGTAGAAATGTTTTCAAGGTATTTAAATTTCCATCCCTTTAACTGCGCATTGTAACTCAAATCAAGATCTTCGGTTAACGTATCGAACTTCCATCCTCCGGCTTCTTCAATACACCTCTTGCGCCAAACACCACAGGTACCGTTGAAGTTTATAAAACTTCCTGCTGCATTACGCGCCACTTGTTCAATGGAGAAGTGAGCATCTAAACCAAAGGCCTGCAGTTTTGTAAGCAGCGAATAATCTTTATTGATGTGCCCCCAACGTGTTTGCACAACACCTATTGAAGCGTCAGCAAAATATGATATTGTTTTTTTTAGAAAGTCTGGTTCCGGAATAAAATCAGCATCGAAAATAGCGATGAACTCACCGTGTGCTAAATGACATCCATTGTCCAGTGCGCCTGCTTTAAAGTCTTTGCGATCTTGGCGATGGATGATATAAATATCCACGTCAAGATATTTTAATTGATCAATTTTCTTTTGAATGATTGCTGTTGTCTCGTCTGTTGAATCATCTAAAACTTGAATCTCCAGTTTGTGTTTTGGATAATCAAGTTTACATACGGCATCAATTAGTCTTTCGACCACATACTTCTCATTATAAATAGGGAGCTGAATTGTAACAAGAGGTTCAAATGCTTGGTCAAATAAAGTTTCAGATGAAACACTATTTTTCTTTCGGCTATACAACCACGTAAGATGCAATTGACCCAAGCTGAACAAAAAAATGTAGAGTAAGGAGAGACTGTAAAGTATGGTGATGATAATAACCATGCTTAGCGGGTATCGTCCATAGTCGACAGCCGATCCATGGTTGACGGTTTCAAGCGTGAGTATATTCTTTCCTTTATTTTCATTCTATTCAATTCTACTTTATGCTATGGACTATTAACTATAAACTTTGGACTTACTACTTATATCTAAAGATCGTGTATAAAATTTTATATCCAGCCATTACAGTACCTTTCACTGTGCCCGAAATTTTAGAGAATCCAATTCGTTTTCTGTAGCGAACCGGAACTTCTGCGCATTTCATTTTTTTCTTAGCCGCTTTTAATTGCATCTCTACAGTCCAACCATAGGTTTTATCCTCCATATCAAGTTCGAGCAGCGATGCAAATTTGATGGCGCGAAATGGGCCAAGATCGGTAAAGGTTACATTGTAAAATACTTTTAGTAATCGTGTAGCCAACCAATTTCCAAAAATTTGTTGAGGTGTCATCGATCCTCTTTCTTTATTTCCCAACGCGCGCGAACCAATCACCATAACAACATCATTTTCAAGAATCGGTTTCAACAACAAAGGTATTTCTTCCGGGTAGTCGGAATGATCGGCATCAAGAAAAACAACAATGTCTGGTTGAGGATTGGAATTCTTAAGGTATTCAATTCCTTTTAGACAAGCTCTGCCATAGCCTGCAATAGTTTCACGAAGCACAGTGGCGCCTGCTTCTTTTGCAACACGTTCTGTATTATCGGTGGAAGCATTATTCACCACAACAATTTCACTTACCCACTCTTTTGGAATTTCCTGGATGACCTGCCCCACTCCATTCTCTTCGTTGAAGGCTGGAATAATAACTTTCACAATTTGTTTCATGATCAATGGGTACCGAGTAAATCCAAAAAACCAAAGATGAAACGAAGAACTTTATTTCGAAAGATGTATTCCATTATTTCCAATCAAAATTGGTTTACCAAATCTTCCTGCTTCACCTTTTACTTCTAAGTTTAAAACGCCTCGTGGACAAACGGAAGAACAAACTCCACAGCCAACACAAGACGAACGCACAATGTTTTGCCCCCGCTGTGCATACCATCGAACATCAATGCCCATTTCGCAATAGGTAGAACAATTACCACACGAAATGCATTGACCACCATTGGTAGTAATTCTGAAGCGTGATTTGAATCGTTGAACAATACCTAAGTATGCTGCCAACGGACAGCCAAAGCGACACCATGTGCGATTGCCCATTAATGGATAGAACCCCGTGCCTACAACGCCTGCGAAGCCCGCGCCTATAAAACCACCATACACTTCGCGTAATTGGTAACTATCAAAGAATAAAAACCAAGCATTGTTGGTGAAGTATGTGTACAATACGCCTGCGGTCATTACAATTGCAAAGGCTAACACCGCATGAACCATCCAGCGTTCTACCTTCCAGGCTTTTAATGTTTTGTTGGAGAGTTGTCTATACGGATCGCCTAATGTTTCGGCAAGTCCTCCGCATCCGCACACCCATGAGCAGTACCAACGTTTGCCAAAAAAATAAACGAGTATAGGTACAGCGAGAATAATCAAAGCAATTCCCCAACCCAACATAAAAATTCCAAGTGTGCCACTTTCCACTAACGTATTTAGTCTTGAATCGAAAAAGAAGGAATAATCAAGTGGCCAAATATTTTTAAAATCGAAATAGGGTTTGTTAAGTCGAATAAGAATTTCGGGAATAAGAAATGCAAAAGCCGTTTGAAAAAACATAACGGAACACGTGCGAAGGATTTGATATTTGCTGTGGCGATAGTGAATAATCATGCGCACGCCCATTACTAGAATGCAAAGCGTGTATATAAATCCATAGAGAAAAAAACGACTGGCTTCATTGCCATTCAAAAATTTGCTTACCGGATCTACCATTACAATCCAGTTCGTCATGTATTGCGGATAAAAATAAAGCAGCACATAGAAGAGCATTAACCATGCGCCAGTGATAATGCCGAGCCAACTAACGTTCTTCATTACGTTAAAAAATATTTCGTTGTTTTTTATTCCGGGCTGTAGCTGAAGCTTTGGTAATATATAAAGAAGGGCGCCAACAATACACAACCCAATAGTAAGTACTAAAAATAAAAGTGGATTGTTTTTTACCGGACTTACTGCTGATGCTTTTGTAAGAGAATATTTTAAATCTTTAATTTGATACCGATCAAACCCAACTTGATTTACAATTCCATACAATTTTATTTTATCAACCACATTTTGAAGTTGCGATTGAAGTTCTTCTTTCGAATTGAATTGTTGACCATTAAGGTAATTGGCATAATCTTTCAATGCCTTCTTTTTAAACGATGAGATTTCATCATTCGATTTAAAAAGATCATCGATAGTTGAAATTGAAAATGTTGAAGCGTTTAATGTCGCAAGCTTACTCACCTCATCGGAAGTGATTTCGTACGCTTTAATTTGTTTTTCGTTTATGGATTCAAATACCTTATCAAGTTCGGATACAAATGTGAAGTTGGAACTAAAGGATTTGTCTAATACTGACGCTGCTTGTTTAAAAAACAATTCTGATTTTTTGCTGTCGCTAATTTTTTCTTTGGCAATCTCTGGAGTTAACAAATAACTCGCCCAAAAAAAAGATATATTGAAAACGACAAAACCCAGAATGAATAAGGTAAGTCCGAATAATTTTAAAAATTTCATACACATTATTTTTTTACCTACTGCTACTGGACACTACCTCGCTATTTTCAAACGTATTTACTATTTCTTCTTCGTGCCGTGTAAAAAATTCGGGATCAAAGTTCGCTTCAGAAAGATGCTGCATTATAAATTGAGCATCTTTCTTCTCACGCAACCATCGGTCGAAACATTCATGGCGCATGCGGATTCCAAATACATTAATACCTAAAAATTCCTTTGTTGTTTTATCCCAAACAACATGCAATGCTTTTTTGCCAGATTCATGCTGCCAATAAAAATCTTCTTCGTTTGGTTTCAGCGATGCGTTGACATTGCCATATGTTTGATATTCAATATCAAAAAACTTAGCAGAGTTAAACCAAGGCCCGGGAGCGTACTTTGTTTTTTCAGTGCAAATGGTTTGTGCAACTACTTCACCCATCATTCTGCCCGTGTACCAAACTTGCTCGATATTTTTTCGTCCTGGCAAATCGTAGGTTCGTTCTACACAATCGCCAAGCGCATAAACATCTTCTATGTTTGTTTGCAAATATTCATTAACCAAAATGCCGCGTTTGGTTTCAATGTTGGAGTTCTTTAAAAAATCGATGTTGGGAGAAACACCAACAGTTAATCCAACAAATTGACAAGGTATTATTTCACCAGACTTTGTTACGATTGCTGCTACCCGATCTTGCTCATCACATTGAATTTCTTTTAACTCTGTATTTAATTTTAAATCAATATGATGCGAGCGTATATGTTCGCTAATGAGGTTTGCTTCTTGAAGTGGCAGCACATTACTCCAAAATTCTGGTTCACGCACCAATAGCGTAACGGTTATATTTCGCGAAACCAACATCTCGGCCATCTCAATACCGATCAATCCACCACCAACAATGACCGCGTGTTTAATACCTTTCGAATTCTCCTCCATCAATTGAAGATCAGGATAACCGTAAAGTCCTTGTACGCCTCTTGAATTTTGACCCGGCCAATTGAAACTATTTGATTTGGAACCTGAAGCGATTATTAAAGTATCATAGGTAATTTTATTTCCTGATTTAAGATGGAGGTTTTTTATTTCTGTTTCTACTTTTTCTACAAAATCGAAAACCAAGTCGATCTTATTCTTCTTCCAAAAAAAATCTTCGTACGGTTTTGTGTGCTCAAACTTCATGTGCCCCATGAAGACATACATTAAAGCCGTTCGCGAATAGAAGTGTTGTGTCTCAGCAGAAATTACGGTAATACGATTGTCGCTCTGCTTGCGTATGTTTCGTGCAGCGGTAATGCCAGCAATTCCATTTCCGATTATAACGATATGCTTCATACATCAATATTGAAATAATTAATCACTATCACAAAATCAATTTTGTCTGGCTGTTGACAAATACGTGTTTGGTTGATGTTATGTGGGAAGCGATCTACTTCTCGCAAGCGAAACCGTTTCAAGTTTTACCTTTTCTTTCAACATTCTACCAGATCAGGGTCATCTTCAATAAGCAAAAAGTTATTCATAAGGGACGGTAATTTTGTAACGATCGCTGTAAAGTATCACAAAGAGATCACAACTCGCAGGTACTTTCTGACATTATGCTTTTATGTCTTGCACGAGACATACTCTATAAATAAGGTAGCATTGATCGATGGATCGTTAGTAGTTTGCGTTATCCGAAAGCAAAACAATATCTTTCTGTTAAAAATTGTAAACAACATCAACAATGAAGAATTTGAGTCTTATTTTAATCCTTCTAGGTCTTAGTTTTAATTCAATTGCTATTGATTTAAAAACATTCACCGATAATGCAGATGCTTTTTTTGTTAAGTATGTTGAAAACGGTTCAGTAGAGTATGCAAAGGTTAAGCAGAATATCAGCGAGATAGAAAAATTGTATAAAAGTGTTGGAAGTTTTGATGTAAAAGGGTTAACCGAAAATGAAACAAAATCTTTTTATATCAATGCCTACAATTTGGTTGTAATTTATTGGGTATCGAAATATTATCCGTTAAAGTCGCCTTTAGATGCCAGTGGTTTTTTTGATATGGTAAAACACAATGTGGCTGGCGAGGAGCTTACCTTAAACCGATTGGAAATAAAAAAATTGCTTGGGCCGTATACAGATGCGCGCGTTCATTTCGCATTGGCTTGTGCCGCTAAGAGTTGCCCGCCATTGGCAAATTTTGCATACCGACCAGAAAAATTAGAGCAGCAATTAACCGATCGCACCATGTTATCATTAAACAATAAAAGTTGGCTTGTTGTAAATGCAAAAGAAAAGAAAGTAGAACTCTCGAAAATTTTCAATTGGTACAAAGCAGAATTTAATCTGAACGGCAAAACTACCCTTGATTGGATTAATCAGTATCGCAAAGAAAAAATACCTTCCACGTTTGCTATTGAATACTATGAATACAATTGGGTTTTAAATGATAAAAAATAATGTTGGATTTGAAATTACCTTACTTGTAAAGTTTTTCATAATATTCATTCGCCATTCTACCAGAATCAAAGAACGGTAAAACATCTTCCATACTCGCCTTCACTACGTTGTTCCAGTTTTCTGGTTTGTTGTAATACATGGGTATGATTTCGTTCTCTAATAAGTCCAAAAGATTTTGTGCCTCAATTTTATCTTTTGCTTCTGGCGATAATGAATCGTCAGCGGTTGGAATGATGAAAGAATTTTTTCCATGCTTGGCAAACTCAGGTACCCATCCATCCGGAATAGATAGGTTGATTGAACCATTCATTGCTGCGGTCATTCCTGATGTGCCAGAAGCTTCATGATAAAGTCGTGGATTATTCAACCAAACGTCAGATCCTTTTTTCAAATGCCCCGATAGCCAAAGCTCATATCCCGTGACAACCGTACAATTTGGAATCTCTTTTGTCTTCCAATAAATTTCATTGAAGAGGTTAATAGAGTTGTAATCTTCCGGATACGGTTTGCCTGCCCAAATCATTTGAACCGGAAAATCTTCATTCTCCACAATCTTTAAGAACCTTGAAAAATCTGAAAGTAAAAGATTGGCTCGTTTGTATCCTGCAAATCGTCTGGCCCAAACTATAGTTAACATATTTTCATCGAATAGTTTTCCGGTTTGATTGGCCACCACACGGAATAATTTTTTCTTCAATTCCTTTTTACGATCGGCTAATGCTTCCATGTTTTTATCAGTCAATGCTTTTTCTAAAACATCGTCTTTCCAATACGTTTTATTCTGTGCGTTAGTGATGGCCTTTATTTCGCAAATACCGTTATAGTCGCCCCACATTTTTTTTGCCACTTCACCGTGAAGCTGCGAAACACCATTGGCTACCTTTGCTAAACGCAGTGCTGTAAGGGTATAATTAAGTACTCCGTTTTCAGGATATACATATTCATCAACCTGTTTCGTTGTAAGGCCGTTGAAGAAACTCATGCTATTTAACAACGGCATACTGTGTTCTTCGTTCCCTGCTTTTTCTGGTGTGTGCGTAGTGAAGACAACACGATTCTTTACTTCATTAATATCTTTGAATTTATCGAGCAAATAAAAACACAGTGGTAAAGCATGTCCTTCATTCATGTGGTAGATATCTGTTTTGCGATTTAATACATCCAACAATTTAGCGCCACCAATGCCGAGCAAAATAGATTGCGCTATGCGCGTGGTTTCGTTTGGATCGTATAACCGATGACTTATCGTTTGCGATAGAAAATCGTTTTCCTGAATATCGGTGCTAAGCAAAAAGAGCGGAGCAGAATTGAACACCTCCGATTTTAATAGGTAGGCTTTTACATACACTCTTGCACCGTGAATGGTGATTGGAAAAACAATTCCGGTATCGGTTAAAAAAGAATAATCTTTATCGCGGAAACTTGCTTTCAATGTCTGATCCTGATTTCGCTCCTGATCGTAATATCCCTTTTTCCAAAGAATACCTATCCCGATTAAATTTTGTTTCAGTTCATAAGCACTGCGAAGATGTGATCCCGCAAGGAAGCCCAAACCACCACTGTAAATTTTCAGAGGCTGATCTATAGCAAACTCCATTGAAAAGTATGCAACGGGTTTTGAATATTTTGGATCGAAAGAATAGGTAAAGATTTCTTCTGTTTTTAACATGGTATTCAGTTATGCGAAATGCCAATCTAGCAAAGAGATTGAATAGTATAATGATCCTTTATTGATTTGAATCCTTTTTGAAACATGCAAACGATTGAAGCATTCAAAAGCGATATACTTATTTTTTGCCTTTAAATGCAAGATGGGTTAAAACATCCTGAAGTGAGGAAAAGGATTGATGTTCGTTGACCTGCCAGGTATAGGTATTTTCGTGGTTAGAAATAGTAATGATGAAGTCAGGTTTATCGGTTGAGATAAGATAGCCATTTCTTTCCAGTGCATTTTTTGTCCAGCGTAATTCGTATCCATTACCTATTAAATTAATCGATATATTTTGATGCGCGTCTTGCTTTATTTTTCCTGTTTTTAAATCGAACCCTTTGAACTGAAAAATCTCATCGAATTTATTATTCAGAACAAGATCTTCAGGAATTCCCGTAAGGATATTTTTATCGCGACCTGTAAGCCAAATTTCGTCTGCCGTTTGAAGCGCCAGATCCAACTCGTGTGTGGCAACTAAGATGGCCTTGTTTAATCTGCGCGAAAGTTGGCGAAGCAGATTCATTATCTCTACCCGATTGTTTAAATCTAAATGGGCTGTGGGCTCATCGAGTAATATAATATAAGTGTCTTGCGCAAGTGCCCGTGCAATCATTACCATTTGCAGTTGCCCATCGCTAAGTTCATAAAGTCTTTTGTTAACAAGGGTTTCAACATGTACTTGTTCAATTGCCTGTTGAATAATTGCTGTATCGACTTTTGATAATTTGATGTTCCAATCTAAATACGGATAGCGGCCAAATGAAATGAGTTCGTAAACACGCATGTTCGGCATACTGATCCGATCAGTAAGTACTAATGCAATTTGGCGCGATAGTGGTGTTTTTTTTTGATCATTGTTGAGTGAATATTTTATTTCACCCGCCAACGGTTTTTGAAGTCCGGCTAGCGTTCGTATTAAGGTAGATTTTCCAATTCCGTTTGGCCCCATAAAACAGGTAAGCTTTCCGGTTGGGAGCGAAAGATTCAGGTTTGTAAAAAGAGCATTCTCAATGTTGTTAGTTGAATAGCCAATAGAAAGTTGGTTCGTTGAGATTGCGTTCAGGCTGTCAGTTGCTTTTTGCGCCATGCCTATATTGATAATCGTTTCGCGCGTACAATAATCCAGATTACTACCGGAGCACCAACCAATGCTGTGATGGCGTTAATCGGTAACACATACATAGAGCCCGGAAGCTGCGCAACGATATCGCAGAAAAGTAGGAGGGATGCACCCATCATAACTACAGCTGGAATAAGTATTCGATGGTTATGTGTCTTTATGAGAAGTTTGGTTAAATGTGGAACCGCTAATCCCACAAAAGCGATTGGACCACAAAAAGCCGTAACGGCTCCGGTGAGAATACTGGTTGAGAAGATGATTAAAAATCGCCATTGTTTAATATTGATACCAAGACTCTGCGTATAGTTATCACCCAACGCCCAGGCATTTAATGCTTTTGACGATACGATACCTATGCCACTACCAATGATTAGCACTCCAGTTAATATTTGAATCTCAGTCCAGTTTAATCCGCCCAAACTTCCGAAAGTCCAAAGTAAAAAAGATTGTTGATCTTCTGCTTTGCTCAAGAATTGCAGAACACTAACAACGGATGAGGCAGCTGCACCGATCATTATTCCGACTATTAATAAGGAGGTATTGTCGCGTAACTTTTGCGAAAGGCTCCATATTAAAATGAATATTATGAATGCTCCCATGGAAGATGCAATTACTACCGACCATGCAGACGGAGCGTTAAGAACTTGAATTCCTGTAACCTGCCCCATAAAAACTAGTGAAACTGCCAGGCTTGCGCCAGAACTTAATCCAAGTACATCTGGTCCGGCCAAAGCATTTCGAAATAATGTTTGCATTTGTAAACCCCCTACCGAAAGAGCACTTCCTGCCAGAATACAGGTCAAGGCTTTCGTTAATCTAAAATCCCAAACAATGTTAGTCCAAACCTCGTTGTGGCTTCCTCTACCTATTACTATAGAGACGATTTCCGCAAAAGGTATCCTAACGCTTCCCAACGAAAGGTTTAGAATAAACAAGACCACCAACAGTAATAGTAGGACAATCCAGCTGGTAACGATTTTAACAGGTGATTTAATCATAGGTAATCACGGCAATGTTAGCGATTTTAAGCTATAAAACGGGTTTTGGAGATGCGGAAGCTTTGAAGTGGTAAAAATATTGAAACCCGAATTTGGTAACTATACTTTAGTTCCTATCTTTGCAATCCTTTTTACGGAAAGAGTGTAGAAAGTCCTGAGAAACGAGCATAAATTGGTTCAGCAATGCCTGGAATTATAGGAAAAAAAATAGGAATGACCAGCATATTCGGCCCAGATGGCGAGAATATAGCATGTACAGTGATTCAAGCTGGTCCTTGCGTTGTAACGCAAGTTAAGAATCAAGAAACAGACGGATACCGTGCTGTGCAACTTGCCTTTGGCGAGAAGAAAGAAAAAAATTCTACTAAGGCCGCTATCGGTCACTTCAAAAAAGCGAACACTACCCCTAAGAGATCTGTTGCTGAGTTTCGCGATTTTCGCGCTGAGTACGATGGAATGGTAGAGCTCGGAAAAGAAATCCATATTCAGGATGTTTTTGTTGAAGGTGATTTCTTAGATGCTTGTGGAGTTTCAAAAGGTCATGGTTTTCAAGGTGTTGTTAAACGTCACAACTTTGCTGGGGTGGGTGGTGCAACACACGGACAACATAACCGTCTTCGCGCACCGGGTTCAAATGGTAATGCATCTTTTGCAGCGCGTGTTCCGAAAGGAAAGCGTCTTGCAGGTCGCATGGGTAACGACAACGTAAAGTTGATGAACCTGAAAGTTGTTAAAATCATTGCAGAATCAAATGTGATTGTTATTAGCGGCTCAATTCCTGGAGCGAAAAATTCAACCGTAATTCTTCAAAAGTAATGGACGTAGCGGTATTAAAATATAGTGGTGAAGGTGCTGGAAGAAATATTAGTCTTTCAGATTCAGTATTTGGTATAGAGCCAAATGACCACGCAATCTATTTGGACGTTAAAAGTTACTTGGCAAATCAACGTCAAGGAACACACAAGTCTAAGCAGCGTAATGAAATTTCTGGTTCTTCTAGAAAGTTGAAAAAGCAGAAAGGTACCGGTGGTGCCCGTGCGGGTAACATCAAGAATCCTTTGTATAAAGGAGGTGGACGAGTTTTCGGACCAACACCACGTGATTACTCATTTAAATTGAATAAGAAAGTAAAAGACTTGGCACGTAGATCAGCGCTCTCTTATAAATTGAAAGACAGTTCAATCTCTGTATTAGAAGATTTCACTTTTGATTCTCCTAAAACTAAGTCATACTTAACAATGCTCAGCGCATTGTCATTGTCAGACAAGAAAACACTTCTTGTATTACCAGAATCAATTAAGAACGTGGTATTGTCAGGAAGAAACATCCAGAATACAAAAATCATAGCGGCAGATCAGATCAATACTTATGATTTGATGAATGCTGATACTGTAATTTTGTTGGAAAGCTCACTTGCCAAAGTTCAAAACTTATTAATGAAAGACTAATGAGTGTACTCAAAAAACCATTAGTGACAGAAAAAGTTTCTGCTCTAAATGAAAAAGGCAAGTACGGTTTCATTGTAGATACTACTGCTAACAAAGTAGAGATCAAAAAGGCCGTAGAAAAAAAATATGGTGTAAACGTGGAAAGCGTAAACACGATGAATGTAATGGGCAAGTTTAAATCTCGCTTTACAAAAGCAGGTGTATTGTCTGGGCGAAAGCCAAATTACAAGAAGGCCATTGTAACTTTGGCTCAAGGAGAAGTAATCGATTTTTATAGCAACGTATAATTTATAGACAATGGCGTTGAAGAAACTAAAACCAGTAACACCAGGCACGCGACATAGACTCGCGCCATCGTTCGATGATATTACAGCATCGAAGCCTGAGAAGTCTTTGGTTAAGATCATAAAGAAAACAGGTGGTCGTAACACAGATGGTCGCATGACAATGCGCTACATCGGTGGAGGTCACAAGCAGAAATCTCGTGAGATTGACTTTAAGCGTGACAAAGTTGGTGTACCGGCAACGGTAAAATCAATTGAGTACGATCCGACAAGATCAGCTCGTGTTGCACTTTTGTATTATGCTGATGGATTCAAGACTTATATTCTTGCTCCTGAAGGATTAACAGCTGGTCAGCAAATTTTTGCTGGGGCAGATGTGGCACCAGAGGTTGGAAATGCTTTACCGCTTTCTAAAATACCTTTGGGTACAATCGTTCATAATGTAGAGATGAAACCTGGAAAAGGCGGAGCAATTGCACGTAGTGCAGGAACATTTGTTCAGTTGCTTGCTCGTGAAAACGGAATGGCAACATTGAAAATGCCTTCTGGAGAAATGCGTAACGTGATGGATGTATGTATGGCAACAGTAGGTACTGTTTCAAATGCAGAACACATGAACGAGAGCGTTGGTAAAGCAGGTCGTAGTCGTTGGAGAGGTATTCGTCCTCGCACCAGACCAGTAGCAATGAACCCGGTAGATCACCCGATGGGTGGTGGTGAAGGTCGCGCTTCTGGTGGACATCCAAGATCACGCAATGGTCTTTATACTAAGGGTAAAAAGACTCGTCATCCAAAGAAATATTCAGATCGTCTAATCATATCTAAGCGCAAAAAATAATGGGACGCTCGATTAAAAAAGGACCCTATTGTGACTTCAGGGTTTTGAAAAAAGTAGAAGCCACAGAGAAATCAGGTAAAAAGTCTGTAATAAAGACGTGGTCGAGAAGATCAACGATTGTGCCTGAAATGATCGGTCATACGTTCGCAGTGCATAATGGAAATAAGTTTATTCCTGTTTATGTAACCGAAAACATGGTCGGCCATAAGCTTGGTGAATTTTCACCGACACGTACATTCCGTGGACATTCTGGTAATAAGAGCAAGTAAGCATGGAAGCTGTAGCAAAAAAAACGAAGAAATCGGTGTTGAAGCGTGAGAAGCGCGATGCCCGGAAAGAAGCCGCTAAGAACGGACCTGCGGTAGCTAAATTGAAGAATGTGCCAACATCTCCTCGCAAGATGAGATTGATTGCAGATTTGATCAGAGGCCAGCGGGTTAATAAGGCGCTTAATATTTTGAAATACGAACCAAAAATAGGTTCTCCGAAGCTTGAGAAGCTTTTGCTTTCAGCCATTTCAGGTTGGGAAGTAAAACATCAAGATGTGAAATTGGAAGATGCCGATCTTTTTGTAAAAGAAATATTCGTAGATGGTGGCCGTCAATTGAAAAGACTAAAGCCAGCACCACAAGGAAGAGCGCATCGCGTTAGAAAGCGTTCAAACCACGTGACATTAGTGTTGGCCAGTATGAAAAATACTCCAGCCGCTGAAGTAGAAACGACTAAAGAAACGAAGGAATAATGGGACAGAAGATTAATCCAATAGCATTAAGGCTAGGTATCGTACGCGGTTGGGATTCAAGCTGGTACGGTGGAAAGAATTTCTCTGATAAGTTGGTTGAAGATCATAAGATCAGAAAATATGTTGATGCCCGTATTCCTAAAGGTGGAATTGCTAAAGTTGTAATTGAAAGAACATTAAAGCGAATCACGTTAACGATTCACACTGCCCGTCCGGGAGTTGTAATTGGAAAAGGTGGTACTGAAGTAGATAAAATTAAGGAAGAGCTTAAGAAGATTACCAACAAAGATGTTCAGATCAACATTTTTGAAATTAAGCGTCCTGAGTTAGACGCGCGATTAGTGGGCGAATCAATCGCACAACAAATCGAAGCGCGTATCTCTTACAAACGTGCTATGAAGCAAGCCATTGCATCTGCCATGCGTGTTGGTTCAGAAGGTATTAAAGTAAAAGTATCGGGTCGTTTAGCAGGTGCTGAAATGGCGCGTTCAGAACAATATAAAGAAGGTCGTGTTCCATTGCACACCCTTCGTGCCGACATCGATTATGCTCTTTCAGAAGCACAAACGGTATATGGTAAATTAGGTATTAAGGTTTGGATTTTTAAGGGAGAGATTTACGGAAAGCGTGACCTTTCGCCAAACGTAGGCGTTGGAAGTAACGCGCCAACAGGACCAGGAGGTCCTGGAAAGTCAAACGACAGAAATGATCGTGGAGACAGAGGTGGTCGCGGTGGAAACCGAGGCGGTGGTCGTGGAGGAGATGACAGACGCGGTGGCCAAGGTGGCGGTGGCGGAGCAAGACGCGGTGGCAGTAGTGCTGGTGGCGGAAAAAGAAACGGATAATTAGTCAGAACGCAATAAAGTAGGTAACAATGTTACAGCCTAAACGAACGAAATTTAGAAAAGCACAAAAGGGTCGTGTTAAAGGATTAGCAACCAGAGGTCATACTATATCATTCGGACAATTTGGTCTGAAGTGTTTGGAAGGCGGATGGATTACTTCACGTCAACTTGAAGCTGCGCGTATTGCCGTAACCCGTGCAATGAAACGTGAAGGACAGGTTTGGATTCGAATTTTCCCTGACAAACCCATTACTCAAAAGCCTGCTGAAGTGCGTATGGGTAAAGGTAAGGGAGCACCAGAATATTGGGTAGCGGTAGTAAAGCCTGGTACTATTTTGTTTGAAGCGGGTGGTGTAAATATGGCAACTGCCAAAGTAGCACTTCAATTGGCAGAAGCAAAATTACCTTTCAAGACAAGGTTTACAGTAAAAAGAGATTACGTAGAATAACATGAAGAACTCAGACATTAAAGCCTTGAGTGTTGCCGAACTAAAGGAAAAGATCGGTAGTGAGCAAGAAGGCTACAGAAAGATGCGGTTTACGCATCAAGTGGCTGCGATAGAAAACCCAATGAAAATACGGGCAGCACGCAAACTGATTGCAAAACTGCATACCGAATTAAGGGCTAAAGAACTCCAAAATTAATTCCGATGGAAAGGAACGAACGAAAAGAAAGAATAGGGAAAGTGCTCAGCAACAAGATGCAGAAAACCATTACGGTTGCTGTTGATAGAAAAGTGAAGCACCCTATCTATGGAAAATTTGTGAATAGAACTACAAAGTTCAAAGCGCATGACGAAACCAATTCAGCTGGTATTGGAGATACTGTGCGTATCTCAGAAACTCGCCCATTGAGCAAGGACAAGCGCTGGAGATTAGTTGAAATAGTTGAAAAAGCGAAGTAATTATGATACAGTCAGAATCAAGACTTAGCATTGCAGATAATAGTGGAGCAAAGGAAGTTCTTTGTATTCACGTGCTAGGAGGAACAGGAAGACGCTATGCATCTGTTGGCGATATGATCGTTGTAACGATTAAGTCAGCGATACCAAGCAGTCAGGTAAAGAAAGGTACTGTTTCGAAAGCAGTAGTGGTGAGAACCAAAAAAGAAGTACGCAGAAAAGACGGATCATATATTCGTTTTGAAGATAACGCTGCAGTATTGCTTAATGCTCAGAACGAACCGCGCGGTACCCGTATCTTCGGGCCTGTGGCACGTGAGTTAAGAGAGAAGCAGTTTATGAAAATCGTTTCATTGGCCCCTGAAGTTATATAAGCCATGGTGAAAAGAAATAACAAAAAACAGAAAGTCAGGCTCCGCAAGGGTGACACTGTTATGGTAATAGCAGGTGATGACAAGAGCACACCACAAAAAGTAAAGACGGGTAAGGTTCTTGAAATATTTACAGAGACAAACCGTGCTATTGTAGAAGGCATTAACATTGTTACGAAGCATCAAAAACCATCCGCTGGCAAGCCAGAAGGTGGAATAAAAAAGATGGAAGGAACAATACACATCAGCAATTTAATGTTGGTGGATCCTGCAACGGGTAAACCAACTCGTACAGGTAAAAAGCTTAACGATAAAAGTAAGCTTGAGCGATATTCTAAAAAAACAGGAGAATTTATTAAGTAATGGCAACTCCAAGACTAAAAGAAAAGTACGTCAGCGAAATCGTACCTGCATTAAAAGAGAAGTTTAATTACACCTCTGTTATGCAAGTGCCGAAGATCGAGAAAATCTGTATCAACAAAGGTATGGGTGTGGCGGTAACCGATAAAAAATTAATTGACATTGGAATGGAGGAAATCACCACCATTACAGGTCAGAAGTCGGTTTCAACAAAATCAAAGAAAGCGATCTCTAACTTTAAGTTGAGAGAAGACATGCCAATCGGTGTACGGGTTACGTTGCGCGGACAGAAGATGTATGAGTTTTTAGACAGACTTATGAACATCGCTCTTCCACGTGTTCGTGATTTCCGTGGGATCAGTGCAAAAGGTTTTGATGGACATGGTAATTATACGCTCGGTGTAAAAGAGCAGATTATCTTCCCTGAAATTTCTATTGAAAAAGTAAACAAGATCAGCGGTATGGACATAACATTCGTAACATCCGCTGGTACTGATGAAGAAAGTTTTGAGCTCCTGAAAGCTTTTGGGATGCCTTTCGCAAATAAAAATTAATCTTTAGCTATGGCTAAAACATCTGCAATTGCACGACAATTAAAGCGCGAGAAGTTGGTAGAAACTTACGCGGCTAAAAGAAAAGCATTAAAGGAAGCTGGTAATTATGCTGCGCTAGATAAGTTACCGCGTAACGCATCACCAGTTCGGTTACATAATCGCTGCAAATTGACCGGGCGTCCGAAAGGATACATGAGTAAATTTGGAGTTTGTCGTAACGTATTTCGTGAAATGGCTTCTGCCGGTAAAATTCCTGGTGTGACGAAGTCAAGCTGGTAATTACCTTACATATTGGTTGCTGAGTATCGAAGTCGGTTTTAAACACCGAAACCCGATGACAGTTTGGATAATATAAATTGTTATATATCTTTGCAGCCCGGTTTAAAAACGGGCTTGCTTTTTATAAGAAAAGTTTAAAGAGATGACTGATCCGATCGCAGATTATTTGACCCGATTAAGGAATGCCATAAAGGCAAATCACCGTGTGGTGGAAATTCCGACATCAAATCTCAAAAAGGAAATTACAAAAGTTCTTTTTGAAAAAGGATACATTTTGAATTACAAATTTCAAGATGCTGATGCCGTACAAGGTGTGATAAAAATCGCCTTGAAATACAACCCAGAAACAAAGGAGTCCGCAATAACGAAACTTCAGCGCATAAGCACACCGGGATTACGTCAATACGCAAGTATGGATACGTTGCCGCGTGTTATGAATGGCTTGGGCGTTGCAATCTTATCAACATCGCGAGGTGTTATTACAGATAAAGAAGCACGCACAATGAATGTAGGTGGGGAAGTTTTGTGTTACGTCTATTAATAAAGGAACGACATGTCACGAATAGGTAAACAACCGATATCAATTCCAAGTGGAGTAACATTTAGTTTCTCTAAGGAAAATAATAAGGTTACTGTAAAGGGTCCCAAGGGTGAATTACATCAATCAATTGATCCTGATTTCAGTATCAAAAATGAGGAAGGTGTAATCACGATCGAGCGCCCAACAGAACAGAAGCGTCACAAATCATTGCATGGTTTGTACCGGGCGTTGATTGCCAACATGATTACGGGGGTTTCTACAGGATATAGGGAGCAATTGGAATTGGTTGGTGTGGGATATAAAGCGACCGCACAATCTAATGTGTTAGAACTTAGCTTAGGCTATTCTCACAACGTGTTTGTTGCAGTTCCCGCTGAGATAAAAGTAGCCGCCAGTCAGGAGAAGGGTTCAAACCCAACGATTGTTCTGGAAGGTATTGACAAGCAATTACTTGGACAAGTAGCAGCAAAAATCAAATCACTTCGTAAGGTTGAACCATACAAAGGAAAAGGTATTCGCTTTACGGGTGAGTTTGTGCGCAGAAAAGCAGGTAAGACTGCTGCTAAATAATAATTATAAATAAGCATCATAGAATACTATGGCAGGCAAGAATACAGAGAGAAGATCGAGAATTAAGAAAGGTGTTCGTAAGAAGATTACCGGAACAACTGCAAGACCAAGGTTATCGGTTTTCAGAAGCAACCGAGGGATTTATGCTCAGATAATTGATGATAGCACAGGGGCAACTCTCGCGGCATCATCAACAGTAGAACTTGGTGATAAAACGGGTTTAAATATCGAAAACTCAAAAGCAGTAGGAATGAAGATCGCAGAGAAAAGTGCTGCAGTCGGAATCCTCACTGTTGTGTTCGATCGTAACGGATACTTGTATCACGGAAATATCAAAGCTTTGGCAGAAGGTGCCAGAGAGGGTGGTTTGAAATTCTAAGTAACTGAAATATGTCAGTAAGCAATATTAGTACAGTAAAAGCCAGCGAGATCGATCTCAAAGAGAGAGTAGTAGCCATTGAGCGTGTAGCAAAAGTGGTGAAAGGTGGACGTAGGTTTAGTTTCGCAGCGATTGTGGTTGTTGGCGATGGAAATGGTGTAGTAGGATACGGACTTGGCAAAGCCAATGAAGTGACAGATGCCATTACCAAAGGAATAGATGATGCAAAAAAGCATCTCGTGAAAGTGCCCATTATTAATGGAACAGTGCCACACGATGCAACAGGTAAATTTGGCGGTGGATTCGTTTTGCTAAAGCCAGCTTCTCCAGGTACTGGAGTTATAGCGGGTGGTGCGATGCGTGCAGTATTGGAAAGTGCTGGAGTTCACAATGTATTGGCAAAGTCTAAAGGATCTTCAAATCCACACAATGTGGTGAAGGCTACTTTTAAAGCATTGACAAACATGCGTGATGCCTTTACGGTGGCAAAGAACAGAGGTATTTCTTTATCAAAAGTATTTAACGGATAGTAAGTCATGGCGAAGGTACAGATCACACAATCCAGAAGTATGATAAAGCGCCCTGATACGCAACAGCGTACCATTAAGGCTCTTGGTCTGGGAAGAATAAATAAGTCGGTTGAGGTAGAGTTAACGCCTCAGATTGCCGGTATGATTAAAAAGGTTAACCACCTTATCACGGTAAAAGCGCTTTAATATGAAACTGCATACATTATCACCGGCTGAAGGTTCGGTTCGCACAAATAAAAGATTAGGTAGAGGCCAGGGTTCTGGTGGAAGCACTGCTGGTCGTGGCCACAAAGGTGCTCAATCAAGATCAGGTTATTCGAAGAAGACGGGTTTCGAAGGAGGTCAAATGCCTTTGCAAAGGCGTGTTCCTAAATTCGGTTTTAAAAATAATAACAAGATCTATTACAAGGCACTTAACCTTGATGCTCTTGAAGCTTTAGCTGATAAGTTAAAGTTATCAAGCCTTAGCTTGGCTGTTTTAATCGAGCATGGTGTGGTGAACAAATCAGAGAAAGTGAAGGTGTTGGGTAGAGGAGAACTAAAAGCTAAGGTAAATGTTGAAGCCCATTCTTTTTCTACAACGGCAACTGAAGCAATTGAAAAAAATGGTGGAACTGTGACAACCGTGAAGTAATGAGGCGTTTCTTAGAGACCATAAAGAATATATTTTCAATAGAAGACCTCAGGGTTAGGATTCTGAATACAATTGGATTCTTAATGATTTTCAGAGTTGGTTCTTTTATCGTGTTGCCAGGTGTCGATGCAAATCGTTTAGATCCTGATCGTAACACAAGTGGTATCTTAGGATTTATCAACAACTTTTCGGGTGGTGCTTTTAATAATGCATCCATCTTTGCGCTGGGCATTATGCCTTACATATCCGCTTCGATTGTTGTTCAGCTTTTATCCTTTGCTGTTCCATATTTTCAGAAACTTCAGAAGGAAGGTGATTCTGGCAGAAAGAGATTAAATCAGTACACGAGGGTATTGACTATTCTAATAACTGTTTTTCAGGGGTATAGCTATTTGAAGGGAGCCTTAGAGCCTTCTGTAATTCTAAATCCAGGAACGTTCTTTTACATCTCATCGGTTATCATCCTTATCGCAGGCACAATGTTCTGTATGTGGTTAGGTGAACGCATCACTGATAAAGGTATTGGTAATGGAATTTCAATGCTGATTATGATTGGTATTGTTTCAAGATTACCAATTTCATTGGTGTCTGAAATTACAGATAAATGGCCAGGCAAAGCAATCTTCTTTATTGTTGAAATGTTTGTTTTGTTTGGAATTGTAGTAGCGGTGATTGCGCTTACACAAGCAACAAGAAGAATACCGATTCAATATGCGAAGCAGGTTATCGGAAATAAGTTATATGGAGGAAAGCGCGAGTTTATTCCATTGAAGCTTAACTCTGCGGGTGTAATGCCTATCATTTTTGCTCAGGCTTTAATGTTTATCCCAGCGTTGCTAGGAGGACTATGGGCTGAGAGTGACTTTGGAGCATCTATGCGATCTACGTTTTCAGATCCATATTCATGGCAATACAGTTTGCTCTTCGCGATTATGATTCTTGTGTTCACGTTTTTCTACACAGCAATCACAATCAACTCGAACGACATTGCTGACAATTTGAAAAGAAACGGTGGATTTGTACCCGGCATAAAGCCAGGACAACAGACTGC
>JBBRFY010000024.1:0-27177 GCA_038241205.1 Cytophagales bacterium
GTCTGGATTTACCCAAAACCAAATGGGCATATTCAAGCAACCGGGTTCGACACAAAGAACAGAAAACAGTATCGTTATCACACCCAGTGGAACAGCCATCGAAACCAAACTAAATTTCATCGTCTCCTCTCTTTTGGACAATCGCTTCCCTCTCTTCGTAAAAAACTTGAAGCGGACATTGGCAATTCGAAGTTAACGAAAGAAAAAGTGTTGGCTACGGTGGTGAGTGTTATGGAACATACCTTTATACGGATTGGAAACTACGAGTATGAAAAACTGTATGGGTCATATGGTCTTACTACTTTAAAGGATAACCATGTGCGCTTTGAAGGAGCTGCTGTAAAATTTTAATTTAACGGAAAAAAGGGATTCACCATACTATCACTTTAAAAAATAAGCGACTGGCAAAAATTGTGAAAGCATGCCGCGATATACCCGGAAAAGAATTATTTCAATATTTCACAGAAGAAGGGGCGCGAAGTACGATTGATTCTGGAATGGTGAATGAGTATATAAAAGATGCTACTGGTAAAGATTTTTCAGCCAAGGATTTTAGAACGTGGGCAGGAACATTGTCTATTCTTTCGTGTCTCAAAGTGCAAGAGGAAGCATCATCGCAAAGTCAAATAAAAAAGAATATTTTATTGGCACTTGACGAAATGAGTTCAAAACTTGGAAACACAAGAACCGTGTGTAAAAACTATTATGTTCATCCTGAAATTATAAAGTTGTATGAACAAAATAATCTTCACCGATATTTGAAAAAGCTTGATTCCACAATGAAAGTTAAAAAACATGTTGATCTATCGCATGAGGAAAAAGTTCTTATGAAAATTCTGAGTAAGTTTTAAACTCAATTTCTCTTTATTTTTTAGACATACTGCCACAGTTCCGTGTATTTTATTTCATCTTTTGTAGTAGTAAATCGCCACCCCAAATATTAAGCTTGGCAAAGAAACATCCTTCACACGTTAATTTATTCTATTTCATGTTTGGCATATTTCTTTCCTTTTCTCTTATATAAAACAATAACGAACCATAAAATGAGAATCATAAAATATATACCTGGCATTGTACTTTCTCTCTTCCTAACAAATTTTGTGTATGCGCAAGAAGCTATGGTGATCCAAGCAGATCAAATTCCGTCTCATGCAATAACCGATCAGGCAACCAGTCAGAAACTTCAGCAAGACTGGATTAAAAGAAATTCTAAAATCAAAAGCCAACCTGTTGAGTGGCATGAAATACGCGATGGTTATTATGGAACATACACTTCTAATAACCAACAATACATGACCGTGTATGATATGGAAGGTAATTATATAGAGACTCTGAAGAAATCGGATTGGAATTCTAAATCTCCGAATCCTTTACAATCGTCTTTCGATCTAAGTACGTATCGAACGCAAGAAATAAGATCGTATTGGGAAGTTGTGGATCCAAACGTAAAGGGATACTACATAGAATTATCGGATGAAAACGGAAAAATTTCACGATTATGGGCAAATGAAAAGGGTGATTTTACCACTACACTGCCTAAAGTGAAATCGAAATACTAAACACGCATAATTATTTTACAAATAAATTCAACAGTTAAACTTTAAACAATTAAATTTTTATCATTATGAAAAAGAACGTTCAAATAATCTCCAAAATTTCCTTTATGGCATTGCTCATGGCAGCGGCAACATTCTTTGCAAGTTGCTCTAAAGACGATGACGTTGATCCAAATGCAGTTACCTTGACTGGCGAAAACAAAACATACACGCTCGCATCAATTTCTAACCCCGCGATAAGTGGTGTAGTAAAGTTTGCAGAGCGAAGTGATAACTCAACAATGGTTACCATTGATCTTGACGGCACCTCTTCGGGCAGTACTCATCCTGCGCACATCCATATGAATTCGGCTGCAGAAACGGGTGCTATAATAATTGATCTAAATTCTGTTGCGGGTGGCACTGGGATGAGTGAAACGATTATAAAAGAAAAAAAGGATGGAACGCCCATCACATACGAACAACTTCTTGAGTTAGATGGTTATGTTAATGTTCACTTAAGTGCTACGGAACTATCTACATTAGTAGCGCAAGGTGATATTGGTGGAAACGAAGCAACCAGTACATTTAAATCGTACGCTTTAGATCAGGTTAATGATTCGGGTATTACTGGAGCAGTTAAATTCACCAAACGCGTAAATGGTACAACGCTGGTAACGGTAGATTTAGATGGCGCATCAACATCGGTAGAGTATCCTGTTTATATTTATGATAACAATATTGCAACAACAGGCCCAATTGCAATTAATTTAAATAAGGTGAATGGTTCCACAGGATTAAGTTATACTAACGTTACTCAGCTTAAAAGTGGCACAGCAATTACGTATGATCAATTAGCAGCCTTTAACGGCCACCTTATGGTAAGTGCTAGCCCAGCAGATTTAACAACGTATGTAGCGCAGGGTAATATCGGATCAAATTAATTCAATCTTAAAAGTTATTAGTTCAAGACTGCAATTTTCAATCTTATAAAAGCATCGATATGAAGTACGCAAAATTTAAAAATTGCATTGATGCCTGTAATGAATGTGCATCATCGTGTGAACAATGCGCTACTGCATGTTTACATGAAAAGGATCCAGCGATGATGGCAAAGTGCATTGAATTAGATCGCTATTGCGCAGACATGTGTAGAATGGCAGCGTCTTTTATGGCACGGTCTACCGCCCAAACAATTGATTTTGTAAACGATTTTTGTAGTCTTTGTGCGAAAATTTGTGAGGAGTGTGCATTAGAATGTTCAAATCATTCCAGCATGGAGCATTGCAAGAAATGTGCAGATGCGTGTCGTGCGTGTGCTAAAGAATGCAGCGCTATGGTCGAAATGCATTTAAGTAATTAGTATAGAATAATTCAATAGGTAATGTTGTAGTTATGGAAATTTTGAGGCGTTGTTTGTTCAGAGAACAAACAACGCTTCTTTTATTTACCAGAAATGTGCTTTTCAATTAAACCAATTTCTGTTGCATGCTGAATTGCTTCAGCGGTATGTTTAAAAATACACGTTTGAATACCTTTATTCTCAATTGATTGAATAAGAAGCTTTGTCGCTTTCTCTTTCTTTCGACTGATGTTTCGAAGATAGATCGCCACAATTCTTTGAGGATATTTATTGGCAATGCTCACATATATATCCGGATCGCTCTGCGAATTATCTCCCAATAAAATAAAACGCTGCTGCGGAAACACCTGTAATATGCGTGCAAGCTTCACCAATTTACCTTGGTGTTTAGTCGTTCCGATTCTTAATAATTGATACCATTTTTTTATTTCATTTAAAAGGAATATCCCGATAGGTAACTCATTATGTCTAAAAAATTCGTTTAGGTAATCATATAAATTCCATTCACTGCTTGACACATAGAAGAATGGATTAGGGATAGCAGTTTCAGTATGTGCATTAGAAAGTAATTGATAAAATTTTACAACATCAGCAAAAGTTTTTCTGCTGCGCGGATTGGAAGTAAATAATACGCGCAATTTTTTTCCAGTCGTAGAGGAGTGTGACACCAGGACGGTGTCATCAATATCGGAAACAAATCCATATTGAGTAGCATGCGGCACAAACACTTTCCCATTAACAGATGTCTTAATGTTCTTTTGAGCATCACATAAATGAATGACGACATCATGCCACCCTGCCAATACTACAGAATTCGACTGCCATTCAAATTTAAAAAATCCATCTACCCCCGATTGCGTTTCAAAAGTTTGTTCTCTCCATTGCATTTGCAATCGTGCTTCTGCCACAGGCTTAACAAAAAATAATTTTATTAAATGAATAATGTTGTACACCACGTTATTGGTGTATCGGGGTGTGGCCGGTGGTTTAGAAACTAATACGTGCCCATATATTGCAAGACTATCTTTATGACCATACCCATGATAAATCTTAATGCTGGCAATCCTATCACTCATCTCATTAACGTTTGTTGGTGAATCTGGCATGTAATTTACTAAACATGCTTGCAGATACCGAACCTAATTGAATATACCAGATGAGATTACTTTTTATTGTTAATGCAGGTTCTGGAAATTCAAGCACCGATTGGCCTTCTATTATTAGCAATTACTTTACGCCAACATCGCATATCATTGACCTTTATGAACTACCCAATAATATTAATTTACAAGGGATTATAAAAAGAGTTGAAGAATTTTCACCCGAAAGGGTTATCGCTGTGGGCGGTGATGGCACGGTAAAACTAGTTGCAGAGTGCTTACTGAAGAAAGATATCGCGTTAGGAATTTTACCTGCCGGCTCTGCTAACGGTTTGGCAAAAGAACTGGGCATAAATCAAGATCCATTATTAGCGTTAGATACTATTGTTAACGGATCGTTGAGAAAAATTCACGTTGTTCGAGTTAACAACGAATATTGCATTCACTTAAGTGATATCGGCCTTAATGCTTACGCGATGAAAAGATTTGAAATGCTCTCCGGTAGAGGGATGTGGGGATATTTAAAAGCCTCTGTTGCAGCATTGCAAAAACACCCCGTTATGAACTTAGAAATTAAGTTGCATAACAAAATGGTAAAGGTAAGTGCGTATATGATTGTGATCGCCAATGCAACACAATATGGAACTGGCGCACTTATTAATCCCATTGGTTCTTTGGATGATGATGTGTTCGAAGTGATCGTAATTAAAAAAGTATCAATGATCGAAATCTTTAAAATGATGTTTTTTCATACGCCATTCAATACAGAAAAAACTGAAATCTTTCAGACCAATACATTGATCATGCGATCGCGCAGAAAAGTACATTTCCAAATTGATGGAGAATACATCGGCATGGTAAAAGAAGTCAGCGCCACCGTCATACCCGATGCTATTAAAGTAATTATGCCGCAACTGGCAAGCTTGTAAGCGCGATTATTTTTTCAACAAGTTCGTTGAATAATATTATTTTAAGCAAAAAGGATTGAGCGATTCTTACCCGTATTAAGATTTATGCCTTTAAATGAAAAAAGCGGATTGATTATATCAACCCGCTTTTTTTTGATTCTCTATTTCATAAAACTGTTATCCGAACACAATCTCGAATAATAGCAATATTTTTATTGACGCTTTAAACTATCAGCAACATCTTCTACTTTTTTTGCCATATCTAAATGATGCTCCAACGCAGCAACTTTTCCAGCAGCCCAAGATTTTAATTCCTGATCATCGCCTTTATCGGCTTCCTTCTTGAATCTATCAACAGCATCCTTATGGCCTTTAACCATTACGTCTGTGTAGGCTTCGTCAAAATCTTTTCCCATCTTCTCAGAAAGATTGTTATACGTCTTTTGAGAATTTTCGCTTAATGCCGTAGGCAACGAGATGTTTTTTTGAAGCGCCAATGCCTTTAATTCCTCAATTACTTTTGTGTGCTCGGTCACCATCGTTTCTCCAAACATTTTAACACTTTCTGAAGAACCTTTCGATTGTGCCAATTTACCTAAATCAACTTCCAACATACTATCGTCTGCAGCGGCTACAGCAAATTCAGTATCATTTTCAATGTCTGTATCTTCAAATTTCACTTCGTTTTTATCTTCCGCTATTTCAGTACTGTCTTTCTCCTTTTTTGTACAGGAAGATAGCGTGAAAAATGTACATAGAAGAAGAAGGGGTAAATACTTGCTAATTGTTTTCATATTATTAAGGTTTTAGTTTGAATAGTTATTGATCGAAACACATGCCAATTGAGTTGATGATCAATAGGACCAGTTATTGGGCATTAAATTTTGTATGTGTTGACTTTAATGGATTAGGGCGTGAAATATTCTCCACGCTAATAATGAAATCTAACGTATTGGATTTCTAATTAGTCAGTTGGCGTGGGCTTTGGCTCTACATTGGGTTTGGTATCTTCCGCAACCCATGCCATGGCCTGTTCAACCTCTTCCGATCCAAAGGTTTTAAATTCCCCTGGTATTTCATTTTCAATCTTTGAAAGAAGATTTTGAAACTCTTGAGCGTTGGAAACGATAGCAGTACGATTCCATTTGTCGGCTTGATTTAAAAGAATAAGCGCATCATTTGTCCAATATATAATAGAAAGGTTGGTTAACGAATCATCGACCACTAAAAGATAGTTTAATTTCTCAATTCGCTTTAATAATTCTGATATTGCAGGTAACGCTGTAGAGTCAAACTCGTCTTTTGTCGAGTCTGCTCCTACCTTAATCGCTACCATCGTATTGGGTGCTGTTAATATTTCTTCTATCATACCTAATAAAATTTAAAATAAACAAACAGTATTATCAACACTTATGACATACATTCCACATCCGTATATCGCAGGTCTATCTGTAAGGCAATGTAATATTGAATAAATCTAATGCTACGACATAAAAGGGTTAATAATGTGATCAAAACAGGCGAGATACTTCACATAAAAGAGAGTTGTAATTTTTACAACCTATAGAATCGTAGCCAACAAATCAATCTATGCTCTGCTTTTCTTCTTTATTTGCCGAGGGGATGGACGCTACGCCATCAATTTTAAAATGTTGATCTAATATCTCAAATGCAGATTCATAAGAATATGCTTTCTTTCCCACAATTAAAATTGGAGTATGCAACACTTTTGGATTTTGTACAATCATGGTGAGCATATCAGCGTCACTTATTGAGTCGATATCGTTGTTTTCTTTTTTGGAATTTAAATCGAGGTACGTCTTATCAATTAAGCTATTAATCGATACATTCATCTTATTTCCAATTTCCGCGACTTGTGTTTCAGTTAAAGACTGTTTTTGTAAGTCAAGCGACTTTACTTTAAAAGTTGAAATAGTTTCAACAAACGCTCTCATCTTTCTATCGTCAGCTTTATCACTATGAAAAATAAGCGTTATCTCATTGGGCTCGTTCTCTATCATACTCTAAATTTTATTTTTAATAATTCTATTGTGGATAATCAATATTCATATATACACGATCGATATTGAAAACGAAGCGTTGAATATTTTTTCATCCCGCATGGAAGATTTTCAAACAGAAATCAGTCCATTCATTTTTAAACCCAAATCTTGAACCTCGTATCACGCTCGCCACAAATATAGGCGCGTCAAAACATTAGACCTTGTGCAATTTGTTTTACATAAGTTTGCCCACTGTTGAAAAGTATCTACAGCGAATGTAAAAACCGCGGCAGTAAAGTTTTTATTCTTCTCAACTTACTGTATTTAGTAAAACCCGAAGATTTTGCAATGTGTCTGCTTCTTCTACGGGCTTATCTTTTCGCCAACGCAACATCCGAGGAAACCGAACCGCAATACCGGACTTATGGCGTGGCGATGCATTGATACCTTCAAAGCCAATTTCAAAAACCAACGTGGGTTTTACACTTCGCACAGGACCAAACTTTTCAATAGTATTTTGCTTAACAAA
This sequence comes from Cytophagales bacterium, assembly GCA_038241205.1. Lineage (GTDB taxonomy): Bacteria > Bacteroidota > Bacteroidia > Cytophagales > Cyclobacteriaceae > Chryseolinea. The sequence continues at coordinate 7,439 of JBBRFY010000024.1, forward strand.
ATGATCAACCTGCCTAATCTCTTCATCGGTTAATCCGGAGTAAGCTTTTGCAAACGGAACGAGTTTGTCATTATCCCAAACCGCAAAAGTGTAGTCGGAATAGAACTCAGTTCTCCTTCCATGTCCTTTTTGCGCATAAATTAAAACAGCATCTACACTCAGCGGATTGATTTTCCATTTCCACCAATCACCTTTCTTTCTGCCAGTTCTATACGTGGCTTCTTTGCGTTTAATCATAAATCCCTCGGCAACATTGGCGCGTGAAAGGGTGTGCAACGTTTTCAATTCATCCCATGAATTAAATTCAAGCAACGCGGATAATTTAAACACATTATGATCATTTTGTGCATACAACTGCTCCAATGCTGCTCGTCTCTCACGCTGCGGTTTTACGCGCATATCATCACCCTGTAATTCCAAAAGATCATACGCAATAAATACAACGGGAGCCTCTTCTAGAATTTTCTTCGATACATTTTTCCTACCAATCCGTGTTTGCAAAACATTGAAAGGCATTGGTTTTTTATCCTTAAAGCAAACAATCTCGCCATCGAGCACCGTGCCTTGCGGAAGCAACGTCAAAAAAACATTTAGCTCAGGAAATTTATCAGTTATAAGTTCCTCACCCCGCGACCAAATATAAAGTTCGCTATTGCGAACAACCACTTGCGCGCGTATGCCATCCCATTTCCATTCTGCAAACCAATCTTCAGCATTACCTAAAGTATCCACACTTCCATCAACCGCATAGGCTAGATAAAATGGATATGGTCTAGAAAATTGATCATTCACATTTTCGTGAACGATCAACTCATGGAAAGTAGTTTTAAAAGGATCCCAATCTCCCATAATACGATGGGTGATTATTGCCGGCTCTTGCTGCACTGATTCCGCTATGGCGCGCACCACCAGCGTTTGCGAAACGCCAATACGAAAGCTACCCATAATCAATTTGTTGAACACGAATATTTGATGCGGAGAGAAATGTTCCCATGCTGAAAATATAAAATGCTTCTTCTCTTCATCAGACGCACGACTCATTGCTGCCAGTGCATGAAACCATTCGCTTAGCGTTTTGTCTGATGCTGATGGCGCTACTGGCAGAAGCAGCGCAATAGTTTCCGCCATGTCTCCTACGCTATTATAACTCTCGCGGTAAAGCCATTCTGGAATGTTCGCTTTCTCTAAAGCCCAAGCGTGAATTTGGGCCGTTTTAAAACTTCGCGGTGGTCGCCTTCCTGTAAACAACGCTAAGGCCCAAAGTTTATCTTCAGCAGGTGCTGTTAAAAAGTACGCTTTCAGTAACGCTACTTTTTCATTCGTTTTAGTTGTTCGATCTAGATCAAGGAAAAGTTGGGTAAAGCGTTTCATACTACCCCTTCCTTTATGGATTCTTCTTCATTTCCATAGTGCGTACTTACTTCCGCTGCCTCAATGCCCTGCTCGTTTAGCCAGCGTGCATAGGTATCGGTATATCCATGCGTTACAAATATTTTCTCTGCACTCGTCTCAGCAACAGCACGGTTCAGGTCGCTCCAATCTGCATGATCGGACAACACAAAACCTCTATCAACCGAGCGTCTATTTTTTGCTCCACGCACCGCCATCCAACCTGAGCAATAACCCGTGGAGTATGGTGTAAATTTTTTCATCCATGAAGTATTAAGAGCAGACGGTGTTGCTAAAATTAGCGCGCCTTTATACATTTTTTTATCAATATCGTTCGTCACAAGCGGAATATAGGGAAGATCAAAACCGGCTGCTCGCAATCTTTCATTTACATTATAGATGGCTCCGTGTGCATATACGGGCGTATCATTAAACGGTTGAAGATTTTTAATAATTCGCTGCATCTTGCCCAAGGCATATCCCATCAATACACTTGCTTTTTCTTGTTGTTGATTTTGTAGCCACCACTCTTTTATGTCGTTCATAATAGAATTTTGGCTTGGCCATTTATAAATCGGCAGACCAAATGTTGATTCTGTTATAAACGTGTTACATTTAACAGGTTCAAAAGGTGTACAGAAATGATCATCTTCCAGTTTATAATCCCCGCTAGCGACCCATACCTCACCGTTGTGTTCAACACGAATTTGAGCTGAACCAATAACGTGTCCGGCAGGATGAAGAGAAAAGTTAATGCCATTGATTGAAAATTGCTCTCCGTAATTAACGGTTTGAAGTGAAATATTTTCTCCTAATCTTAGTCGCAATATGCTCTCAGAATCTTTGTGTGCGAGATAATGTTTACAACCAACCTTGGCGTGATCGCTATGTGCATGCGTTAGAATAGCGAAGTCAACAGGCTTCCATGGATCAATGTGCACATTGGCACGAGCGCAAAAAATGCTGGAGGAAGTAAATTGTAAAAGCGTTGGTTTAGCCATTTGTAAATGTGAATTTTAAAATGAAAACTATGTGTTCCCTACTCCAGAAAATATCTGTTGATCCATCAAGGCATCACATGCTAACATCCCTGGATTATTCTTCAGTTTCAAAAAGGCTTTTTTTTCATCCCATTGTTCATTCATAACATCACTGTTCCAAATCATACAATTCATCCACAGGCTCATCAATCAATATAATGGAGCAAGCATAAAATTAAGTGAGCGCTCTTTGGAAAATTGCAAACTCAGACGCGGAATTCTTCCCTCCTTCTCTTCATTAATGCTATACGATCCAAACAATAAAAATGGATGCGAACAGTAAAGTGTTTAAAGCAAATAAGAAAATGCTTACCCCAGCTTTTAAACGACAATACCTTAGCAGCATTCAGCCTGGCAAAATCAACTTTGTTAGTAGAGCCTTTAGAAGATAGAACGTTATGCCCGGCAAACACCCTTACTGCTTCTTTCAAAATAAGGATCGAAGGTCCTTCAGGCATTGTGTTTTTTTATTTTCAATTTTCTAAAACAAAATTAATACCTAACCTAAATACCATCGCCTGTTATCCATTTTTCAAAATCAACTGATTTAATAATTGAGCATTTGCAAAAGCTTCGCCCATCGTATTGTTAAAATACACATAAACATCTCGATCGGCTAACCATGCTCGAATCGTTCTGGCCATCTCTTCCAGTACTATATCTCCCTAACTGCCCCTATAATTTCCAGTGGGTCCGTGAAACCTTAGATACACGGGCTGCCGGCAAATTCTATTGGCGTTCTAGAATTTGGTTTATCGTGCAAAACAATCGAACCATTAATATCTGATACTGTTTTTATTAGTGCGTCTGTTTGATACCAACTTAAATCCTTAACCTCAACACAAATTTTCCATCCATTGTTATCATTTAATTTCGCAAGGCGCCTTAAAAATTTTTCAGCCTGCTTTATATTCTGCGCTTTTATACTCGCTGGAAATTGAACTAACAGGCAACCTTTCTTTTACCGATGTGACTTGCGACATCCATAAAACTAATAATATCTTCTTCACGATAAATCAATGATTTGCAATGGGTAATAATTTTCGGCACTTTAAAAGTAAAGCAAAAGTGTTCGTTAACTTCACAATACCACTTTTCCAAAGTCGATGCAATTGGCAGATTGTAAAAAGTACTGTTTATTTCAACTGTATTTTAACAGATGGCTATAATAATGTAAACGAGAAGCGTTTTAAAATTCAACTGGGAAACTTTGCTTTAAGCCAGCTAAAACAATTCCACTGGTACCTATTCTCGATATCCCCATGGTATCGTTTAAAACAGTATGATGAACACAACTTAGTTTCTCTTCATTAATAATGCATTACTTATGTCTATACACTACTTCCTTTTACTTGCTCAAATAACGCATGCACTTTTTCGTTTCGCGATAGTATTGCCATTTGCGTTAGTAAATATTGAAACTCGTTGCGCACCATGCGATCACCTTTTCCATAATCCCAAATAGGCAGAATTGTTTTTTCAAATATTTCTTCGAATGTCAATTCTTTTTTTACGATGCGGATTTCATTTTCATCGTTCCGGAAATTGATTTTAGAGGAGTGATTAATTTTATATTCATACAACTTAAATAAAGCACGCAATACCTGTATTGCCGTTCCCGGATCATTTATTCCAGGACTTAACGCTTTCACGCCTACTTCCGTGAGTTGCCTCATTCCATAAAAAAAGTTTCCCCTTATGGACTCAGATTGATGAATATATAATTCCCTTTGAAATTCCTCCATTTCATGTTGAGGAAGATTGCAATCTAAATTCGCTACAGCAATACCTTTCATTAAAAAAGTACCCGGTGCGTGAAGAATTGCAATACGGCACGTATGGCGATCACATAATTCGAGCAACGTACGTTTTGTGAAACCTTCATAAATACCCGACTTCATTGTTACAATACTTGATTTTTCTGGAACTGAAATCTTTTCCTCTTCTATATCATCATCGTTACAAAATGATTCCATCGCATCAATTGTCTCCTCAAAAATTCGCTTAATGATTACATCATATTTTACCGATTGTGTGATGTAGTGTAGGAAATAAATAAATAAAAAAATATCGCAAATCGTAAGGGCAATAAGAAGATATGTACTTAAGGCCGGAATATGAACTCCAGAATCGACATCGCGTATTGTACTTAATAAAAACAATGCGTACACAATTGTACCTACATATATACCTAACACAATCTGTTGAAATCTACTGCCAATAAGTTTATCAAGAATTCGATTGCTCATTTGCGAGGCAGTTTGATTAAGAACAATCATTACCATCGAAAAACTGAAAACCGTTAGAGAAATAATGCCAGCAGCGATAGATGAAATTATACTTCTTGCTGTAGATGGATCTTTTAACTTAAGCCAATTAACACTCAATTTTATTTGCTTACCTGTCTCAGAGAAATCAAAACCAATGCTTGCAACAGAAAGACCCAAAAAAAGCAACGCAATAATCGCGGGGTAAAACGCAATGCTGTTGATTGTTCGATTATAATATTCTCTAAACCATGAGTCGATATTGAATTTCATACGCGTAAGAAAAATGATCCGCTAATATATATCTTTTAACTAACACACAATCTTGTGAAAACGCTTCGGTACATTTTTTATAAAGCTTTGAAATAATAGTTTCAATTTCTCATGGTGCATTTCTGATGTTACGTCAAGAAAATTGTCACACCCAAGGTATCAAATCATTTGTATAATATCCATTCGGTGTAACATAATTAGCATAACCTGCCATTGAAAACTGGATGAAAAAACATATGTACATGGGGCAATAATTTTCTCGCCCTGTGGATTATACTGCTCGAACTAAATAATCCGGAAAGATTTTCTATAATCAATGAATTTGAAAAACTTAAATTGCTAGAAGGTTAACAAAAAAAAACACTTCGACTAAAACGGTTCGAATACTTTATTAAATTAAGGGCATCATTTTTATACATTTATACGCTAACTCACCATCCATGCGCCATTATGAACACCATTTTTGGATGTGAGCTTTTAACCGGGGATCCTCCATTTGCATGCGTTGCAAGAGAGTGCTAGAATAACCCTACAAACCAAATAGTGTGAACAAAGAAAAGAAATATTTTAATTTTGACCTTCAGGGATCAGATGAAGAAATGCTGTTGAGTTTACAGAGTGATACCTTCAATTATTTTGTAAAAGAAACCAATGCTACAACAGGATTAATATCCGATAGCACGCACCCCGGATGCCCGGCAAGCATAGCAGTAGTAGGCATGGCCATCAGCACATACATTGTTGGCGTTGAAGAAAATTTAATGCCTCGGCAAGAAGCAATCGAACGCATTTTGAAAATATTTCGCTTTCTTATATATAGTGAACAGAGCACTTCGCCTACCGCCACCGGTTACAAAGGATTTTACTATCACTTTTTGGATATGCAAACCGGAAGACGCGCATGGCAATCGGAACTATCTACAATCGATACAGCACTACTAATCGCGGGCGTATTATCTGCCGTAACCTATTTTTCAAATGACGATGAAAAAGAAAAAGAAATCAGATCGATTGGTGAGCAACTCTATTTAAGAGTTGATTGGGTGTGGGCATTGAACGGTGGTAAAAGTATTACGCACGGCTGGAAACCCAAATCTGGTTTTCTACGCTATCGGTGGAATGACAATTACAGCGAAGCCTTAATACTGTATATACTCGCATTAGGATCGCCTACCTTTGGGATTCATCCTGAAGGATATAATAAATGGACATCGACCTTCACAGAAAAAGAAATCTATTCTTTTCAATACACATACGCGGGACCTTTGTTCATTCATCAATTTTCACATTTATGGATTGACTTTCAAGGTATACGCGATGCGCATAACCAAAAAACAGGCTACGACTATTTCGAAAATAGTCGAAGAGCAACGCTCATTCATAGACAATATGCCATCGAAAACCCGCTGCAGTTTGAACATTATAGTGCATTTTGTTGGGGTTTAACAGCGAGCGATGGTCCTGGAAGAAAGACGACAATGATCAACGGTGTGCAACGACCATTTTTCGGATATAAAGCAAGAGGCGCACCGTTTGGGCCAGACGATGGAACCATATCACCGTGGGCGGTGGTGGCTTCGCTCCCCTTTGCGCCCGACATAGTGTTAGAGACAACTCGTCATTCAATTGAGAAATTCAGTTTAATGCATCATCATCATTATGGGCTCGATGCCAGTTTCAATCCTACTTATCCGGAGAAAAAAACAAACTCATTTGGTTGGGTTTCCCCCTGGAAATTTGGGTTGAATCAAGCGCCTGTTATTATGATGATCGCTAATTATAGAAAGGCATTTATATGGGACCTGATGAAAAATAATAAGTTTATAACGACCGGTCTTCTATCAGCAAGCTTTACTGGTGGATGGATAGACACAAAGAAAAAATAGTATGAACAGCGGAAAAAAAAATCGAATCAGTATTTACAGCGCGTTAGTCGCTAATTCTTTAATCGCCATAACGAAATTCATAGCAGGCGGATTTACAAATAGTTTCTTCCATGATATCGGAAGGTATTCACTCCTTGTTGGACACAACAAATTAAATTTTGCTACTCTATGGTTTAAACAGAAGCGCCAAGCCGGCTGATGCAGAACATCCTTTCGGATATGGAAGAGAATTGTACTTTTGGTCCTTTATCGTGGCCATTTTAATATTCGGATTAGGAGGCGGGTTGTCAATTTATCAAGGTATTCTTCATATTCGTCACCCGGAAGAATTGGGTGATCCCAAGTGGAATTATGTTGTGCTTTCTTTATCAATTGTGTTTGAGGCCATTTCGCTCTACATCGCTGCAAAAGAATTTAATAAAGTGCGTGGAGAATTATCGATATGGAAAGCTATTATAAAAGCCGCGATCCTGCACATTTTCTTGTTTTAGCAGAGGACGCAGCGGCCGGTGGTGGACTAATTTTAGTGCTCGCGTTTATGGTTATTAATCAAACCTTCAACATCCCGATTTTAGACGGTGTTGCCTCACTGTGTGTAGGGCTACTGCTAGTTTTTGTTTCGTTTATTCTAGCGCGCGAAAGCCGCAGCTTACTAATGGGAGAAGGTGTTGATGAAGATATAAAAGAGAAGATAAAAATATTAGCAGAAGAAAATCCAAGTGTAGGCGAAGTGATTAAAATAATATCAAATTATCAATCGCCCGAAGATGTGATGTTAATGTTGTTGATCGATTTTAAAGAAGATTTAACAACAGAAGACATTACTAATGCAATACAACGCATTCAGCAAAGAATAAAATCAGAATTTAAATTAGTGCGATACGTTATTATTCAACCAGTTTAAACAATTCTAAATTATAATTCACTTATGAAGCGTCTCGATATTGAAAGACAAAATGAAGCAAAAGATTTGTTAATCACAACTCTACTAACCGGACATGGACAATAGGTATTCTCGATTGATCTTAAGATGCTTTTTTAAGACTTGCTTTTAATTGCTCCATTAAGTCAGTTGTCTTTCTGTGCGTAACTTTTAACTCAGGTTGTTTAACGGTTTTACCTTTCGCTTTCAATTTTATTAATTTCATTAAGTCAGCAGAATAGGTATCCTTAAACTTTTCAATTGAAAACTTAGTGGTGAGTTGATCAATGAGTGAAAGCGCCATTTTAAGTTCTTCAGGCTTTGGCTTAATTTTCTTTGTTGTAGTTAACTCAGACATATCGCGTATCTCTTCCGCAAAACGAATTTTGTTTAATAGTAAGATTCCATTGTATGGTTTAATGACACACAAATTTTCGCGATTACGCAAAACAAAACTTCCCAACCCTGCTTTACCACTTTTATCCAGCGCTTCAAGTAACAGAAAGTATGCCTTCTCGCCAGATTTGTCTGGCTTTAAAAAATAGGGCGTTTCGAAATAAATACTATCAATATCTTTTTCCGCAATGAAGGCGTTGATATCAATCATCTTACTTTTTTCAGGACTTGCCTTTGCAAAGTCTTCATCGTCAAGTATTACATAACTACCATTAAGATCGTAGGCCTTCACAATATTTTTCCACTCCACAACTTTTCCACTTTGTTCATTGATGCGTTGAAATTTAATATGTGAATGATCTTTCTTATCAAGCATATCCAAGTCAAGATTGCTATCAGCCGATGCACTAAATAACTTTACCGGAATGTTCACTAAGCCAAAACCAATTGCGCCTGTCCATATTGCTTTCATAATGATTTTTTTAAAAAACCTAATTCATTTTTTGTGCCAATGCATTCTACGCGAAGGTCGCTATACAACTTTAATTTGTGATCATTCAGGTAATATACAACGTACTAACGAGACGGAATTGTAAAATCATCTAGTTTAAATTGATCACAATTATTGTTGTGTAGAATATAGTGTACACCACAAGCATTTATTTCTACGGCCATCGGTAGTGACTTAAAAAGAAGTGGAGAAATCTAAAATAAAATGGAAACACTTCTAGAAGCCAACGATTAGTTTTATTGTCATCTCATGTTGAACCGATATCAAAACGATTTGAGAAATGGCACATTAATTCTATACTATCGTTACTTGAAACTTCTTTTTCTCATACATTAATTGACATTAAAAAAAATTATTGAAATGCAGGTAACAACCAATAATCAATACTTTCTTTCGGGTGGTGGAGAAATGGGTGAATTAATTAGAGCAAAGGATTGGAGTAAAACTTCTTTAGGAGATCCAAATTTTTGGCCGCAAAGTTTGTGTACTACTGTAGCCATTATGTTAGAAAATCCTTTCGGAATGTACATCGCATGGGGAGACGATTATACACAACTTTATAATGATGGTTACCGACCAATCCTTGGAAAATCCAAACATCCGAAAGCACTTGGCATCAGTACGCGCGACACCTTTTCAGAAATTTGGAATATTATTGGTTCGATGTTCGATGGCGTGATGAAAGGTGTACCGATAGGATTTCTGGATTTTATGTTGCCGTTAAATCGAAATGGATTTGTAGAAGAATGTTATTTTCATTTTTCATACAGCCCTATCCGAAAAGAAAATGGTGCTGTAGGAGGCGTGTTAGTTACGGTAATCGAAACCACAGAAAAGAAACGTATTGCCAATGCACTACAAGAAAGTAACACACGATTTATTAATAACATTATGCAGGCTCCTGTGGCCATGTGCATTTTTAGAGGTGAAAATCACGTGGTAGAAATTGCCAATGAACAGATGCTTGCGTTGTGGGAGAAAAACGCTAATCAGGTAATGAACAAACCTATTTTTGAAGGGTTGCCTGAAGCAAAAAATCAAGGCTTAGAAGATCTGATTAATAGCGTCTTTACTACCGGAACAAAGTTTGAAGCCAATGAACGACCGGTTCAGTTGCGTAATGGAAAAACCGAAACTACCTATATCAATTTTGTTTACGAAGCACTTAGAGAAACTGATGGAAGTATTTCGGGCGTTGTCGCCATAGCCACCGAAGTAACAGACCAAGTAATGGCAAGGCAAAAAATAGAGGAAGTAGATAAAAAATTTCGCGAAATGGTGAAGCAAGCACCAGTTGGAATAACAATTTTACGAGGATCCGAATTTGTAGTCGAAATGGCAAATGAAGCCTTTCTAAGACTAGCGAGTAGAGAAGAAGTTGCTATACTAGGTAAACCACTTTTCGAATCTTTACCAGAAGCAAAAGACGCCATGATTTCCATATTGGCAGGCGTTCTGAGTACGGGTATTCCATACCAAGGTAACGAAGTGCCTATTCCTATAAATCGATATGGAACAGAAGCGATTTTTAATTTTGATTTTTTATACAATCCTTTAAAAGAAGATGACGGCAAAATTTCAGGCATCATTGCTTCGGTTACTGAAGTGACTGAAAAAGTAGAAGCACGAAAGAAAATTCAGCAAAACGAAGAAAGACTTAAGATAGTAGTAGAAGCAAGTGAGCTAGGCACGTGGGAATTAAATCTAAAAACAAACACACCTAACTATTCAAAACGATATCTTGAAATTATTGGAGGATATAAAGAAAAGGTTGAATTAACGCATCAACAAATTATTGGACATCTCCATCCAGATGATATGCTTATTAGGGAAAATGCTTTTCAAAAAGCACTTACTTCAGGTTACTTGGGTTATGAGGCACGAGTGATTTGGAACGATCAATCTATGCATTGGATAGAAGGTAAGGGAAAAGTCTTCTACGATAAAGATCATCAGCCTCTCAAAATGATCGGAACACTGAGGGACATTACTGAAGAGAAACAACGCGAGCAGGAGTTGCAAGAGAGCGAGCAAAAGTTTAGACTTCTAGCAAGTTCGCTGCCTCAACAAATTTGGACATCTGATCCTGAAGGTAATTTCAATTATTATAACAAATCAGTTTTCGATTATTCTGGTTTAACACCAAAACAAATAAATAAAAATGGATGGATTGCACTGCTTCATCCCGATGACCGCAAAGGCAGCATGAATGCGTGGCAACACGCCATCGCTACTGGAACAGATTTTCTTTTCGAGCATCGATTTAAAAGACATGATGGTGAACATCGGTGGCAATTAAGTCTGGCCTCAGCGCAAAAAGATGAGAAGGGAAAAATACAAATGTGGGTAGGCACAAGCACCGATATACAAGATCAAAAAGTATTTACGAACCAATTGGAAAAACAAGTAAACGAGAGAACGAGAGAACTTAACATGTTAAATGAATCACTTCGGAAAAGCGAAGAGCGGTATCATTTGATGATAGAAGATGTGCAAGACTATGCGATACTATATTTGAACCATTTGGGAATAATTGAAAGCTGGAATAAGGGAGTCGAAAAAATAAAGGGATACGCACAAGAAGAAATTATAGGGAAAGATTTTTCTGTCTTCTATACTGAACAGGATAAAAAAAATGATCTTCCTCAAAAATTATTAGACCAGGCAAACCAAGAAGGTAGAGCAAGCCAAGAAGGGTGGCGTGTACGGAAAAACGGAACCCTCTTTTGGGCCAGCGTTGTTATCACAGCTATCAAAAATGAACAAAATGAGGTGGTCGGCTTCTCTAAAGTTACACACGATCTATCGGAAAAGAAAAGGGCAAATGACCAACTAAGATTAAAGGGCTTTGAGCTGGTACGAAAAAATATTGCCCTGGATAAAATGAATAAGGAGCTTCAGTCCTTTACCTATATATCAAGTCACGATCTTCAAGAACCACTTCGAAAAATTCAAACGTTCGCATTGCAGTTAATGGAGAAGGAGCTCCACAATTTATCAGCTAATGGAAAAGACAAGTTTCAACGAATGTATAACGCTGCACAACGTATGCAAACTCTCATTAGTGATCTACTCACCTATTCCCGAACGAACATTCAAGATCGTACTTTCATAAAAACAGATCTTTGTAAAATTATTGATGATGTAAAAGCAGATCTAAAAGAAGAGCTGGAACTAAAAGAAGCAACATTGGAAATCCGATGCGAATGCGAAGTGGAAATTATTCCGTTCCAAATGAGACAACTTCTATACAATTTGATCAGCAACTCGCTGAAGTTTTCAAAGGCTGGAACAAAACCAGAAGTTATAATAAACGGTCGCACAGGTAAAGGAGAAATATTTGAAGTTGGGGAATTAAAAAATGAGGAAACATATTGCCACATTCATCTATCGGACAATGGAATTGGTTTTGCACCCGAATACAAAGATCGAATCTTTGGCGTCTTCCAACGCCTTCATGGAAGAAGTGAATATGCCGGAACTGGAATTGGTCTCGCCATTGTAAAAAAGATTGTTGACAACCATAACGGTTATATAGAGGCAGCAGGTGAACCGAATGCAGGAGCTGTATTTAATATCTATTTACCGGTAGATCAATAATCATTAATTCTTTCCTTGTTATTTTTGGCTGGTATAGACTGCGACCCATTCTTACTTACAGCAAAATATTGAACGTTCTCCTCTAAACATTACCACATTCTCAATGTTTTCTCCAACGTTGCTTAGCACCATAACTTTAATTGTGAGTTAGCATTTCATCAATATTGATTCAGCCTCTTATAAATCCTATCATCCTGTAACGATGTGCTCTTTATTATTTTTCCGAAAAGCTTTTTACAGTCTCACACTTCGTGGAAAAAAATTCCCGAATGAAATAAAAATCTACACTGTACAAAATTGAATACGCAAATTTCTATTCTATACGCCATAAATATTTAGAAAAACAAACTGGCACATTTCTTTACAATAGATTGATAACTTAATTACTAACTATTAAATTTTAAAATTATGGAATACGAAAAAACAATTGACGTTTTAAATTCGCTCATTGAAATTAACAATGACAGAATTGAAGGGTATGAGAAAGCAACAAAAGAAACGGAAGATAATGATCTAAAAATTTTATTTTCTGATCTTATTGAGACCAGTGAGAATTGTAGAGCAGAATTATCAGAAGAAGTTATTCGTTTAGGAGGAGAACCAGCAGAAGGAACTAAAATCTCTGGAAAATTCTTTCGCGCGTGGATGGATGTAAAGGCAGCATTAACAGGCAACGATAGAAAACTCATTCTTGACTCTTGCGAGTATGGAGAAGATGTAGCGGTTGATACCTATGAAAAGTCGTTGAAGAAAGAAGATGATGAGTTAGGTGTTGAACAAAGAAGTTTAATAGTAGCCCAGTATCATTTAATAAAGGCTGATCATGATAAAGTTAGATCGCTGCGCGATGCTTTAGTGGAGCACGAATAGATTGCAAATCTTTAGTGAAACATTTTACAAAGAGATAAGCTTATTAACTATAACTTAAAATAATAAATACAATGAATACAAAGCTTTTAATTGGAGGCCTAATCGCAGGAGCTGCAGTAGGTGTGGCAATCGGGACGTTGCTTGCTCCAGAAGGAACAATAACGAAAGAAAAATTAGTGAAAGGTGCGCGCAAGGTGGGAGATATGTTAAACAATTCTTCAATTGGAGCCACGATAAAAGACGCGTTTAATAATGAAGTAGATGAGGTTGCCGGAAAAGGTAAACATCTAATTAATTATACTTCAGACAAAATGAAAGTATAATTCGGTACAATACTTTTTCAAATAACTCTTTACTAAATGCCTTGTGGGACTTGCAAAGATATCTTCCCTCAAAAGAAGAATATTCGCAAGCCCACGAAGGCGCCAATTCATTAAGCTTTCTTCCTTTAGGTAAAAAAGATTGAAAACTTTTTGAAACTTTAATTAATTATTCAAACATCTTTTTTAAAACTAAAACATAACAAAATGAAAACAGCAAAATATCTTAGTTGCATAGTGTTGTCAGTCACACTTGCAACAGCAGCATTCGCTCAAACAACTCCGGAAAAACAGTATCCACAAAAATCATCTGATAAAACAGTGAATGATCGTCTTCAAAAAGATTGGAGTAAAAGGAATGCAAAAAATTTGGATCAAACAGTGCAATGGTACGAACTGGGCGATGGCTATTATGGAAATTACATGAACTCAGACTCCGAATACGTTTCATACTATGACAAAAAGGGAACATATGTTCAGAGTTACAAAAAAGGCGATTGGGGAAATGTATCGCCTACATTAAAATCGTTTTATGATAATAGCGAATATAAAAATCAAGAGGTTACAGGTTATTGGGAAAATTCAGAAGCAAACAAAAAAGGTTATTATTTAGAATTGAAAGATGACCAAGATAAAATGTCGCGTGTTTGGGTTGATGAAAATGGGAAGTTCTCGAAGGAGATGCCAATGACAAAGCCTAAAAATTAAACTGGCAAAATAAGAGTTGCATTTATGCGAAAGGGGTTTCTGATTCATAATCAGAAACCCTTTTTTTTTAGTTTGATAATAACTTTTTTCCATTCAAAAAAAATTCAAGTTGGTAAAAGTTGAATGCAACGAAAAATCTATTTATTGACCCGACTTATTCATATGTTCTAAAATAAATTTTTTTATCGTTAACGATATTATTCGGAATACTCCGTGTGTAAAGTAGAAGAATCCATATTTAAAATATTTAAGTTACAATTACCTCTCAAAAATTTGATAGCTCCTTTCGTTTTCATGCATTCATTCGCGGTAAAAAAGTAACACTTGGGAAAATTTTTCCTCAAGGATTTGCTCCATCATACATTTTAAATTCACGCAGTTGATCAATTTACTTTATTCAATCTATGAAAAGGGTTATTGACAGCATTTTTTAAATAGATTCAAATTAATTTTAGTATGTCCGAAGTGGTTCGGGCTACCTCAACTTTTTTAGGCATTATTTCTGATAATTTCTTTACGAAAAATTTAAATCCAAAAGCATATGTACCATCATATAAAAAAATTAATGTACACCGTACATGTTGACACGCCAGATCCTCGCTTTGGTAATATGTTGTTAGAACAATTTGGAGGAGCCAATGGAGAACTTGCTGCTGCAATGCAGTACTCTGTTCAAGGTATTAACTGTGAGGATATGGCTTTGAAAGATTTGTTGATGGACATTGGAACAGAAGAGCTAAGTCATTTGGAAATAATTGGGACTTTGGCGCGTATGCATTTAAAACCAATGAAGAAAAATCGCGAAGCAGCTGAAGCCGATCCGCTTATCGCCATTGCTGGTGGAGGCGGTGTAGGTTTATTTAATTCGCAAGGTAATGCTTGGACTTCCGATTATTTAAAAATTACCGGAGAGCCCGATGTGGATCTTCGTAGTAATATTGCGGCAGAGGCGCGAGCGAAAATAGTTTACGAAAGACTCATTAACTTTTGTGACGACCCTGGAAGTAAGGATGCACTTCAATTTCTAATGACACGGGAAATTACGCACCTTAAAGCATTTATGACCGCGCTTGACACAATAAGCAAAGACAAACTTGTAATCGGAAAAATTGCACCCACGCCAGAAATAGTAGTACAGTTTTATAACGATTCTACAGGTGAAGGTGATCATGGCGAAAAAGATATGCGCGGACCATGGAATAAAGGTAAGGATATAAAATTCATAGAGTCGCCCATAAAAATGGAAGCGCAAGTGACGCAACAGGAAGTGGATAAGGAAATTAAGAAGGCTACAAAAAGATAACGATCAATAAATATTCACAATTAAACAAATACACAAAATGGCGACTACAAAAAACAAGGCAATGAATAAAAATGTTTCGGCTGATAATCAGTCGGCACTTCTAGAATTTTTTACCGATGAATTAAAAGATATTTATTGGGCTGAGAAACATCTGGTAAAAGCGATACCGAAAATGAAAAAGGCAGCCACCTCTGTAGAATTGAAAGAGGCATTCGCTACTCATTTGGAACAGACCAAAACGCATGTGGAAAGGCTTGAGCAAGTTTTCGAAATTTTAGGGAAGAAAGCACAGGCTAAAAAATGTGATGCGATGGAAGGATTAGTGAAGGAAGGTGAATCTATAATAGAGGATACCGAAGAAGGTACAGCAACGCGTGACGTTGGTTTAATTATAGCAGCTCAAAAAGTTGAACATTACGAAATCGCTACCTATGGTGGATTGGCTCAACTGGCAAAAACATTAGGGTTAGAAGATGTGAAAAATATTCTAGGCGCAACGCTTGATGAAGAAAAGGAAACGGACGAATCTCTTACGGAGATTGCAGAGTCAAGCGTTAATTACGAATCTTTGGAGGAAGAAGTATAATCCTTGATAGGCACTGATCAGAGAGGATCATCATGATGAAAAGAACAAATGGATTTTATCCTAAACTGTTTTTAGCATTGTGCTGATCCTTTTTTAATGTTTCTGTTTAGCCCGTTATTTTCTCTGCGCGCTTCGAGGCAAAAGAAAACGTGAAACTGAAAATAGAGAAAATACATTAATCGACATTCTTCAAATGATTTCTTGTCAAAATTACCATTGCCATTGGAGATGACAGATCTGATGTGATAAAGTATAATTAGTTTAGCGAAGATATTTAACAACCGTTCTAAGATATCCGCTTGCTATTCATCGGTAAAACCCATTTTTTTCCTTCACAATTTAAACAGGTATGATTTCCCGGATTCAACTCAAAAATTTCCCCGCAGTGGCAACAGCAATATGCTCCAGCCTCTAGAATTATTTCAACGCGTTCATCAAATACCTCAGGTAATATGGGAAGACCAGCGGTAACGTCTTTATCTTCATAAAAGAAAACACTGATCTCACCCGAAGTCTCGATATACGCTTTCTTTACCTGACCGAGATGCTCAATATTTCTTAACCTTAACTCCGCAAAAAATTCGTCTGCGGCTAAACTTTCGCGATCGAACTTCTGAAAGGAAAATTTGCCATTGTCTATTAAGCATTCAGGTTTGCCTTCCAAAACCTCGCTGCCAACTCGCTTTTACCTGTGAGCCAGGTTATGCAACGATAGAGAAGTAATACGACTATAAATACCATGACAGCGTGCAGAACCCCAACATCTTCATATAACATCGGATCGCCAGCTGCTGAGCCTAATGAAATGATGATTACCAACTCAAAAATTGAAAGCTGCTTTATACCGCGTTTGCCTGCAATTTTTAAAACAATAATGAGCGCCACAAACATAATGACCGAGCGCAATACAATTTCAAAAAAGAAACTGATGGGCGCGTCATTAAACAGTATTTTGTTCCAGTCTAGCATGCCATTGTTTTTGAAATGATTTTTTTTGTTAACTCTTTACTACGAAATATTCAATTACCTATGCCAATCGAACACCGTCAACTCTCTTAATGCCTGGTTCTCCGATAGAGTACATCACAAATCTCACGCATTAATATTCTACAGCACTTATTTACAAAATCATCGCACTACTAAAATCGTACGTTTTTGTATTTATTAGCGCGCAAGCTCTAGCGCATTATTTTCCAAAAGTAATGAGGTTGTCAAGCGCGTATTTACGGGCAGGGTAACGGTAAAAATAGTAAAGCCCTCAAACTCAGTTTGCACATTAAGATGGCCATTTAAAGTCTGAACTGCTTTTGCCACTACATATAATCCTAAACCATTACCCTTCGAATGTGTCGTTCCTACGAAGAACATATCCCAAAGTTTGCTCACCAAGTGACTTTCAATTCCAATTCCATTATCGTAAATCTGAATCGACATTTGATTGTTTTCTATGTGTGCCTTCATTTGCACCAAGGCTGTACGGTTCTTTTCAACCGAAGAGAAAAACAAAGCATTATCGAGTAGGTTGCGAAATATGGTTTCTATTAAATCGGGATAGGAACTAAATTCAATATCTGCAGCGCACTCTATCGTTACTTGAATATTATGGTCTTGAATTTTAAAGGTAAATTCCTTCATTACACCTTGCATAAGCTGCAAGAGATTAATAGACGAGAAGTTGGTTGGCTGATTCACTTCACTAATAATACGGAGTTTATTAAGCATGCGATCCATGCGTGTAGCGGTTTGAGATACACGTGAAATCAACTCCATTAATTCTTCACCGTGACTATGTCGCGCAATGTTGCTGAGACCTAAAATTGAACAAATGGGAGATCGTAAATCGTGTGAGGCACGATATAAAAAAATATCCATCTCGCGGTGTGCATTCTTTAGAAGGCGAGTTCGTTCATACACTAGAAATTCTAAATTCTCGTTTACCGCTTTAATTTTATCGTTGGCTACCTGTAGCGCTGCGGTTTGCTTGGTTAATCTCATGCGCAGATAGATCAAAAACATAATCAACAGTGCAAACACAATGGCGATGCTTAAAATGATAAGCATCTTTTGCTGAAAAATACGTTGATCTTCTTTGCGCTGACTTTCGCTCCTACCCAACTGATCTTCCAAATTTTGAACGTCTGAGAAAGTTGATTTCATAGACGAAAGTATTAATCGGTAGCTCGATAAATTCTCATAAAATTTAGTTTCGTTTTCCTGCAACACAGTTTCCAATGTACTCAAGTTATCCAGCAATTCTGCACGCTCTTGCTGGGAAAGTGTAGAAGCGCCATTTTCAAGTTTTGCATTTATGATTTTTATTTTCTCGTAAAAATCACTCTGCAAATTATTCAATTGCTTACTCTCAGATTTTGCTTGCTCTAATAAATTTTTAACATCACTCTTCACAAATGAGGAGTCGGATATCTTCCCAACCATTCTGTTTTGTTTTTGAACATTTAATTGATTCACCAACTGATCAAACTTTGCATCAATTCTTTTTTTTGAGGCATCATCAAGTTGCGCAATTTCGTAATTCTTAAAAATTGAATAAAATACGGTAAGCGATTGTATTGAATCTAATCTCCTAAGATCAAAGGTTTCCGCTATACCCTTTTCAGTCTGCGTTAAATCTTCTTTCGATTTTTCTTGGATGGGCTCCACGATTAGCACACGTTCATTTTCGCCCGATGTCATTTTCTTAACAGTATACCCTGTAATAGTGAATTGACGCATTTGAATAGTTTCATTTAGCGCCAACGGTAGTTTTGCGTTTCCTTCGCCATCTGTTGTAATCGTAACATCCTTAACGCCCGAAAATTTAACATCCCTTTTTACAACCGGTTTATCACCGCTGGTGCGTAGCGAAATGGTGATTATTTTATACCTTTTTTTTCGCAACATAATTTCGATTACACCCTTACTGTACACCCAACTTTCCGCTTCAATTTCCTCATTGTTCACCTTTACAAACTTTGGAGGAAGATCTACCTTATCAACTTCATGGAAGGTTGCTGTTCGTTCTATGGGTATAAACTCTTTTCCATTAAGGGAAACACTAACGTTGGATACCGGCTTTAGCTGTTGATCAAATGTTTTGATTTGAACCAATACTTTCTCTTGCGCGGATGAGTTATAAACAAGAAAAACAAATAAAACACTAAACCCGAAAGTATATAGAAAAGTATTTGAGGCTTTGGACATATTGGATGCCATCAGAATTTTTTTATAGTTCAGTAATCATTTTTCACCACCACAATTTCGAACTGATTGTCGGGATTTCTAAATTTTGAAATATCGAGACTCACCAATTGCGAAACCACATCGCTGCCACTTTCAACTTTTATTTTATACTGACTTAAATAAGGAATAGTTAATTTAAATTTTCCATTTTTATCTGCCACCGTGCTTTGTATTGTTTTGTTATTACTATTGTCTATGAGAAATATGCGCGCGGCAGGTAAGATTTTTAAATCTACATTATCGTTCCATGAATCCATCTTGAATTTTACGACACATTCTATCTGCAATGGAAATGTTTGAAGATTTATTGATATGGCAAATACGTCATCATCATTTTTATTTCGATTAGAAGAAATAAATCCATTCTCTCCACTTTTGCCTAAGGTAAATGCAAAGTCATCAAAATTTGTATTTATGGGATATCCCAT
>JBBRFY010000025.1:0-26855 GCA_038241205.1 Cytophagales bacterium
TTCAACTAATCCATGAGTCGGTTTATAAAAATCATTGGTATTGTAGCTGTTGTCTTGTTTATGTTATTTATTCTAGGCTATCGAAAAGACATTCCGGTTGAAGAACTTGAAAAGACATACTTTACACCAGAGTCTCGCTACAGCCAACTTAGCGATGCCAAAGTACACATGCGAATAACGGGGAATGGGCCAGTGTTATTTTTACTTCACGGAAGCCTTTCTTCGTTGCATACTTGGAGAGTTTGGCAAGATTCCTTGAGTAAATATTTCACAACTGTTTCGTTTGATTTTCCCGCACATGGATTAACGGGGCCGAATGCATCAGAAAATTATTCCATCAACAATTATGAGAAACTACTTTTTGAATTAGCCGATTCACTTGGCGTGGATACTTTTTCTATTGCAGGTAATTCAATGGGTGGACAAGTGGCTTGGCAAGCTGCACTGCATAAACCCAATCGCATTACAAAACTAATTTTAATTGATGCCGCAGGTTTTATTACCGCTGCTGGTGATGAACAACATAATAGTGCACCATTAATTTTTAAACTTCTTAGATCGAAACATGCATCATTTGCATTCGAACATATTACCTGTCGTTGGATGTTTTCTTTAAACATTAAAAAGGTATATGCAAATTCAAAATTGATTACGCCTCAATTAATTGATCGCTATTTTGATCTTATGCTTCGGAAAGGTAATCGACACGCCACGTGGTTACGCTTTCAGCAACTTCAAAATCCTCCAATCGATAGCATCTCTAAAATCACTGTGCCCACACTAATTCTCTGGGGTCAAGAAGATAGGTTGATAAAAATTAAAAGTGCTTATCAATTTAACAATGCCATAAACGAATCGAAGCTCGTAATTATTTCTGGTGCCGGTCATACTCCCATGGAAGAGTTGCCAAATGAAAGTCTGGTTCCAGTTTTGGATTTTCTGAGATAATAAAACAATGTCGTTTCCTTAAGCTTTCTTTTTTTAAACCTCACCCTGCCCTCTCCAAAAGGAAGTGGGTATGGAAGCTTAAGGAAACGACATTGGATAATAAAATGAAAAAATCGCTAACCATTGGTAAACCATCTAACCAATTTTCCTAACGCAGTTTTAGGCGCCTCTCTTTTTTGAGCCACAAATTCTTCAACCGGTTCGTTAAACATCCTCGCAGATTTTGTTGGTGGATTTACCTTTACTCTTTTTTGATAATATGCTGTTCGTTTCTCTTTTTCTTTAACAGCATTTTCTGTTCGTTTTTCTTCTGCTTCACGCGCATCGCGCTCGCGTTGAAGTGCTATCGGATTCATTGATCGAATATTTCGCTCTCTTCTATTATGATCACTATTTTTGGTTCGTAACGGTCTTGGCTTTGGATCAACTTCAGAATTTGAAGCAACAACTTCTACCTTTTCGTTTTCTTCAACAGGCAGAATTTCTTTCTTTTTTTGTTCTGGTAAATCAATCTTGCCAATAACTTTTAAGCCCGGAAGATCAGCCTTGGGTGCTTTTATTACTTCTATCCTTTCTTCTTTTGGGTTTTCCGTTGAAAGACCAAATACTTCTAATGGTTCGGTGACTGCAATTATTTCATTCTCCTCAACAACTGCATTTGGATTAATAACCTCTATACCTTCTTCAGTCTTATTTTCAGTAACCAACGCCTCATTATCCACTATCGTTTGCTCAAGAAACGAAGGTGCAAAATGCTGAAGAATAATTTTAACCTGCTCATCATCCAATCGAGCATTCGCCTCATTGCTAACTACAACGTTTGATTTGGTTAGAAAATCTACAATATCAGTTTGACGAATGGATATTTTTCTGGCGAGTTGAGCTAATCTCATGAAACTTTAATTCTAATTTTTCGGTCGCAAATATAATGCGCTAAACGGGACATAAAAAAGGAAAGTGAGTAGTCGATAGTCAATGGTCGATAGTCCACAGACAACAGTCAACGGTCGGCAGACTACTGTTTTTGATAGAGTGATCAACGATTAACGATTAACGGATAACGATTTCCCTCTTACCAATCTCCTTTATCTTTCTGATTTTTCTCTACATACAAAAGTTTATCACTAAAGGCTTGGTCTAACAATCCGAGCATATTGGGTTTACACCAATCGGTGGATAACACTGTTCCACTATTCTTGGTGGCGTAATTGGTAAGATTATCACGCGCGATAATTTTCTTGTATCCCATATCGCCCATAATCTGAATGGAACTTAAGGTAAGTCTGTATTTACCATCTTTCACACCAATTACAACAGCACCGCTAAATTTTCCGGTTTGCATAATCGGCTGCAGATTCACCTGACTAAATTGAAATTTCTTATAATCAACAATAATATCGGTCACATCAAATGCCAATCCTTCTTGCTGCATTTTAATATTCGAAACATACGAAAGTGCACTATAAAATGCTTGAAGTTTCTGTGGTGTTATAGAATCCGCTACCGAAATTTTTTGGTAAATAATTTCCTGATCCGCCAGTTTAAAATTTCCATAAGAGGTAGGTTGTGCCTGAACGCAAAAGCAAACCAAAATTAATAACACAAAGAGTACATTTTTCATAACATAGAATTTATTTCACAAGGTAGCAAAGTTTCAAGTTCGATACCTTGATTTCAGACAGGTAATAGTATTTAGACGTTAGAAGCTAGACGTTAGACATAAGCTTTCTGCTTTAATGTTGAACTCACCAAAACTATTAAGCCCTAAACATCACACTTCTAATCCCTAATTCCAAACCACGCAACTCAGCCAGTCCGCGCAACCGCCCGATGGCGGAATAGCCCGGATAGGTTTCTCTTCCTAGATCATCTAACATTTGATGTCCATGATCCGGACGCATAGGGATAGAAACTTTTCTTCGTTGCATTAAGCTTACCACTTCTTTCATCACGGCTGCCATGTTTGCATCTCCTTCTAAATGGTTGGCCTCATAGAAATTTCCATGCTCATCGCGTTTCGTACTGCGCAAATGAAGAAAGTGGATGTGATCACCCAATCGTTTTACCATTCCTATTAAATCATTATCAACACGGGCACCAAATGAGCCTGTGCAAAAGCAAATTCCATTCGATGGTGATGGTATTGCATCAATCAATTCTTTAGCCTCTTTTTCGGTACTGAGAATTCTAGGCAAACCAAGAATGGGATACGGAGGATCATCAGGATGAATGGCCATCTTCAAATCACACTCCTCTGCGAGAGCAATTATTTGTTCAACAAAAAAGAAAAGATGTTCTTTTAATTTTTTAGCGTCAATACCTTCATATAATTTAAGAGATGAAAGAATATCTGATGGCGTGAACGCTTCATCGCTACCCGGTAACCCAAGCATGCAATTGCGATAAAGACGTTGCTTCATCTCGTCATTTGCGCTTCCAAAATAGGATTTTGCCTTTGCTATTTCCTCTTGCGAATAATCGTTTTCAGCATCAGGCCGATTGAGGATGAAAAGATCAAAGGCTATAAAAGCGCTGCGTTCAAAATACAATGCCTTACTCCCGTCAATCATGGAATACGATATATCGGTTCGCATCCAATCTAAGATTGGCATAAAATTATAGGTCACTACTTTAAGTCCGCACTCGCTTACATTTTTTAAACTCTGCTTATAATTTTCAATATAGGTAAGGTAATTTCCCGACTGACGCTTGATGTCTTCATGCACAGGTAAACTTTCAATCACTGTCCACGTCATGCCGGCATTTTCTATTTCCAACACTCTTTTTTTGATTTCATCAATTGGCCATACATTTCCTACCGGGATATGATGCAACGCTGTAACGACACCTGTGCACCCCGACTGCCTTATATCCGACAACTTTACCGGATCTTTCGGTCCGTACCAGCGCATGGTTTGTTCAAGCATCATATTGTTTTTTACTTTTAGATTGTTCACAATTTATTGCAAATAAAATTGTACGACAAAAATGATTTTACACATTTGCAGGATTACATTTCCTTAAGCTTCTTTTTATGGCCTCACCTGGTTCCTCTTCCGAAGAGAGGATTTCAGCGGAGCTTAAGGAAACGACATTGGATAAGGTGTAAGATTTAGACGAACCTTACTTTATTATCTTTTCACTTTTTCACCACATTTAAATAGACTTAACCGAGTGCCTCATTTTATAAAAACAATTTACATTTCTTTTTTGCTGAGTTTGATTTTTACTCAACTCGTAGCAGGGCAACATCCGGCTGATGTGAAGTGGTACAACCATTTTTTTGAAGATGATAATCAAAAGGCAATTGAAAAGAATATTGAATCTAGCACATCGCTCCTAATTAGAGCGATGGAAGATAATGATCAACCCACTCAAGCTAAAGCCTTAACCGAACTTGGTCTCATCTATCTAGTTCAAGCGAACAACTATGAGCGAGCAATGAATTACTTCACGCAGGCGCTTATGTTGGAGGATTCTCTAAACCTCCGCCACGAGCGAGTATTTACCTATCTCGCCATTGCGAGAATATTTGAAGAGGTAAGCGACTACGAAAAGAGCATTCAATATCTTGATCAGTGCATGAGCCTAAATGAGCAATCGAAAGACGTTCCTACATTCGTTGTGATTCTCAATACCTTAGGAAGAAATCATGCAGCGATGGGACACATCGAAAAAGCATTTGAACAATACGAGTTGGCCCTCGGATATAAAGATCAGTTTGATGATAGGGAAACAGAAGCCGAAGTATATTTCAATTTAGGTAATCTGGATTTGATGCAAGGTAAGTTTACCACGGCATTAGAAAATCATAAGACTGCATTAGCTATCCGGAGGAATGAAAAGGATAAAAAGAAAGAAGCCATCTCCTTGCATACCATTGGCATTCTCTACCAGTCAATGAAGAATAATGAACGCGCCTTGGCCAACCATGGGGCGGCATTGGAAATCAGGCAGCGGTTGAAAGACAAAAAGGGAATGGCTGAATCATACAATAATATTGGAGCGATTTATTATCAACAGAAAAATCTGAAGCGGGCTATTGCTAACTTACAATTGGGTCTGGAGGCCGCTCGTGAATCTCAAAGCCAGGAAGAAATCAGAAAGAGTTATGAGTATTTAGGAATGTGTTGTTCTTCCATAGGTAATTACAAAAAAGCGCTGGAGTATAAAGATCTCTATTTGGCTATTCACGATTTTATTCAGCATGAGAAAAGTGAACATCAGATTTTAGAAATGCAAAGCCTTTACTTTCTCACAAAAAAAGAAACTCAAATTGATAAATTGGAAATAGATCGCGTTCAACGCGAAAAGGAATTGATCACTCAAAAGAAAATTCAAAACTTTTTAATTATCATCATCGTTCTGGGCGTCATCATCAGTCTATTGGGGATTTACCTTTATACGATGAAACGGAAATCGAACATTGCTTTGAAAGCCGCGAATGATGAAGTGAAAGAAAAAAATCTGACGTTATCAAACCTCAATGCTACAAAGGATAAATTCTTTTCCATCATTAGTCATGACTTGAAAGGCCCGTTAAATTCGCTCACATCTTTCTCCGGTTTACTTATCAATCATTTGGATAGTTTGAGCAAAGAAGAAATTCAGATGCTTGCAAAAGATTTAGATAAGTCACTGAAGAATTTATTTGTCTTACTGGAAAATTTATTAGAATGGTCGCGCTCGCAAACAGGTAACATCGAATTCAAACCAGTTGCTTTTGATCTTGCTGCAGTGCTTCAACAAAATAAAGAATTACTAAATACACAAGCTCAAAATAAAAACATCACAATATTAAGCGAGACCACAGATGAAGTAATTGTACATGCTCATCAGCAATCTGTCAACACAGTGGTACGCAATCTTATTTCAAATGCAATAAAATTTACACCTGAAAGTGGGGTGATTGCGCTTACGCTTCAACGCGCAAACAACGAAGTGCAGGTTTCAATATCTGATACTGGTGTTGGTATGAGCAAAGAGGTAATTGATAAACTTTTTAAAATTGAAACAAAACATTCTACACAAGGCACAGCTAATGAAAAAGGAACAGGACTCGGTCTAATTCTTTGCAAAGAATTTATTGAAAAGAACGGTGGACGAATATGGGTAAAGAGTGAGATAGGTAAAGGTTCTGTGTTCTCTTTTACGTTGCCTAATTAAAGCGTCATCAATTTTTATCCCGATCAGTGTCACCGGTCTCCGAGATGCTGATCTTTATCATGCATATATATTAAAATTAAACGAATGTAGAGTTGGTGTTGTAGAAGCATCCGAGTCCTTGGGGCAAGTGACTTTGATGGGGAAGTCAATTTAAATCTAATTTCATTAAACAGAAAACGGCAACCTTTCGGGTTGCCGTTTTAATATGTATCAAGATGAAATACTAGCCTAAGTACGAACGCAATGTTTTGCTTCGAGAACTCTGCTTCAATCTTCTTGTCGCTTTCTCTTTAATCTGGCGAACGCGTTCGCGCGTTAAACTAAATTTTTCACCAATCTCTTCTAATGTCAATGCATGCTCTCCGTTCAATCCAAAGTAATATGCAATCACATCAGACTCACGTTGCGTTAAAGTAGAAAGCGCGCGTTGCACTTCTCTGCGCAATGAATCAACCATCAAGCCAGCATCCGGTGTTTCTTCGTTATCGTTTGTCAATACATCTAGCAAACCATTTTCTTCTCCTTGCACGAATGGCGCATCCATCGAAATATGACGCCCTGAAAGTTTCAAGGTATCGACTACCTCATCAGTTGTAACTTGTAATACTTCCGCCAACTCTTCTTCTGAAGGCTCGCGTTGAAATTTCTGCTCAAGATCAGAGAATGTCTTCGAGATTTTATTAAGTGATCCTACCCTGTTTAAAGGTAAGCGCACAATTCTTGATTGTTCAGCAAGCGCCTGCATAATGGATTGACGAATCCACCAAACGGCATACGAAATAAATTTAAATCCACGTGTTTCATCAAAACGTTTAGCAGCTTTAATAAGACCCAAGTTACCTTCGTTAATAAGGTCGCCTAATGTAAGTCCATTATTTTGGTACTGTTTAGCAACTGAAACCACGAAACGAAGATTGGCTTTCGTTAATTTTTCAAGCGCAATCTGGTCACCTTCGCGAATACGTTTCGCCAATTCTACCTCAACATCAGAGGTAATAAGGTCTACCTTTCCAATTTCCTGTAAATACTTATCCAGAGATTGACTCTCTCGGTTCGTAATCTGCTTACTAATTTTTAGTTGTCTCATTGGGCATTTAACATGTTAAAAAAAGATTAGTTCCGAAAGGCCTAAAATGGATTTGCGTTCACTAATCGACCCGCAAATATACGTCATTTTTATGCTTTCGTTAATACTTTATAGGTTTACACTGCTTAATATTCATATTTCCATGTATGTTTTTGAATATTGTTTTCAATTTTTCAAAAAAGAATTAAAAATCATAATCACTAAACCGCAATTGGCGCTTTGATGGATGGATGAGCATTGTAATTAATGATTTCAAAATCCTCGAATTGATAATCGAAAATAGAATCTGGCTTTCTATTAATCTTTAGAGAAGGTAATTTAAAAGGCGCGCGACTTAATTGAATGCGCGCTTGATCTAAATGGTTTGAATACAAATGAACATCGCCACCCGTCCATACAAAATCTCCTAATTCTAAATCGCATTGCTGGGCAATCATATAGGTTAACAATGCATAAGAGGCGATATTAAAAGGAAGTCCCAGAAACGTGTCGCATGATCTCTGATATAGTTGGCAAGACAATTTTCCATCTGCCACATAAAACTGGAACAAGGCGTGACAAGGAGGAAGCGCCATATCATCTACATCGGCCGGAGTCCATGCCGTTACCATGTGTCTTCTAGAATCTGGCTTTTGCTTAAGTTGATCGATGAGCTTTGTTATTTGATCGATCTTGCCGCCATCTCGCGTTGGCCAGCTCCTCCATTGGTATCCGTAAACGGGCCCAAGGTTTCCATCTTTATCAGCCCACTCGTTCCAAATACTTACACCATTATCTTTAAGGTATTTAATATTGGTATCACCATTCAAAAACCAAAGGAGTTCGTAAATGATAGACCTTAAATGAAGTTTCTTTGTCGTTACTAAAGGAAAGCCTTCTGCTAAATTGAATCGAAGTTGGCGGCCAAAAACAGAAAGAGTACCTGTGCCAGTGCGATCTGTTTTTTGAGCACCGTTCTCCAGAATATCGTTCATTAAATCTAAATACTGACGCATGTTTCTACTTAAACTTCACAAAAAAATACAATATTAAACCACTAACCAATCCGTGCTAAAATAAGGTCGCGCAAAACAAAAAGTCCTTCACGAAGATATTCATCCTCTAACGTCTCAAGATCGGTAGTTGTATCGGCTTCTACCCCGCCAACTTTTGCTTTCAGTTTATCACTCGATGCCTTCTTTTTCTCAGCTTCCTCCATTTCCTTTTTTCTTATAGTTTCGTTGAGCGAGATGGTTGTTTCGTTTATGCTTTTTCGAATTTCTTCTGTATCTGCAGCATATTTCTCCAAGATCGGATCCGTTTGTAATCTTGTTTGGTATGCTCTATTAAGAGATGAAACCACACGATCATTAATCACCGGTGTTTTTTGATATAACGTTCCTTTTATTTCATCCCAAGGCATTGCGCTTGGTTGAGAACTTTCTCCAAACTGCTCAGCATCCAAAGCACTTGGCAACAAAACATCAGGAGTTACTCCTTTATGTTGCGTGCTGCTGCCGGTAACGCGATAGAATTTCTGGAACGTTAACTTCAATTGACCAAGTTCATCTTTTTGACCCGGAATATATCGATCAAGATCAATTACCGTTTGAACAGTTCCTTTGCCGTAAGTAGATTCCCCAACAATAACACCTCTATGGTAATCTTGAATGGCTCCGGCAAAAATTTCAGAGGCAGAAGCGCTAAAACGGTTGGTCATGATAACCAATGGTCCTGAATAGGAAATGCTTGAATCATCATCTGATCCAACTTCAATTTTATTTCCTGAAGTTTTTACCTGTACTACCGGGCCATCTTTAATAAATAAGCCTGTCAAATCGATAGCCTCTGCTAAAGAACCACCGCCATTGTTTCTTAAATCCAGAACAAGTCCATCTATTTTTTCAGTTTGAAGTTCTTTGATAAGGCGTTTTACATCACGTGTTGTGCTGGTATAATTCGGATTACCTTTTTGATACTCTTCAAAATCCATATAAAAGGTTGGTAGCGTAATAACGCCCAGCTTCATTGCCTTTCCTTTTTCCTGATATTGAATTGTCTTCTTCGTGGCCTGTTGATCTTCCAACTTTATTTTATCGCGAACAATGCTAATGGAATGTGAAGGACCTGCAATGCCGGTTTCTGAAGGGAATATTTGCAACCTTACTGTAGTACCCTTAGGGCCTTTTATCAATTTAACAACCTCATCAATTCGCCATCCAATAACATCCACCATTTCACCCGTCTCTCCTTGTGCTACTCCTATAATTCTGTCGTTCGCATGGATAAGATCACTTTTATCGGCAGGGCCTCCCACAATTACCTCTGCTACTTTTGTGTAATCATTTTCAGTTTGTAACCTTGCCCCTATGCCTTCAAGTGATAAGCTCATGCTTTGCTTAAAAAGATCTGCCGCTTTTGGTGATAGGTAATTGGTGTGTGGATCGTATGCTTCCGTGATAGTGTTCATGTACATACTAAAAACATCTTCACTATTGTATTGCGAAAGCGATTTTCTCAATCGAACATATCGCTCCGTTAGCATCTTTTCAATTTCTGCCTGAGGTTTGCCAGCAAGTTTCAAACTTAGCGCTTGGCTCTTTATGATTTTACGCCATACATCATTCAGTTCCGATTCATTTTTACTCCATAATTCTTTGTCGCGATCAGATTGATATGCTTCATCTGCTGAATAATCAAACTTTTGTGGTATTAGTTTTTTTAGTATGTAATCCATGCGCTGTTCGAAGCGAGTATGGAATACTGAATAAATTTCATACGCAGGACTAACGTTTTCCGCTCGTGTTAAATTATCAATTTGAAATCGGTACTTTTCAAAATTTGCCAGATCGGACGCTAGAAAATAAGTCTTATTATTATCCAAGCTATGAAAGTAGGCGTCTAGAATTACAGACGACAATGAGTCGTTCATATTGAGCTTACTGTAATGATTGTTATCTAGAATGGTAATTACTGCCTTTGCTTCCTTACCATAAATTGATTTCGGTTTTAACTGAGTGGTATCTGATACAGTAAAACCATTTGCCGCTGCAAAAACAATTACGAATGCAACACTTACTAAAATTGATTTCTTCATCTTCACTTATTTATCTTTCTGCCGACAAAACACATGCCTCAATTAAATCGAAGAACGCATTTGCCCATTATTTGTTCTACTTCACTTTTTCAGAATCGTACTCACTCAAAAACTGTTGAGCCTGATCTAACGTAGGAAATTCAAAAAACTTTTTGCCAGAAATAGCAGAGTGAATCTCTAACCTAACAAGGTCTATGTTCTTGTTTTTCAGAAAACTAAGCTTATTCGATTTCTTATAATCATTCGCTTCTTTTGTAGAGATGTTAAACGATGTGGCGCGAACAGATTTGCAATAAAGACATTGGTAATGCTTAATTAATTCACCAGAAGAATGCTGATCTGGTTGGCGGGTTATCTCCTCACGAACAATTTTCATAGTGTGAAATCCACAACTATTACACTTGTAAGCCTGCAGATGACCCGGATATTTATCGATTTGAACCTCACCCGTATTTTCATCAATCCAAACGTCATAGTCAATAGAAAATACATTTTCTTCCGCCTTCATACCTTCTTGCAGGTGCACATCTTCTTCTTCCTCACTTAAAAGCCTAAGCTTATTTCCTGTCTTTCCAATTCTGGGCATGTAGCGCCATTTGCGTAATTTTTTACTTAATACAGTTGGGTAGTAAAAATCAAGAATAAGGAAAGAAACATACGCAATGAGGGTTCCGCCAGCAATGGATATAAAAAACAAAATAAAGAACCAAACCCCAATTTCATTTAGATGACCACTGCCATAAAGGTTAATGAACATAAGCATGGCAATACCAAAGCACAGAAAAACCTTTTTATAATTTTTGATTTCCTGTTCATTGATAATATCATACTTCATTTTATAGTCACCCGCAGAAGCTACTTTAAGATTATGGACTATAAATATAATAATGCCAATGGCTGCCATGGCGATTGATCCGATGATCATGGATAAATGCCAGAAGTTTAAGAAGGGAGATGTAAGAGAGTTTTCCATAGAAATAAAAATGTGCGTTTAAATATAAACATTAAAACGATTTCAGAATTGTGCACTGCATTCATCTTCATTTAGAAATTAAATGACAGATGTCTAAACTGAGACTTTAGCGAAAACTTGTAAAACATTTAAAATCAAGTCATAATGTATTTACACAAAGGGTAATGGTTAATCTAATTGATCAGAAAACTTTTGTGTATTATTACACACATATAATATACTTGATGTTAATTTTTTACTTATCATTGTGTAATAATACACAATCGCATGACTGACTACGAGCGAAAAAAAATTGAAATTGAACTTAGATCGTTCACATCAAAAAACTTTGAAAGGCCTACCGATTGTAAAAATCTAGAACAGATTCGCTTTTATGTGCGTGAGTTGTGCCTGAAAATTGAGTTGCTTGAAGATCAGCATCAGTATGTGCCTGAAAGTGCTTATACTTTATTAGCACAATATAATGCCAGGCAAAATTCATTTCTTAACATAGACTTTAGAAATGCATATCACTAGTTATGCGCTACATCCCCTCTCCTATTCCACTTCAATTTAGCTTTGTGTTTAGCGCAACGGCCAATGCTTCCGGGCGAATGCAATATCATCGCATTAAGCCGGGTCAAAGCAAATTGCGAATCAGTAGAACTGAATTTATTAAAGCCTATAATGAAGAACAGATAATGGCGATTAATCCATTACAACAACGCGGTCTAGATGCCGTCTTTCAATTCGAATTTTATATCTAATTACCTATCGGAGAATTTCCTCCAAATTTGCGGGACTGTAATTAATTGACTTCAAAGTCTTATTATCGGCAGTGCGATAGATCAACCATTTACCTTCCTCTTCTTTAAAATAGCATTCTGTTCCATCCTTTTTCATGTAATGTAAAATGGTGGCTTCTGCCTCTTCTTTAGAATTACATGCTTTGCTCATATTCGAGCGTTGAACTTCATCAAACAATGATTTGAATTTATCTCCTAATCCAAACTCTAGAATAGCACCGGATAATACGTATTGTATATCGGCTAAAGCATCGGCCACAGCCACAATATCTTTTTCCTGAATTCCTTCTTCTAGTTCTTTTAATTCTTCAGCAATAAGAGAGACACGCAATTTGCACCTATTTTCAGATGGAATGGCTGGCTGGTTTACTATTGGGTGCTTAAAGGTTTTGTGAAAATCGGCTACCTGATTAAGTGTGTCTGGCTGTTGCATGTTCTAATTCTTAATTTTTGCGAAGAAAAGGAATCTAGTAGAATTTAAAAAGAAGATGATTCATTGTTAAGGTTAATCTTTCAAACTATCTGTTACCGGTTGCCAGTCACCGGTAACTGGTAACCGGAAACCTTGATCACCTTCCTTGCTTTTCTATATTTGCACCTCAAACCCGAATTATTGTAATGAGTCAAAAGAATTTTGTAGAAGAACTTCGCTGGCGCGGGATGGTGCACGATGTAATGCCTGGAACCGAAGAATTACTTTCCAAAGAAAAAACCTCCGGATATATTGGGTTCGATCCAACCGCAGATTCTTTACACATCGGCCATCTTGTTCAAATCATGACACTCGTGCATTTTCAACGAAGCGGACATAAACCCGTTGCGCTTGTTGGTGGCGCCACAGGAATGGTTGGAGATCCCTCCGGAAAATCCGCTGAACGCAATTTGCTCTCGGAAGAAATACTACGACATAATGAAGCCTGCGTAAAAAGGCAACTTGAAAAATTTCTGGACTTTAGTGCAGGCACTGGGTCTGCAGAGTTGGTCAATAATTACGATTGGTTTAAAGGGTTTGGTTTTCTGGATTTTATCCGAGACATCGGAAAGCATATTACAGTGAACTATATGATGTCGAAAGACTCGGTTCAAAAACGGTTAGAGTCTGGCTTATCTTTTACTGAATTTACCTATCAGTTAGTTCAGGGCTATGACTTTTTATGGTTGTATGAAAATAAACAATGTAAACTCCAGATGGGAGGTTCAGATCAGTGGGGCAATATCGTTACGGGAACAGAACTGATTAGAAGAAAGACAAGTGGTGAAGCATTTGCCCTAACAACCAAGCTGATCACCAAAGCCGATGGAACCAAGTTTGGTAAAACCGAAGGAGGCAATGTTTGGCTTGACCCCAAGCGTACTTCACCGTATAAGTTTTATCAGTATTGGTTGAATGTATCTGATGAAGATGCCATTAACTTTATTAAAATATTTACGCTTCGTGAAAAAGAAGAAATTGATGGATTAATTTCTGAACATAACACGGCACCTCATCTAAGAAAACTTCAGCAAGTTTTGGCGGAAGACATCACCGTGAGGGTACATTCCAAGAGAGACTTTGAACAGGCGATGAAAGCATCCTCTATCCTATTTGGAAATTCGACAACAGAAGAATTAAAAAATCTGGATGAGGATACCTTGCTTGCTGCGTTT
This sequence comes from Cytophagales bacterium, assembly GCA_038241205.1. Taxonomy (GTDB): domain Bacteria; phylum Bacteroidota; class Bacteroidia; order Cytophagales; family Cyclobacteriaceae; genus Chryseolinea. Next base: position 13,683 of record JBBRFY010000025.1, read on the forward strand.
GAAGGTGTGCCTCAAACCACGATATCGAAGGCTGACTATGAGAGCTGTGCAACTACCACTGATCTGCTTTCTTCAAATACTCAAAACTTAGTGTTCCCATCTAAAGGTGAAGCGCGTAAAATGATTCAAGCTGGTGGTGTGAGTATCAACAAGATTAAGCTTACCGATCCCAACCAAAAACCAGCATTTGATTTATTGCAAGGCAAATATTTACTTACCCAGAAAGGAAAAAAGAATTACTTCTTGTTAATTATTGAGTAGTAGATTGTTGTTGAAAGGTGTTTTATTTACCTGTATTCATTCCAACAACTATTTTAAATGCACTTTAAAAAAAGCAACTAACTTATTCATTGCATCATCTGCCTGAGTATTGTCAAAACTATGAAATGCTAGATACTCATGATATTCATGCGGCACGCCAAGCGTATTCAGTTTTCCATTCATCCACTGACTTTGGTACACCGGCACAATGGGGTCGAGATTACCATGAAATAAAATTGTTGGTTGGCTCTCCTCATCAATATTCCAATATGGGCTTACGTCTTTATAGACAGCAGCATCCCATGATTGCCCAACATATTCTGTCAGAATATCGCCAGTGTATGCACCTAGCCATAGATTAATACTGTTATACCACGCCCAATCGTTTATAATGCTGGGGCCGAAAATATTTCCAACACACTTAATGTTATCAAAGTCGTTATAACGGTATGCATAGATCATTGCGAGTTGCCCACCCGCACTGGCACCCATAATACCCATATTTGATGATACATGGTAGTCTGCTTTCTTTGCTAACACATCTGCAACAACAGCGTTTATGTCAGCCATTATTTCATCGTGGTGTATGTTATTTGTATTACTTGCCAACCGGTAATTCATGTTCACAATGGCTACCTCTTTCCATTTCGTCTTTATTAGATTTACGTAGGAATTAAATTCTTCTTTTTGGCCTGCCTTCCACGCGCCACCGTGAATCATCAGAATGACGGGAGTGTTACCATCTCGTTTTGCAGGTAGATATAAATCGTAAACCTGCTTCGCATCTGCTCCATATTCGACATCTATTAAAGTGGTATCTTTAAGAGTACTTGTTCCCCCACCATTCTTCCTTATTGATTCTTCTGTACATGAGCAAAAGCTCCACAGCAAAATACTTGAAAAAATTACCTTTTTAAATGTTGCTGTGAGATTCACACTGTAAACATTTCGTTTTAAAAATCATTTCCGCTCGCTAAAGTTGTGCATTTATTTAGCGAATGACATGCCGGAATACTAAACTATTGTACAAGCTAATGCTTTTCGTGGACTCATCCAATTTCCTAGAATTTTGACAAAATAAATTCGTTGTATGAATCTTCACGATCGTTCAATGAAGCCGCTGTATTTAAATTTTTCTTGGTGTTATAAGTATATTTATACGGTGTTTGTAATCTACAGAAATCAAGTGGTATGGTGTAACTACGCATTGGCAACTGACCGCAGCTTGCGAATCAAAGATGATGGTTAATTCTAATTCATTACTTTCGGCAGGTCTTTTCGTTGCGTAAATCAATTTTGGTAAGTTTTTTTTTAAGCACAAAACCTATATTTGGCCCATGCCCGAATTACAATACACTTTAGAGATTCTTGGTACATTCTTTTTCGCCATTTCTGGAGCACTTGCCGTGCGGGACAAGCATGATGATTTGTTCGGAGCAAGTTTCATGGGTTTTGTAACTGCCATTGGAGGTGGCTCATTGCGCGACATGGTTTTAGGAAGCTATCCGCTGGTTTGGGTGAGCGATATCAATTTTCTGTATGCCATTTTTATCGGGGTTATCATTGCATACATATTTTTTAAATACCTTGTTAAGATGCGAAGAACATTTGTGCTTTTCGATACACTCGGTATTTCATTCTTCACTGTATTGGGTGTTGAGAAATCGCTTTCATTGGGTTTTCGTCCGGAGGTTGCTGCCATCATGGGGATGTTTAGCGCTGTGATGGGGGGCGTTATTCGTGATACACTCATTAATGAAACACCTGTACTATTTCGCAAAGAGATTTATGCTACGGCATGTCTGGCGGGGGCCATCGTTTACCTTATCCTTCATCGCGTGGGTATAGATCGCAATATCAATTTAATGGTATCGTGCGCACTTATTTTTATCATTCGCATATCAGCCATAAAATTCAAACTCGTGTTTCCGAACTTCAAAAGGTAAATTCTTTTCGATAAGTCTCTTTTATCGATTAACCACTAACGAATCAATGTCGTTTCCTTAAGCTTTCTTTTTTTTAAACCTCACCCGGCCCTCTCCAAAAGGAAGAGGGTATGGAAGCTTAAGGAAACGACATTGACTAACGAATAACGATTAACCTAATTCCAAATCCTTTTGTAACCTTTCCATTACCTTTCGGTAACTAATCCGAAACGTGATAAAAAGCATTGATTTAATGACAGACGAAGCCATAATGGAGGCCGTAAAGGATGGTGACCTTCAACAGATGTCATTGCTTTTTGATCGCTACCACAAGCGTATTTTCAATTTTTTGGCGCGCATGACGATGGATAGAGATGTTGCTGAAGACCTCACTCAAAACGTTTTCGTGCGATTGATTAAATACAGAACGAGCTACCGACATGGCCTGCGATTTCAATCGTGGATTTATCAGGTATCGCGCAATGTTTTTTCAGATCATTATCAGGCTAACAAAAATAAGTCATCAAATTTTATAGACGTTGATAAAGTGAGTGATGTAGTTGCTGATAGAAATGAAGCCCTTGAGCAGGATGAACGTGAAGAGTTGCTTCACCGCTCCCTGGCTATGCTTGATGATGAGCAACGAGAGGTATTAATACTCACTCGATTTCAGCAACTAAAGCATGAAGAAGTAGCCGCCATTATGGAAACGACTGTGGCCAACATAAAAGTAAAGGTACACCGGGCAATCGCAAAGTTGCGCGAACATTATTTTGAGTTGGAGAAAATTTAAAGTTGAAGAATATGGAAAAGGAAAAAATAGAAGACTTGTTGATTGATTACATCGATGGCAAACTAACAGAAGCAGACAGGCTCTTGGTGGAAAAAGAACTGTTGATCAATGAAGAAACGCGCAAACTTTATGATCAGCTCAAGGAAGTAATGCAATCAATAGAGAAGTCAACAACACTTCAACCTTCTGCAAAACTGAAGAATGATTTTAACTTATTTCTAACATCAGAGTTGAAGACGGTTAAAGAAACGAAAACAATTTTCTTTCAACCATCATTCTATCGCGTTGCTGCTGCTCTTGCATTTTTAATTATCGGTGGCGGAATATTTTTCTTGATCCGCAATCAATATGCAAACCAACAAGCCGAGTTAGAGGCAATGCGAAAAGAGGTAGCGACAACCAAGCTAACGTTGATGGCCATGTTGGATAATCAACAGTCGGCTAGCCAACGTGTGCTTGGTGCCACCGTTGCGTACAAAATGGAGCATACAGATGACGAGATTATTACTGCATTGGTAAAAGCCATGAATGAAGATGAAAATTCCAACGTGCGTTTGGCAGCGCTGGATGCTTTACGAAAATTCTATCATCAGAAAAATGTGCGCACAACGTTAATTGCTTCGATGGCAACACAAAAAGATCCAATAGTACAAATTGCCCTGATCAGGCTACTGGCGGAAATGAAGGAAAAGGAAATTGTTAATGAGCTGAAACACATCACCACCGATGATGAATCACTGCCTGCCGTAAAAGACGAAGCATACGTTGCGTTAAATCAGCTTGTTTAAAAAACACATTCAAAAATTACATCAACTAAAATCAATTGGAGAAAAATTAATTTAATAGAAATATGAAAAAGGGAATTATAGTAGCACTGGCACTCATCATGACAATAGCATTGCAGGCGCAGGAATTTAAATTGGCAAAGAGTACTGGCCGATTGGAGATCAAGGAAGTGAATCATGTAACGGTTGAAGGATACAGTGGAAATGAAATTGTGTTTACTTCCAAAAACAACGATCGCGAAAAGGATGAACGTGCAAAAGGTCTTCGGGCAGTAAGCAGTCTTGGTTTAGAAGACAATACTGGCATGGGACTTTCTGTGATCGATAAGGGAGGCGTTATTGAAGTGCAACAGCTGAAGAAAATGGATGGTCCTGAGATTGTCATCAAAGTACCAAAAAGCGTAATCGTTTCGTACTCACACTCCTCCCCTTACGGTGATGATGTTGAGTTTAAAAATGTAGAAGGAGAAATTGAAGTCTCCACAGTACACAATGATGTACAGCTAAATAATGTTACTGGTCCGATGACAGTTAAGACTGTGCACGGTGATATTGAAGGATCGCTTAATGCAAGCATGAAAAATCCAATATCAATTGTATCCGTTCATGGTCACGTAGATATCGCCTTGTCGGTTGGCACAAAAGCTAATCTAAAATTAGGAACGGTGTATGGTGAAATCTTTATCGATCCTGATTTTAAAATCGAGATTGAAAAAAGCAGCAATGGAAACTTGGTAAAGGTTAGCAGTGATAATGTGAACGGAAAGATTAATGGTGGCGGCCTCGACATCACACTCTCCTCTACCCACAACAACGTTTACCTTAGAAAGAAATAATATCAGCGCTATAGCAAGATACTCGTTACTCTTAAAGTTTATTAATTGTAAGGAGTATCCAAATGTGAACTACCCACCCTCAACTTCTAAATAGTATGAAGACAATATTATTCATATCGGCTTTCATTGTATCGCAAATTGTGGTAGCGCAAACTGCGCTAAACAAAACAATACCAGTGCAGACTGGTCAAAAGATTGTATTTCACTTTGATTATCCTGAACTCATTAAAATAACTACCTGGGATAAAAATGAAATTTCCATTCAGGGAACTGTAAGCATTAATAATGGAGAGAACGATGATGCTTTTGAATTACAGACTTCTACTTCAGGCAATATCATCACCATAAAAAATGAAATCAAAAACATGAAAGGCCTGCCCCATCGCATCACAATTGTAGAGGGCTCTCAAAAAATTGTTTTCAAAAATAAAGAAGAGTTAAAAAAATATCAACAAGAAAACGGAAAGTCATCATTCAATACAATGTCGAATGGCATTGACATGGACATTCTAATTGAAATTAAAGTACCGCGTAACACTGAAACAACGTTAGAGTCAGTGTATGGAATGGTTGAAGTGAAAAATTTCTCCGGATCGCTTACGGTTGATGCTACCTATGGCGGTGTTGATGCAGTAATATCAGAAAAAACAACGGGTGAATTGATAGCCGAAACCAACTATGGACAAATCTATAGCAACCTTGATATCAAATTCGGAGGTGATCAAAGTAAAACAGAAAACTTCTATACCTATGTTTCTGCCAAGCCAGGCACCGGACCTCGGTACGATTTTGAATCAAAATATGGCAACGTATATTTAAGAAAATCAAATTGAAGTGATGGGAATATCCCATCACTCCTTTCTCACTCTACCTTCACACCTAAATTAACTCCTAATAAAGTAAATTGTTTTATCCATTCTTCTGAGCGTCCATCATGCTTTCCATTTTGAGTAGAGATTTCGAAGTAAAGATTTTGAGTCATATAAAGATTAGGCGTAAGATTGAACTTGCGCAGCAACGGAAATAATCTATTCAATCGTTCCAGTCGTCTTGCAATATCTCCTTCTGCTTTAATGCGCTTTAATTCTTTAAACACACTTTCTCCTGCAAGCCGCTCTACCTTTCCAATATCATCAATCTTTAAACCCCACTTTTCCATTTCGTTCATTATGCGTTCTACTTGTCTGATATTAATTTTCTCTGTATGGAAACAACGGAGTAAATCAGCATTAAGAATGTAATCAAATGTAGTGCGATATGCATTTGGAATTGGAGCACCATTGTTTGCCAATGCATTTACTAGAGGATAATCCCGATTATAAATTCTGCGTAACGAATCTTCCAGATCAGCCATGCTTTGCTGTGTAATGAGATTAAATACCTTTCGTTTCTCATCCTGAAAGAGTTGCCATATCGTATATTTCTCCGGGCCAAAATAGGTTTGCATCAAACCGATTACATCACCCAACCTACCTTCATCAAACGCGGATATCATTCGAACTTGCATACTGGCGAAACGTTCGCTTTCCATATCCAATGAAATATTGCCAATGATATTATGCTGTCCCATATAGACTACTGCAAAGGCAAATTTCTTTTCTGAGCGCGTTACATTCGATCGTACTTTCGTTACACCCAAAACCAACTTCTGTTGGCCCGCTTCTTTGCGAACAAACACGTCATTCTGCGTAGTGTAGTTGAACACAGGAAAGGATTCCGGATCTTCCTCAAATATCGATGCTACGGCATAGTGCATACCTACCCTTTGCAAATTTGTTTTCGAAGGCAGTACGTACCGATTGTAAACTTCCTTTCCATTTCCCAAAACCGCTACATTACTCGGTGCAGCTTCCAATCGCTGCATAAATTCTTCTTCCAAGTTCGCATCACTCACCTGACTTACCAATTGCATTGCACGGCAGGCATATTGCATAATCTGTGTGGTTTCAATTCCCGATATTTCATCGAAGAACCAACCGCAGCTAGTGTACATCAATAATGCATTTCGTTGCACTTCCATTAAACGAAGCACATGGTTCTGTTCCACATCGCGCAAGCAATGGTCATTCAAAAACTTTTGGATCGTATTTGAATTTCGATTTAATATTACATCAATGTATTCATCGCGTGCCTTCCAGGGATCTCGTAAAAGTCCATCGCATTGTTTTTCAAAAAACGTTATCAGTTCATCGCGTAGCCAATCAAGCGTTTCACGCAACGGTGCCCGCCAGCGCTGATGCCAAGGATTACCTCCTGAATTACAACCACAATTACTTCTCCATCGCTCGACACCATGCACACAACTCCATGAACTACTTTCATGAATCTGTGCTTCATATGTTGCCGGAAATTTTGCGGTGAACTCTGCATAGTTGGTAAGGTTCGAATGTTTATTCCGTTCAATATAATCGATGCAATATGCCAACGCCATTTCACCATGTTTGTGATGATGTCCATACGTTTCTCCATCGGTGGCAATGTGCACAAGCTGCGTTTCATCTGTGCGGTTATCGAACTTATTGGTTAAGTGATCGGCAAACTTCCTTCCATCATTTAACAATCCATCAAACGCTACACCTTGCGCAATGCTTCCATCATAGAAATAAAGTGTAATACTTTTACCGGATGGCAATGTGCATAGGTAAGGTCTTTTTGTATCAACACTTTCCGTAGTAACCGATGTCCAATCTTGTTCGCCCAACTTCCGAATTGCTCTCGCCTGACGCGGAGCAAGAATTGTAAATTTGATATCGTGCTTAGCAAGCAACTCAAGCGACTCCGTATCAACTGCTGTTTCGGCAAGCCACATCCCTTCGGGTTTTCTGCTGAAGCGATGTTCAAAATCTCGAATACCCCAAATGATTTGTGTCTCTCTATCGCGTGTGTTTGCCAATGGCAAAATAATGTGATTATAAACTTGCGCAATGGCAGAGCCATGTCCGTTAAAATAGTTTACACTTTCACGATCCGCTTCAATAATGGCACGATAGGTATCCGGATCACTAACTTCTAACCAAGACAACAATGTTGGGCCGTAGTTGAAACTTATTCTTGAATAATTGTTGATGATGTTTTTAATAACACCCTTCTCATTCAATATTCGAGATGCTGTATTGGGTGCATAGCATTCCGCAGTAATGCGCTCATTCCAATCGTGGTATGGATGTGCTGAGTCTTGTACTTCTATAACTTCAAGCCATGCGTTCTCGCGAGGTGGCTGATAAAAATGTCCATGAATGCAAATGTACTTTTCCAAAACTGGTGTAGTTAATCGTTATTGGTTAATGGTGAATGGTGGTAGTACCACGACTTATCCTTAACGCCTTTTCATTTAATCAAACTCTAAACTCAAATCACAAACTTAAAAATTTCTCTAATTAACGATTAACCATTAACGGATAACTGATAACTATTCGCTACGAACCAAGAGCATCCAAATCAAATTCATTTAATTCCTTGGCTAACTTTAAAACCGTTATTGCAAGGGGCGGCAACGTTAGCGAAACGGAATAATCTTTCCCATGACATTTTACAGGAGATGTTATCAGTACACCAGAATTAAGCGTACCTGAACCAGAATATTTTAAATCGTCTGAATTAAAAACTTCTTTCCATTGTCCGCGATACGGAACTCCGATCCGATAATGCTGGCGGATTTCAGGAGTGAAATTACAAACTACAATAAGCAGATCTTCTTTTGTATCGGCCTGACGTTGAAAGGCGATAACACTATTCTCCTGATCTGAATAATCAATCCATGAAAAGCCACGCTGCTCAAATTGATATTTATACAACGCGTCATTGTCCTTATAAAAAGCGTTCAAATCACGAACAAGACTTTGAACACCTTTGTGAACACCATGGTCTAATAAATGCCAATCCAAACTTCGCTCATGATTCCATTCTGCCGACTGACCAAATTCACAACCCATGAATAACAATTTTGTTCCCGGATGGGTGAACATGAACGCGTACATCAACCGAAGGTTTGCAAACTTGCGCCATTCATCTCCTGGCATTCTTCCTAACAACGAACCTTTTCCATGCACTACTTCGTCATGCGAAAGTGGAAGCATGAAATTTTCAGTGAACGCATACATTACACTAAAGGTAATTTCATTTTGATGATACTTGCGATGGATTGAATCATACTTAAAATATTCCAAGGTATCGTGCATCCAACCCATCATCCATTTTTGTCCGAAACCAAGACCACCCAAATAGGTAGGCTTCGATACACCCGACCACGATGTTGATTCTTCCGCAATGGTAACAACATCTGGAAACTCGCCATACACCACTTCATTCATTTCTTTTAAAAATGAAACTGCTTCTAAATTCTCGTTACCACCATATTCATTCGGTATCCACTCTCCTGCTTTGCGCGAATAGTCTAAGTATAACATGGAAGCAACGGCATCTACACGCAAACCATCAATGTGATATTGTTCAATCCAAAACAGCGCATTGCTTATTAAGAATGAGCGCACTTCATTTCGCCCATAGTTGTAGATGTAGCTTTTCCAATCTGGATGAAAACCCTTTCGGGGATCAGCATGTTCGTATAGATTTGTTCCATCAAAATTATAAAGTCCATGCGCATCGCCCGGAAAATGTGACGGCACCCAATCGAGAATTACACCAATATCAGCTTGATGAAAACAGTCTATCAAATATTTAAAATCTTCCGGACTCCCGTAGCGACTTGTGGGCGCAAAATATCCCGTGAGTTGATAACCCCATGATCCATAAAACGGATGCTCCATTAACGGAAGAAATTCAATATGCGTAAAGCCCATGTCTTTTACATACTGAACTAATTCAATCGCCATCTCGGGATAGGTAAGTGAACGTGCGCCTTCTTCTGCCTTCCTTCGCCATGAACCATAGTGAACTTCATAAACAGAATAGGGTTGCGGTTTACCAATTAACTTCTTCCGTTCATTCAACCATATTTGATCTTTCCAATCATACTTTGGCGTCCACACAATTGATGCGGTTTGTGGGGGCATCTCACAAAACGTTGCAAACGGATCTGCTTTCTCTAAGTACTCACCCGTGTTTGATTCGATAGCATACTTATACGCTTCACCATGTTGAATGTCAGCAAAGAAACCTTCCCATATTCCAGATTCATCCCACCGCGGCTTTAATTTATGCGCACCATTTTTCCACTGATTGAAATTTCCAATAACCGAAATTACCTTAGCATTCGGTGCCCACACCGCGAAGTAGGTGCCACGTTGTTCTTTGGTGTCAATGTAATGAGCACCAAGCTTTTCATAGAGCTTAAAATGTTTTCCCGATTTAAACAGATGAACATCAAACTCAGTTAGCAAACTGAATGACTCTGAATTACCTTTTGTTGCCTTTGTTGATTTCTTTGCCATAGTTAGCTAATTATCGATGAGTCAATGATCAATGTGCAAATTATGCAGTAGTAATTTGCGCACCTGCACATTGGAACATTTACAAATTACTTCTTCTTATTTTCTTCCTTTTCCAATAAATAACGACTTACGTGATAATGAATTCCACGCAATGGAATACTTACCCAGTCAGGTCGGCCATTCAATTCATATCCTAATTCATACACCGCTTTCTCAATTAAGAATGTGCGAATCAGAACATCATTTTCATGACTGAGTGTTGTGCCCATACCAATTCGCTCCATGTATGCCCCCAAATAAAAACGACCAACATAATGCTGCCATTGCTCGCCCCATGATTCTAAAAATTCAAGATCACGGTTCCTGTAGTTTTCATTTAACAGTATTTTTCCAAATGCAGCATAATGGAAAGAGCGCATCATACCGGCAACATCCTTCATCGGATTTTTCTTTAATCTTCTTTCACTAAATGAAAAACCAGGTTCACCTTCAAAATCAATGATCACAAAATCTTTTCCGGTAAACAAAACTTGGCCAAGATGGTAATCGCCATGCACGCGTGTTTTCAGCGCATTGATCTTTATTTGATACACTTCTTTGAATGACTCCAGAATAGCATCTTCCATGTCAAGCACTTTCTTAGCAAGTTCTTTTGTTGGCGCATCCAACTTCGGTAAATGACTTTCGAGCATAGCAAATCTGTCGCGCAATAATTTTCGCAAAGAAGAATACATTGACCGTTGATAATTGGCAGTGTATTTTTCAGGAGCAAAAGCAGGATTCGATGCATCGGAGGCTAACGCCATGTGCATCTCTGCAGTACGTTGCCCAAGTCGAACAACCCGTTCGTAAAATCCTCTACCAATAAATTCTTGAATAACTTCAGGCGCATCTTCAAATTTAATTGAAGCAGCATTGAGCAGCTTCGGAAGCTTAAGTGTTTTTGCTTTTGTAATCACGCGTTCGTAAAAACGTCCAATAGAATCGACTGCCATGCCCCACGCTTCACCTTGGTTTTCTACTTTCTCCTGCATCAAACCAAACACAATTGTATTGCCTTCGTTGTCTACATAATCAACACTACCTGCATACTTCGGTGAGTTTTGGAATGTAGTGTTCTCTGATAAGAATCGAACAATCTCTAAATCAGGATTAATTTCCTTTTCTATTTTACGATAGAATTTGAAGAAATATTTATCGTTGTAAATAATGGCTGTATTACTTTGATCTGCCTTTAAAATTTTTGAGTCCACTCCTTTCGACACATCAATCTTGGTAAACATGGAGGCATTAAATTTAAGCACGCCACCACTATCATCTTTTACCTTTGTTTCATTCTCCATGCTAGTGAATAAGAAATCACGAAAAGCTTTATCGTAACTGCTGTCCATAATAAAGCCTGCCTTCCCTTGAATCTCTCCACGACAAACAACGCTTTGCACGGTATACTCTACACGCTCAAGCAAACTATCAGACGGAACAAAGGTAAGCGGCAAGAAATAAAACTCTGGCAAACGCTGCACATAATTCACTTCAATGATGGAAAGGAAATGCGTTTCGCGATCGATCTTTAATGGAATGGTAAGATGAAGCCCAATCTTGCTTACCACTTTTGCTTTGCCTCCAAACCACCGGCACTTCTTCATAAAGGGCAAAAGAATCTTGCGCTCTAATACACGTACTTCATTGTAATTATCAAAAAGTCGCTCCCACGAAATATCGGTTTTCAATAATGGAAGTTCTCCACTGGCTTCTGCGGTGTTTTTCTTTTCAATTGTATCTACTTGAAACCAGAAATATCCATACGGCCCGATGGTGATGGGGTAATTACCTTCCCCAACATTCATGAATTTATTCTGACTAAATACTTCGGTAATGTCACAGCTTTTATATTCTGTAAGATTAAGCGTTGTAGCTTGCGAGAATTGCGAGAGATTAGCCACTACAATAATTCGTTGCTTTTCAAAGTTTCGCACAAAAGCTAGTACTTTCGAATTTGCACTTTCAATAATTTTCATGTCACCACGACCGAAAATATTAAGTCGCTTTCGCATTCCCAACACGTGTTTCATCCACCACAAAAATGAAGATGGATTTTCTTCTTGCGTAGCAACATTTACCGACTCGTGTCTGTAAATCGGATCGGTAATAATAGGTAAGTATAACCGTTGCGGATTGGCTGAAGAGAAGCCAGCATTTTGATTCATGTTCCACTGCATGGGTGTACGCACACCAAATCGATCGCCCAGGTAAACGTTATCACCCATTCCAATTTCATCGCCATAATACAAAACCGGTGTGCCCGGAAGAGAAATTAAAATTGTGTAAAGCAATTCAATCTTTCTGCGATCATTATTAAGCAAAGGCGCTAATCTTCTGCGAATGCCAGCATTGAATTTCAAACTAACATCATTTGCGTATGCTTTAAAAAGATAATCCTTTTCTTCCTCCGTTACCATTTCCAATCCCAACTCATCATGGTTACGCAAGAAAAGCGCCCACTGATTGTTAAGGAGTGTGGCAGGAGTTTGTTCAATAATATCAGTAATGGGATAACTATCTTCTGTACGCAACGCCAGAAACATGCGCGGCATTAGTGGATAATGAAAATTCATGTGACACTCATCACCATCACCAAAATAGGTAGCAGCATCTTCAGGCCACAAGTTTGCTTCGGCAATCAGTATTCTATTCTTATAATGTTTATCAATATGAGCACGAAGTCGTTTTAAAAACAAATGTGTTTGTGGAAGGTTCTCACAACTTGTTCCTTCCTCTTCGTATAAAAATGGAACAGAAGGTAATCGAAAACCGTCCACTCCCATCTTCATCCAAAAGTCAACGATCTTAATCATCTCCAACTGAACTTCGGCATTGTCAAAATTCAACTCGGGTTGATGGCGATAGAAGCGATGCCAGTAGTACGATTTTGCTTCCGGATCCCACGACCAGTTTGTCGATTCTTCATCGGTAAACATAACGCGCGCTTCCTTGTACTTATCTTGTGTATCGCTCCATACATATAAATCGCGATAGCGCGAACCTGATTTTGCTTTGCGCGATCTTTTAAACCAGGCATGTTGATCAGATGTATGATTCAGAATTAGTTCCGTTATAACATACATGTTTCTACGATGCACTTCTTTTAAAAACAATTTAAAATCCGATAATGTGCCATAATCG
>JBBRFY010000026.1:0-26136 GCA_038241205.1 Cytophagales bacterium
ATTAAAGGCAACAATGTTGCATCAATAAAATCCTATTATCTTGCGCTTCGAAACAGAATTCATGGATAGCAGAAAGAAGAACATCATTTACACGATCATTTTATTCGTTTCTGTTTTTGCCGTTTGGCTTTATCGGAAGAACACGGTTATTGAACCCATCAAAATAGAGGGTGCTACTATGGGCACGTCTTATCACATTACCTATTTTGACGACAAGGAAAGAAATTTCAAAAATGATGTTGATTCGATTTTGTTGGTTGTCAATAAATCCATCAACAACTACGATCCGTCCTCAGAAGTATCGCAGTTCAATAAAAGTAAAAAGGGAATTGCGTTTGAACTTCCCTATTTATATCCACCCATTAAAAAAGCAGCAGAAGTTTTTGTTATTTCTGATGGAGCATTCGATCCTACGGTAATGCCTCTTGTAAATGTTTGGGGTTTTGGTCCTGCCAAACAGCTTCGCCCGGATAGTGCAATGATTGATTCGATAAAAACATTTGTAGGGTTTTCAAAAATAAAATTCACAGAAGATAGTGTTACAAAAAGTGATGAACGTGTTCAACTTGACTTTGGAGGAATAGGACAAGGTTATGGTGCAGATGTGGTAACTGATTTTTTAAAATCGAAAGGTATTACCGATATGTTGGTTGAATTAGGTGGTGAAGGAATGGCGATTGGAAAAAATTTGAAATCGAACAAACCCTGGGAAATCGGAATTTTAGATCCGAACTCAACACAAGAGAATCAATTTTTTAAAGCCTACATCGCCTTGGAAAATAAAGCCTTCACTACTTCTGGAAATTATTTTAATTATCGTGAAGTAGATGGCAAAAAATATTCGCACACCATTGATCCAATATCAGGGTTCCCAGCACAGCGCGCCATCCTCAGCGCTTCGGTTTTTTATACTGATTGTACCACAGCCGATGCGTGGGGCACGGCATTGATGTCGATGGGACACGAGAAGGCAATCGCGTTATTACAACAACATCCTGAAATTGATGCGTTGTTAATTTTCACTTCACCCCAAGGTAAAATGGAAACACACATTACTCCGGGCATAACTTCCATCGTTACGTTAGAAAAATAAGCACTCGCCAACATGACCATTAAGCTGATCGTACTATTCTTTGTGCCGCTGTTCTCCGGATTGGCCATCTACCTTATACCAAAAAAGAAGGAGTCGAGTTTTAAACTGCTGTTAGTTTTTGCAGGCTCTTATTTATTTGCCATCACCGTAATTCATATCCTTCCAGAATTGTATCAGCAAAATATAGGAGTAGAATGGATTGGTGTGTTTGTGTTGGCCGGATTTTTTCTTCAGCAATTGTTGGAATACTTTACATCAGGAATTGAACACGGGCATATTCATGCACATGGCCATGAAGATCATGATCACAAACATCAATCTATTTCTGCAATTGTATTATTGCTAGCGTTGTGTGTCCATGCTTTTTTAGAAGGAGGAATGTTGGCTCAACCAACATCAATGGAATCGGTGTACGATATGAATTCAATATTAATAGGTATTGCCTTGCATCGGGCGCCTGCGGCATTTGCTTTAATGACCGTATTGGCGCATCAACTTCATTCTCGTAAAAAAGCGTTTCCTTACCTTCTTGGTTTTTCAGTTGCTGCACCAGTAGGCCTTTTGTTGAGCACGTATCTTGTGGATCATCATATACTTTCTGGTGTAGGTATGATGTACCTCTATGCATTGGTGAGTGGAAATTTCCTTCACATTTCAACAACCATAGTTTTTGAAAGCAGTCCGGAGCACCGCTTTAATGCAAAAAAGTTGAGCATTGCTATTCTCGCGGCACTCATTGCCGTTGCCGTTCAGCATGTGTTATAATCACACGCATGTGTTAATCATCTCATTAGCTTTCTAAATTTTTTTACTTCTTTTTTTGAATTTAGAAGTAGTATGAAATCAAGGTATTTCACGCGAAGTATGGTACTTTTGGTTTGATTGTTTTTTAACGCAATCTTATTCAAAACGAATACCTTCCATTACAATGAAAACCATCCAGACGTTTGAGCAATACCAAAGTGAATACAAAAAAAGTGTTGAAAAGCCGGAAGAATTTTGGGCTGAAGTAGCGGGTGATTTTGTTTGGAGGAAAAAATGGGACACTGTATTATCGTGGGATTTCAACAAGGCCGAAGTAAAATGGTTTGAGGGCGGCAAGCTTAACATTACTGAAAATTGCATTGATCGGCATTTAGCTGCACGAGCAAATCAGACGGCAATAATTTGGGAGCCGAGTAATCCAAAAGACGAAGCAAAACACATTACCTATGCAGCGCTTCACGAACAAGTTTGCAAAGTAGGCAACATGTTAAAGGCGCATGGTATAAAAAAAGGCGACCGTGTTTGTGTTTATATGCCAATGGTGCCAGAGCTTGCGTATGCTGTGTTGGGCTGTGCGCGCATTGGTGCTGTTCACTCCGTTGTGTTTGCCGGATTTTCTTCAGGCTCGTTAGTCGATCGCATAAACGATTCAGGTTGCAAAGCAGTGCTTACTGCCGATGGCGGCTCAAGGGGCGATAAAAAAATTGATCTGAAAAGTATTGTTGATGAGGCTTTGAATAATTGTCCTACAATAGAAAAGGTAATTGTATTGGATCAATTACATTCAAAGCCCAAAATGAAAGCCGGTCGCGATTTCGATTGGCAAGAAGAGATGAGCAAGTCTAGTAGCGACTGCGTGGCAGAAGCAATGGATGCTGAAGATTTACTCTTTATTCTATATACATCCGGTTCCACCGGTAAGCCAAAAGGGATGGTGCATACCTGTGGAGGATATATGGTGTATACAAACTATACCTTTAAGACAGCATTTCAATACGATAATACTGCCTCGAACCCAGATGTGTTTTGGTGTACTGCTGACATTGGTTGGGTAACAGGTCACTCATATATTTTATACGGTCCACTTTCTGCCGGTGCCACAACGGTAATTTTTGAAGGCATTCCTTCATTTCCTGATATGGGTAGATTCTGGCAAGCAATTGAACGACACAAAGTCAATATTTTTTACACCGCACCAACGGCAATTCGATCACTCGAGAAAGCGCCATTAAGTTTTGTTGAAAAATATGATTTGTCATCGCTGAAAGTTTTAGGATCAGTGGGAGAGCCGATCAACGAAGAAGCGTGGCATTGGTATAATAAAAATATAGGTAAACGGAATTGTCCTATTATTGATACATGGTGGCAAACGGAGACAGGAGGATTTATGATTTCACCAATCGCCAATGTTACGCCATTAAAACCGGCACACGCAACCCTACCGCTGCCAGGCGTGCAAGTGGCCATGATGGATGAAGCCGGAAAAGAGATTGAGGGAACAGGCGAAGGAAGACTGACTATTAAATTTCCTTGGCCTGCCATGGCGCGCACTATTTATGGCGATCATCAACGATTTAGAGATACCTACTTCTCTACCTTTAAAGGAAAATATTTTACAGGCGATGGATGCAAACGCGATGGTGATGGCTATTTTAGAATTACCGGGCGTGTAGACGATATTATAATTGTATCAGGTCACAACATGGGTACTGCCGAAGTGGAGAGCGCAATAGATGAACATGCTTCCGTTTGTGAAACCGCGGTGGTGGGCTATCCACACAATATTAAAGGACAAGGTATTTATGCTTTTGTGATTTGTTATCAAACTCCAAATGATGACGAAAAACTGCGCGCTGAAATTCGTGAAACAGTTTCTAAAATTATCGGTCCTATTGCGAAGCCCGATAAAATTCAATTTGTAAGTGGATTACCGAAAACACGTTCCGGAAAAATTATGCGCAGAATTTTGCGAAAGATAGCAGAAGGCGATGTTTCAAATTTAGGAGACACCACAACATTGCTTGATCCAACAATTGTTGATGAAATTAAAGACGGAGCACTTTAAGGATGGTAAAAGTCAAAACTCAGAATCTTGACATACACTTTTTTTTAAAATGAAGGAATTGCTTTTACGATTTAGAAGTTAAATACGATAGTCTGTTTTAGATCATCGCTTAAACTTAGTGCAACAGGACATGTCATTGCCGCTCTTTTTAGTTTTTCTTTTTGAATATCCGTTGCTATCAAATTCTGATGCGTGAAGGTAATTTGAACCTCTGCAATTTTACGCGGATTGGCTGCCATCACTTTAACAATATCAGCGGTCAAGCCCGCCAGATCGATATTTTCGCGTTCAGCGAGAATTCCCATCAGCGTCATCATACAACTATTTAAGGATGCACAGGTAAGGTCAGTTGGGCTAAAAGCTTCCCCACGGCCATTATTATCAGTTGGAGCGTCCGTAATAATCTTGTTGCCCGATTTTAAATGCACGACTTCGGTTCGTAAACCACCCATGTAAAAAGCTTTCATTGATACCATTGGAGAATAACTTTAGGTTTTATCTTTGCGTTAGGTAAATTAAAATCTAAATTTATTGCAAAGAATCCAGTTGCCTTACTTCCATTGAAAAAGATTTCAACTTTCGTTCTCGCATTTTTCATAATGTCTTTTGGTCTTTTCGCCCAAACACAAGATAGCTATGAATATCAATCTGAGTTTACGTGGGGTATAACGAAAAATACTTCTAGCGGATTAATTGGAGGGATTATGTTTAAGAAAGCTCGAAAGAAGAACGAACGCGTGCTCGAAACTTTCGGGTTGGAGATCGTAAATGTAAAACACCCGCAAGAAGTACGCACAACATCAATAAATACAGGAAGTTTTTATGTTTTTGGAAAGAACAATTACCTCTATTCTTTTCGCTTGCAGTATGGCCGTGATCTTATATTATTTAAAAAAGCACCCCAACAAGGCGTTGAAATAAAAGGAGTGTTTGCGATTGGTCCGTCCATTGGTCTTCAGGCTCCGTATTATGTGAAGTATGCTGTTGATGGTACTTCTAATAACACACAAACAGCGCAATATAACGAAAGTATAAAAGCACAAGATATATTAGGAACAGGGCGGTTATTGCAGGGAATAGGTGATTCAAAAATAAAAGTTGGGGGCAATTTTAAAGCTGCAGTAAATTTTGAGTTAGGAACGGTTAAGAGCCAAGTAACTGGTTTTGAAGCAGGATTTTTGATTGATGCCTATACTTCTCAGGTTGAACAAATGTTATCGGCAAAAAAATATTCTGTTTATCCCACCCTTTTCATCACTTTATTTTACGGAAACCGAAAATAAGGCTTCAAAATTTTAGTTTGTAACTGTGACCTTTTTATATCTTTGGCGTTGTTAGTCCAATTAATTTCAACTTATGGAACCTAAAAAGACAGAAAAAGCCGACTTATCAAATAAGTCATTTTTATTTTTCAGCATCGGTCTTCTTGTAAGCTTATCCATTGCGATAATGGCTTTTACACATAAGACGTTTGATGACACATCAGCATTAGACCTCAACAAAAACCAGGCAGCTGTAGAAGAGATCATGGAGGTTCCGCCTACCGATCAGCCACCACCGCCACCCCCTGTTATTCAACAGCCTCAAATCATTGAAGTACCTGATGAAAAGAAAATTGAGGAGGAGATTGATATCAATATGGATACTGAAGTAAAGGAAGATTCTAAAGTGGAGGAGATTGTTATTCAACCTACTATAGAGAAAGAAGACGTAAATCAAATCTTCTCTATTGTTGAAGAACAAGCTACTTATAAAGGAGGTATGGCTGCTTTCTACGAATTTGTTGGGAAGAAAATCAAATATCCTGCGCAGGCAAAACGGATGAATATTGAAGGTAAAGTTTTCGTTGAGTTCGTTATTGAACGCGATGGAAGATTAACCGATGTGAAAGCAATTAAAGGTATTGGTGGCGGCTGTGATGAAGAAGCAGTTCGAGTGGTAATGAGTTCACCAGGATGGAGCCCGGGCAAGCAACGTGGTAAGCCCGTTCGTACCCGATTTGTAATACCAATCAATTTTAGATTGCAATAAATCAATTATCGAAATTTATAAAAAGCCGTCTATAACAAGACGGCTTTTTTATGCCCGATTATCTAAGAAGATTTTTGATAACAGCGCGCGAGTAAATTATTAGCGCACAGAAACGATGTTTTGTGTAATTCGAAAATTAAAAACTCTATTTTTCTACACAGAAATAAGCAAGTTTGAATAGGTCTCGATTACCTCATCGAGTATGGCATACACTTCTTCGGCAGTTTCAACTTGCACGAGTTTTGTGCGAAATGGTTTAAAATCGGGGATGCCTTTAAAGTAATTTGTATAGTGTCTGCGCATTTCAAAAATACCCAAGCGCGATCCTTTCCATCGCATTGAAAAATCGACATGCTTTTTTGTAACACGAACGCGTTCTGTTATATCAGGCAAACTGAGCTTGCCTCTAGTTTCTAAAAAATATTTTATTTCATTAAATATCCATGGATAGCCAATGGCTGCACGACCAATCATCAAACCATCAATGCCATAACGATTTTTATATTCCAATGCTTTTTCAGGAGAATCGATATCACCATTACCAAAAATCGGAATGTGCATGCGCGGGTTTTCCTTAATCTTTCCAATCAACGTCCAATCAGCCGCACCTTTGTACATCTGCACACGCGTGCGTCCATGAACTGTCAACGCTTTGATGCCGATATCTTGTAAACGCTCAGCAACCTCTACAATATTTTTGGTGTTATCGTCCCACCCCAAACGGGTTTTTACGGTTACTGGAAGATGAGTGGCCTTTACAATTTCAGATGTCATGCTCACCATCTTCGGAATATCCTGAAGTAATGCAGCGCCAGCACCGCGACAGGCCACTGCCTTTACAGGACAGCCATAGTTAATATCAATCAAGTCCGGATTTACCTCAGTGGCGATTTCTGCCGACTGCACCATATTACCTATATCGCCACCAAAAAGTTGAATGCCAATGGGGCGCTCATATTCAAAAATATCTAGCTTTTGACGGCTTTTGGCGGCATCGCGAATAAGGCCTTCAGAGGAAATGAATTCTGTGTACATCAAATCAGCCCCACCTTCCTTGCAAACAGCACGAAAAGGCGGATCACTCACATCCTCCATGGGCGCGAGCAGCAGCGGAAAATCACCTAATTCTATTTGACCTATTTTTGCCATATTAGCGCGCAAATTTAACCAGTATTTGTGGATTTGTAAGACATTTGAAATAATGGAGAAAACCTATTCAAAATCTTCTGTGTGAGTTGCCGGTTACTGGTAACTGGCAACCAAAATGTTTGATTAATCTTATGCTGAATTTTTAACTGACCTCATGACAGAACTAGAAAACGGATTTAATCCCTTTAATAACTATAGGCCTAAGCCCTTTTTAATAATTGCCATAACGCTGGTTTCAGTATTTATTGGTTTTCAATTGATTGGGCCACTCATTGGCTTCTTTTTTTATATGCCATTTTATTCTAACGATTTAATGAGCATGGTGAACGCGTTGCAAAACCCCATGATACATCCAGAAATAAAAATGTTATTGTTCGTGATGCAAGGCGTAGGTGCTTGCATTGGATTAATCTTAATCCCTTTCTTTATCCGCAAGTGGAGCAAAACGGAGGAAAACATTTTAGAGCAGCCATTTTATTTTATTCCCTTCATATTAGTGATGGTGATCGTTATTGTTTTTATGGGATTAAATTCAATCTTCATTGAGTGGAATCAAAACTTCAAATTTCCAGAAGCTTTGGGTTGGGAAGAGTCATTGCGTGCAATGGAAAATCAACTTAATGAAATGACAACTTTTCTTACTGCGTACGATTCAACCGCGCAACTTGTTGTTGCCTTTATTGTGATTGCGATACTTCCGGCTATTGGTGAAGAACTTGTGTTTAGAGGGATTATACAAAAGGAATTATTTCGCGGCACAAACAATATTCATTTATCAATTTGGATTGCTGCCGCTATCTTTAGCGCAATACACTTGCAGTTCTATGGATTTGTTCCACGCATGGTATTGGGCGCGTTGTTTGGATATCTTTATTACTGGTCTGGAAATTTAACGCTCTCCATGCTTGCGCACTTTGTGAATAACGGGTTTACGGTTGTTGCGCTATACCTTCATCAACAAAAAGTAATTGACATTGATATTGAAAGCACGGAGTCTGCACCTTGGCCAGCAGTTATCTTCAGTGCTATATTTACAGCAGCACTGTTATATATTTTCAGAAAATTCTATCAGCAAAAAAATCTAACTCCATCTGCGTGAGCTCAGCTTTATCCAAATACAATAATCTTACACAACGAATCATTACAGGCTTAGCAGGTTCAGCAGGAGTTATTGCGGCTGTTTATTTTAGCGAATGGACATACTTTGCTGTATTTTTTATTCTTGCTCTTTTTGCGTTGTTAGAATTCTATAAACTTGTTGGCTTAGACGGCATGCTGCCACTCAAAACATTTGGCACCATTTGCGGACTACTGATTTTCACACTTTCATTCTTGATAGAAGACCGGCAGATATCCTATCGATATTATTTTTTAATCTTCCCGATGATCTCCTGCATCTTTCTAATTAAACTCTACAAAAAATTTGAGCGAAAGCCATTTACGAATATTGCTATTACGCTGCTTGGAATTTTTTATGTAGCCGTACCTATTTCGTTGCTAAACATTGCAGCCTTTGAAGATGGCGATTATCATTTTGAAATTATTTTTGGAAGCCTTTTTATTTTATGGGCAAGCGATACAGGAGCATATTTTGCAGGAACATTTTTTGGGAAACGGAAATTGTTCGAACGCATCTCGCCAAAAAAATCATGGGAAGGTTTCTTCGGTGGTGCTGTACTGGCACTAATTTTTACCTATGGCATTGCGCATTATTTCGATATACTTCCTTTTTGGAAATGGTTTGTGGTGGGTGTAATCATTATTGTTGGAGGAACATTAGGAGATTTAGTGGAGTCGCTTTTAAAACGTAGCATCGAAATAAAAGACTCAGGCGATAGTCTTCCCGGCCACGGTGGTTTTCTCGATCGCTTCGATGGGTTACTTATATCGGCACCATTCATTGTGGCATTCTTAGAAATTTTTTGATTTACATTTCGAATTGTTGGTTGAGAATCTTAATCTCAATCCATATCAGGTACAATTAAAATTTAACATATAAGTGTACAATGAACATTGCTGCATACATCGAGCAGACAAATCTTAGTCCGATACTTACAGATCGTGAAATAGACAAGCTTGTTGCCGAGGCAAAGCAATTTGGTTTTCTTGGAATTTGCATACCTCCGTTTTGGGTAAAACACGCCAAACGAGAAATTGGAAACGAAAAAATTATTTTAGTAACCGTTGCCGGATTTCCTCTTGGCTACAACATGACGGAAACTAAACTGGATGAAATGCAACGCGCCATCGATAACGGTGCAGACGAAATCGATGTAGTTTGGAATATCTCGTCTTTCAAAACGAATTTACCTTGGACGAAAATAGAACTAGCAAAATGCAGCAAACTTGCGCATGATCATCAGAAGATTGTAAAGGTAATCATTGAGACTGCGTATCTTTCTGAAACCGAACTTGAACACGCTTGCAAACTTTGTGCAGATGCAGGAGTTGATTTTGTAAAAACTTCCACCGGCTTTGCACCCAGCGGAGCGAAAGCAGTAGATGTAAAAAGAATGAAAGAATTTTTACCCAGCCATGTAGGTATTAAAGCATCTGGTGGAATTAAAACACTTGAGCAAATGCACGCATTAATCGCGGCCGGTGCCAATCGCATTGGCACATCTTCCGGCATTGCTATTCTTAATGAAATAAAAACCAAACCTTAATTCTATAATGAGTTCATTTTTAAACTCCGTTTTTCCAACGGAAAGCGAAATTCCTGAGTCGTTCAAAATTGAAAACGCAATTGAACAACGTGAGTATTTAATTAATGGCGAATTAAAAATTTGGGATGGAAATCTCAATCCCATTTTGAGTCCGCTGTGTGTAAAAGATGGAGATACCTATAGTAAAAAAATAATTGGAAGCACACCACTTCTAACCTCGAAAGAATCGCTTGATGCATTGGATGCTGCGGTTAGCGCCTATGCGGTGGGTAAAGGCGTTTGGCCCACCATGAGTGTGGTTGAACGAATTGAAAGTGTGGAAAAGTTTCTTGTTGCTATGCGATTGAAACGTGATGAAGTCGTGAAATTATTAATGTGGGAGATTGGTAAATCATTAAAAGATTCTGAGAAAGAATTTGATCGCACCTGCGATTATATTGTCGAAACTATTAAAGGGTACAAAGAACTTGATCGCGGTTCCGCTAAGCTTATAGAAGAGCAAGGCTTTATGGCACAGATAAGGCGTGTACCCTTGGGCGTTGCGCTCTGCATGGGGCCATACAATTATCCGCTTAATGAAACCTTTACAACATTAATTCCGGCTCTTATTATGGGCAACACGGTTGTGTTTAAACCAGCCAAATATGGTGTGTTGTTAATGCGTCCGTTGCTTGAAGCGTTTCGTGATAGTTTTCCGAAAGGTGTCATCAATATTATTTATGGTCGTGGCCGTGAAACAGTTGGTGCATTAATGGCGACCGGCAAGATTGATGTATTTGCATTTATCGGAACGAACAAAGGTGCAAACGAATTGAAAAAACTTCATCCGAAATTACATCGCTTAAAAGCGATTTTAGGATTGGACGCAAAAAATCCAGCCGTTGTTTTGCCGGATGCAGATATTGATAATGCCGTGAGCGAATGCATTACCGGATCGTTATCGTTTAACGGTCAGCGATGCACAGCGCTTAAAATTCTTTTTGTTCACGATTCCATTATTGAAACGTTCGTAAAGAAATTTAATGATGAAGTAAAGAAACTTAAGCCCGGAATGCCGTGGGACAATGGTGTTGGATTAACGCCCTTACCAGAACCGGGCAAAGTAGATTACCTCCGCGATTTAGTGGAAGATGCAAAACAACACGGTGCAAAAATAGTGAATGAAAATGGTGGGGAATATTTAGAAACATTTTTCTATCCGGCAGTTTTATATCCTGTAAACAGCAGAATGAAAATCTATAATGAAGAACAATTTGGGCCGGTGGTTCCTATTGTTCCATTCTCAGAAGATAGCGAAGCAATTGATTACGTTGTGAACTCGAACTTTGGTCAACAGGTAAGTATTTTTGGAAAGGATTCGAAACGTATTGCAAAATTGATGGATGCGTTTGTGAATCAGGTTGGTCGTATCAATCTCAATGCGCAAAGTCAACGAGGGCCAGATACATTTCCATTTACTGGTAGAAAGGATTCTGCCGAAGGTACGCTATCCATTGCCGATGCGTTACGTGTATTTTCAATCCGTACAATTGTTGCTACCAAAAATACGGACAACAATAAACAAATCATCAGCAATATTATTCGCAACCGAGAATCGGCATTTTTGAGTACCGATTATATTTTTTAGCCAGTGATTGCGAATAAATTTTTAGCCACAGATTCATCAATAGAAAAATAGGCAATGAATCTGTGGCTTGAACATTCGCTAACTATTCTACTTTTAATGTAGCGAGTGCAAACTCAATTCGTTTCACTACTTCTTCCTTTCCAATAATTTCCATGGTCATCATTAAGTCGGGTCCTCCGCCAAGGCCTGTAATGGAAAGTCTCAATGCCTGCAATATTTTTCCGGTGCCGATAGTTAACAAAGCAGTAGTTTCTTCTAGTGTTAGTTTTGCTATCTCCGCATTGAAGTCAGTACGATTTTGAATGGCTTCTTTGTAGGCTGAAATTACCTTTACGGCATCATCATTCCATTTCTTAGTTGCGACCTGTTCATCGAAAGATGTTGGAGAAATAAAAAGGAATTTACCTTGTTCCCAAATGTCTTTCGGGAAGGTAATTCGATCGCGCATCAGTTGCGCAATTTTGATAGACTTCTCCTTTGAGCAAACTATGTTTTCTTTTTCGAGTGAAGCGGATAGGTAATCCGATAATTCAACATCAGACTTCGCGCGCAAATATTGTTGGTTAAACCATTGTGCTTTCAAAATATCAAACTTAGCACCGGCCTTTCCAATACGTTCTACCAAAAACGCATCGATCAATTCTTCCATTGAAAAAAGTTCTTGCGTTGTTCCCGGGTTCCATCCAAGGAATGCAAGAAAGTTAATCAAGGCATCAGGAAGGTATCCAGATTCTTTATAGCCTTTTGCTTCTTCACCTGTAGTCGGATCATTCCACGTAAGTGGAAAAATAGGAAAGCCTAGTTGATCCGCATCGCGCTTGCTAAGTTTGCCATCGCCCGAAGGCTTGAGCAATAAAGGTAAGTGCGCAAATTGAGGCATTTCATTTTCCCAACCTAAAAACCTGTAGAGCAACACATGTAGTGGCGCTGAAGGCAACCATTCTTCTCCTCGAATAACGTGTGAAATTTTCATTAGGTAATCATCTACAACATTCGCCAAATGATAGGTAGGCATGCCATCACTTTTCATTAATACCTTATCATCAATCTGCGAAGAGTGCACCATTACCCAACTTCGAATCATGTCGTTCAGTCTAATCTCTTCCTTCTTTGGAACTTTTAATCGAATGACATACGGAGTTCCGGCATCCATTAACGTTTTTAATTCTTCGGTAGTAAGCGTTAACGAATTGCGCATTTGCAAACGTGTGATGCTATTGTATTGTTGATTGTCAACACCAGCCGCTTTTAAACGCTCACGCATTTGCTCCAACTCTTGCTCTGTATCAAAAGCATAATATGCATTTCCATCATCTATTAATTGTTGTGCGTATTTCTTGTAAATGTCTTTGCGTTCTGATTGACGATAGGGCGCATGTGGTCCGCCAACGCCAAACCCTTCGTCTATTTTTATGCCCACCCATTCCAACGATTTCATAATGTATTCTTCAGCACCGGGCACATAGCGATTTTGATCCGTGTCTTCTATGCGAAGAATCATGGTGCCTTTATGTTGGCGCGCGAGCAAATAATTATACAATGCTGTTCGAACTCCTCCAATATGCAAAGCGCCTGTGGGACTTGGTGCAAAACGTACGCGTACCTCTCTCATGTTTCGTTACTCCTTCTGTTTGTTCACACTCGAAAATTCAAGCGTTGATAAAGTGCCTGCAAAGGTAAAATATGATTTAGACTTACGGTCTGTATCATTCAATAAAAGCATTGAAAAGTTGAATGCCCGAACTAAAAATCTTCTTCCGTTTGCTAAAGCCTTTATACCTTTACAGCTTTAGTTCAATGTGAATTTCAAAATGATGGAGGAAAAGAGCTTAAACTTTCTTGAAGAAATAGTAGAGAACGACCTGGAGACAGGTAAGTATAAGAGTATCATAACGCGGTTTCCACCCGAACCGAATGGCTACCTCCACATGGGGCACGCCAAAAGTATTTGTCTCAACTTCGGGCTCGCATTAAAATATGGTGGCAAAACAAATTTGCGTTTTGATGACACCAATCCGGTAACGGAAGAAACCGAATACGTTGAAAGTATTAAGAATGATATAAAGTGGCTTGGGTTCAATTGGTCGCAAGAACTTTATGCCTCTGATTATTTTGACAAGCTTTACGATTTTGCTATTCTTCTTATCAGTAACGAATTGGCATACGTTGATGATAGCACCAGCGAAGAGATTGCCAAACAAAAAGGTACGCCTACCCAAGCCGGTACAGACAGTCCGTTTAGAAGCCGCAGCGTTGAAGAAAATTTACAATTGTTCAACGAAATGAAAGCTGGGAAATATAAAGACGGGGAAAAGGTATTGCGTGCTAAAGTAAACATGGCGCATGTAAACATGCACATGCGTGATCCACTCATCTACAGAATTAAGCATGCTCATCATCATCGAACTGGAGATGCGTGGTGTATTTATCCGATGTATGATTTTGCGCACGGACAAAGCGATGCCATCGAAAACATAACGCACAGCATTTGCACGTTGGAGTTTATTCCACATCGTGAGTTATATAATTGGTTTATTGAAAAGTTAGAAATTTATCCTTCAAAGCAATATGAGTTTGCACGATTGAACATGACGTACACCATCATGAGCAAACGGAAATTATTGAAGCTGGTAAATGAGGGTTACGTAAAAGGGTGGGACGATCCACGCATGCCAACCGTTAGCGGTATGCGCAGAAGAGGATATACACCAGAAAGTATTCGTGGGTTTTGTGATAAGATTGGAATTGCGAAGAGAGAAAATTTGATTGACATTGGCTTGCTTGAATTTTGTGTGCGTGAGCACCTTAATAAAATTGCATTGAGAAGAATGGTGGTGTTCAATCCACTCAAAGTTGTAATCACGAATTATGCTGAAGGGAAATCAGAAAATTTGCCAAGCGAAAATAATCCGGAAGATCCTGCATCCGGTACACGTGATATGCCATTCAGTCGCGAACTCTATATTGAGCAAGATGATTTTATGGAAGTTGCTCCGAAAAAATATTTCCGTCTTGCACCTGGCCAAATGGTACGATTAAAAAGTGCGTACATTATTAAGTGCGAGGAGGTAATTAAAGACGAAACCGGAAAGGTAACGGCACTACATTGTACATACATTCCTGAAAGCAAAAGTGGATCAGATGTTTCGGGCATAAATGTAAAAGGCGTTATTCATTGGGTAAGTGCGAAAGAAGCATTGCCTATTGAAGTTCGATTATACGATCGGTTGTTCAACAAGGAAGAGCCTTCAGAAATTGAAGAAGATTTTCTGGGATGCTTAAATACGGATTCGGAAATTATTCCAGCGCATACTATTTATGCCGAACCCGATCTTGCAAATGCAAAAGTGGGAGAACGCTATCAATTTTTACGCACAGGCTATTTCTGCTTGGATACTGATTCTTCTGAAAACAAACTTGTATTCAATCGCACTGTTACCTTACGGGATATGTGGGCGAAGGAAATGAAGAAGTAATACGGAAAAAAGTACGATTTACAAATTATGATGTACGATTTTAGGCGCAGCTAATCGTATAGCGTAAATCGAAAAATATTTTACTTCACGGCAATACACGAAATTTCAACGTTCACATCTTTTGGTAATCTGCTTACCTCTACTGTTTCGCGCGCTGGGGGACTTTGTGTGAAGTGCTTTCCATAGACTTCATTTACCTTCGGAAAATTATTCATGTCCTTTAGGAAAATGGTGGTTTTCACTACATGTGAGAAATTCATTTCGGAAGCGGCCAAAACATCCGCTAGGTTTTGCATTACCTGTGCTGTTTCTTCCTCTACCGATGCCGTAATAATATTTCCTGTAGATTTTTGAATCGCAATCTGGCCACTCATAAAAAGCATATTACCAACCAGAATGGCCTGACTGTATGGCCCAATGGGTTCTGGTGCATTGGCAGAATAAACAACTGATTTTATCATGATTGTGAAGTTTAAAAATTAAATTAGGGATAAGTTATCAGTTAATGGTTAAAAGTTAATCGTAGAAGCGAATGACTTTAACAGAACTCACGACACGATCTAATCTTCATTTCCATAATAAATTTGTATTCTTGGAAATCAAAAGTACAGAACAACAATTGATTCCCTTCATTCGAATATGAATATTCTTGTCATTGGTGAAATCGAAAATTTGCAGGAGTGCAAGGCACGCTTTGGCGATGCACATACCTATATGTTTGAAACAGACCATCGTGAAGCAGAGCGATTTATTGAAACGAACGATTTGGTGTTTGATTTCATAATTGACGAAGAACCTTTTCAGATTGATATCTACAAAAATAAATCGAATGCTAATGTTTTTTTTAATGCTGGCAAGATATCGCTTGCAGAGCTTTCTAATTTGGCGGAGCATTCAATAAAAGCAAATGTCTTTGGATTTAATGGTCTCCCAACATTTCTGAATCGAAAAATTTTGGAGGTAAGTCTTTTAAAGTCGGAGCATGAAAATAGACTGAAAGAAATTTGTGCTACCCTAAACATAGAATATTTAATTGTAGATGACCGCGTAGGACTTGTTACACCTCGAGTTGTATGCATGATTATAAACGAAGCGTATTATACTGTTCAAGAAGGCACTGCTTCGCGTGAAGACATTGACAAAGCAATGAAACTAGGTACGAATTATCCGCATGGACCTTTTGAGTGGTGTGCACTAATTGGTATTAAACACGTGTATGAATTACTCGAAGCATTATACGAAGACACCCACGATGAACGTTACAAAATTTGCTCGCTGCTAAAGAAAGAATATTTGTTGCTGCAATAAATCTATTCAACCGTAACCGATTTTGCTAAATTTCTTGGTTGATCTACGTTGCAATCGCGCATTACGGCTATATGATATGAAAGCAATTGTAACGGTATAACCGATACCAACGGCATTAACGCTTCATGCACAGCAGGAACTGCAACTACAAATTCTGACATCTTCGGTATTATATCATCGCCCTCCGTTACCACAGAAATAACACGACCTTTTCTGGCCTTTACTTCTTGAATGTTGGAGACAATTTTTTCGTATGAACTATCGCGTGTTGCAATAAATACAACGGGCATTTCTTCATCAATTAGAGCAATAGGACCGTGCTTCATTTCTGCTGCCGGATATCCTTCTGCATGTATGTACGAAATCTCTTTCAATTTCAATGCACCTTCTAACGCAACCGGGAAGTTATAACCACGGCCGAGGTACAGGCAATTGGGGGAATCTTTAATCGTTTTTGCTATCTCTTTAATTTGATCATTGAGTAACAATGCTTTCTCTACTTTCGTAGGAATGTTTTCCATTTCAACTAAAAGCTCATGCAGCTTTTGCTCTGTAATACTTCCCTTCTTTTGTGCCACAATCAACGCAATCATGCTCAACACCGTAAGCTGTGCTGTAAATGCTTTTGTACTGGCCACACCAATCTCAGGCCCTGCATGTGTATACGCTCCCGCATGCGTAGCACGCGCGATGGAAGAACCAACAACATTGCATACTCCAAAAATAATTGCACCTTTTGATTTTGCTAATTCAATAGCCGCCAACGTATCGGCTGTCTCACCTGATTGTGAAATGGCAATTACAACATCGCCTTCGCGAATAACAGGATTTCGATAACGAAACTCAGAAGCATATTCTACCTCGACCGGTATGCGGCAAAATTCTTCAAAGAAATATTCTGCTACTAAACCAGCATGCCATGACGTTCCGCACGCCACAATTAAAATGCGATCAGCGTTTACAAGCTTGTTTACGTATTCGCGCAATCCACCCAACACTAAGCGACCGGATTGTGAATCTAAACGCCCGCGCATGCAATCACGAATAGAGCGTGGTTGTTCGAAAATTTCTTTTAACATGAAATGTTCGAAGCCTCCTTTTTCGATGGCCTCTAATTCCAAGTCAATGGTTTGAATGTATGGCGTAAGCGGTAAGTTTGAAGTGCTAGTAATGCTGAGTTTGCCATCACGTATCACGGCAATTTCCTGCTCATTCAAATACACTACCTCGTTGGTATATTCAACAATAGGCGTAGCATCAGACGCTAAAAAGAATTCATCTTTACCAATACCAATTACCAACGGACTGCCCTTGCGCGCAGCAACTAATAGATCGGGTTCCTCAAGCGATATAATGACGATCGCGTATGCGCCAACTACTTTTGTTAGCGCTAAGCGAACTGCCTCTTCAAGCGAACATTTTTCATTCTCTTTTATGTCTTCAATAAAATGAATAAAAACTTCGGTATCGGTTTCACTCGAAAAGGTATGACCCTTGCGAATTAATTCTTTTTTAAGTGAACTGTAATTTTCAATAATGCCATTGTGAATAATGGCAAGTTTTTTTGTTGCTGAATAATGCGGATGAGCATTTATATCATTTGGTTCGCCATGTGTAGCCCAACGGGTGTGGCCAATGCCGATGTGACTATTTAAGTCTTTTCCTTTAAGGTAATCTTCAAGTTCAGAAACTTTACCTTTCTTTTTGTAGATGTTTAGTCCACCGTTTAGTAGTGCAATACCTGCGCTATCATACCCACGATATTCAAGACGCTTTAAACCTTTAATAATAACTTCCTGCGCCTGGCGATGACCGATATACGCTACAATTCCACACATAATAATTAATCGTTAACGGTTGGCAAGGTATAGTAAATGCGAAGTTTGATATTATCTTTTGGGAATCTCACACGATTAACAGACTTGGCCGCAACCGGTGATATTGGATACAGAACAAAATACCGAAGCTGAGTTTTACCTTCTGCTTTAGTATAAACTTGTTGAAGGAATTGTGATAAATGACCAACGTATTTTTTTTCTGTTTTTGAGTAAACCAGTTGCCGATTTCCATCTGTTGCAGCCGAAAATACGCTGTCGTTATCAATCAGAATTGAGCAAGTTTGGCACGAAATATCTGGACTAATAGCGCCTTTGTAAAAAGCAAGATCTGATACGGACTGGGAGTTTTTTGTTCCAAAATGATATTCCATATTATCATTTTTTAATACCCTCAGCGCCAACGCAGCTGGAGGAGCAAACTCCCCACCATCTTCAACATTGCCAATTACTAATTCCGCAGAGTTTAGAATCATGTTAGGAATTGTGTCTGAAAATTTTAAAAAGTTCTCTATGTCAAGCTTTGTAAAAATTCCAGTTCCCGATTGAATATAACGGTTATTATCAGGAGGATTGAAATCTTGATTAGCCTCAGTTAATAATTCAAGAACGGTTCCACCCTTATCACTTGAAATATTATTGAAGCTTACTGCTGAAGCGAACACTAAATTAAGTACACGTTTTATGGTATCTGTTGTTAAGTGATAATGAAGTGAGATCCTGGATTTTGTATTTGTCGGATTAAAGCCGAAAACCTTGTCACACTCATTCGGTATTACCACAATACCAGGGAACTTCTTCGTTAGCAGAGTGTAATAAGCGAAAGTTGTATCAAGATCATCGCGATAATTTAAAGCACTTTGAAAAAGACGTTGACCAAAATTTGAGACTAATGGATCTATAGTTAAAGTCAGCGTTGTGTCCTTATTCTTGTCGTTATAAGATTGAAGAATGGCGGGGTCTAGCGTGAACGACTTATCTGTTATGAATCCTGACGTTGGAATAGGTGTTTTGTTTTTATACTTTGCTATTGATGAATCGGAGAGAACTTGACCTAATTCATAAATTGAAATCTTCTGAGGAGTTGCTGATTTAGACAGACCATACGTGTAATTGTCGAACGTGAGATCAATTGTTGCATAATCAAACGTAGCGGTAGCCGCTAGCTTAGCACTTGATGGCGAATAAAATTGTGTACAAGTTTTTGCAGTAACGTCTCCAAAAATTGCATCATCAGTTTTTCCAACTAAAAGCCGATTAACTTCTTTCTGAAAAAAATAATTGGAGGTTCGAATGGAATCAAATAATAGAACACTGCTCTCAATCGGTATTTCAATATACTTTACATCGAATTTAGAATTTGGATTTTTGATGCCGAGGAGGTTAATCTCATCTTTGCAGGAATAAAAAAATAAAGCAACTGACAGAATTGTCAGTTGCTTTAAACGGTTAACCCATAAGTTCATTATAAAGGTTATAATAGGATTCAGTTTCGTTTTCGTCATTTTCAAAATTTTCAACTTTCTTTTCTTTAATCTTTTTGAAGAGGCCTTCTAGTTTAGTGGTCTCTCCGGCTGCAATAACGGCATCCGAAAACTCAACGCCTAATTTGATAAATCCTTCAAAATCGGCAGTTTTTAAATTACCCAACATGTTGTCTTCAATGTCCATCATCTTCACCTTGTCCATGATGTTCCCTTTGAACTTATGGTTGAACGGATTATTGTAAATTGAGAAAACAGTTTTAGTATTTTTAAATAGCGGGTCGTTTTTATACGTAGTTTTAAGATACAACGGAATGAAACTGGTAATCCAGTCATTGCAATGAACGATATCGGGAGCCCATCCTAATTTGCGAACGGTTTCAATCACTCCTTTACAGAAGAAAATGGCGCGCTCATCATTGTCTTCATAGAAACGGTTTTCTTTATCGTGAAAAACAGACTTTCTGTGGAAGTAATCTTCGTTATCGATAAAATAGACTTGAAGTTTAGCATTTGGAATAGACGCCACTTTAATGATCAAAGGCTTTTCTTCGTCACCTACGGCAATGTTAATTCCTGAAAGCCTCACCACTTCATGTAACCGGTTTTTACGCTCATTAATTATCCCAAACCGGGGCACCAGAATCCTGATCTCCATTCCTCTTTCTTGCATCGCTTGAGGAAGTTTACGAACAAAGTCCGCCACCTCAGATGTTTGCAAAAACGGGTTGATCTCGCTGGCTACATAAAGAATACGAAGTTTTGACATATTGATAGATTTATGTGTAGATCGGAAATTCGAGCCACAAAAGTACAAAAAATAACCTGCACGATAAACCTAAATTCAGTTTTCCCTATATCTTTGCCACCTTTTGCCAGAATAGCCTAAAATGGAGATTTTCAAGCAGATAGCACCGTTAAAATCTTTCTTAAAAGAGCAGAGACTGTTACGAAAAACCATCGGGCTGGTGCCCACAATGGGTGCTCTTCATGCCGGTCATGTGGCACTTATTCAAGAATGTAAAGCGAATAATCAGATTACCGTTTGCTCTATTTATATAAACCCCACGCAATTCAATAACGCTGTTGATTTGCAAAAATATCCCAGAACATTTGAGTTGGATTCTGCGCTTCTTGAAAAAACAGGATGTGATGTTATTTTTTGTCCTGATAATGAAGAAATGTATGGCAACCCCTCAACCCTAAAATTTGATTTTGGTTTTTTAGATAAGGTAATGGAAGGTGAGTTTCGGCCGGGGCATTTTAGTGGTGTTGCGTTGGTGGTGGCTAAACTCTTTAATATAGTGGAGCCAGATCAAGCATACTTTGGCCAAAAAGATTGGCAGCAGTTTGCCGTAATCAAGCAATTAACCGAAGAGTTATGTTTCCGTTTAAAATTGCAAAGTGTACCTACCTTGCGAGAACATGACGGATTGGCCATGTCGTCTCGAAATCTAAGATTGAATACAATACAAAGGCTTCAGGCAACTGTGTTTTATAAAGCACTATTTGCCGCGAAATCTATGTTTAGAGACGGGGCAAGTATTTCAAAAATAAAAGTTGTTGTAAAAGAAATGGTGGAGGCAGAACCAGAAGTTCGCCTTGAATATTTTGAAGTAGCCGACAGCACAAACTTAAAAGCGCTAGATAATGTTGAACAGGCTGACAAACCCATTTTATGTATTGCAGGATACGTGGGCGATGTTAGATTAATTGATAACATGTTTTTAGACTAGAGCAGAAAGGTAATATGAGAATAGAAGTTTTAAAATCGAAAATACATCGGGCAAAAGTTACCCAAGCAGAATTGCATTATGTGGGCAGCATTGCAATTGATGAAGATTTGATGGACGCTGCAAATCTTATTGAAGGAGAGAAAGTAACGGTTGTTAATATTAACAATGGCGAGCGGTTAGAGACGTATGTTATAAAAGGCGAGCGTGGTTCAGGCATGGTTTGTTTAAATGGACCGGCTGCACGCAAAGCACAAGTTGGCGATATTGTAATCATTATTTCATATGCATCTATGAAATTTGAAAAAGCGAAGGTATTCAAACCCACCATTATTTTTCCTACTCCCGATAATCGTTTACCTTGAGCCAGATTGGTTTCGTTTTTTTACTTTAATTTTTTTCAGTGTCACCACGCCTTAAGGCTTTTATACAATACTCAATAATCGTTGGGGTTACTGTTTTATTAATCTGGTTTTCGCTTCGCGGATTGGTTGTAGCAGATGGTGAGAACAAATTAGAATACCTTAAGCACACATGGAATGCGGCACATAAAGGATGGCTTTTGGCGATGGCTGTTATTGCTATGATGAGTCATGTAGTGCGGGCAGAACGTTGGCGTATGCTTATGAAGCCTGCGGGTTATCATCCAAAATTCTCCAATAGTTTTTTATCGTTAATGGTTGGCTATTTGGTGAACTTAATAATTCCACGCGGTGGAGAAGTGTCAAGGTGTTATAATTTATTTAAGCTTGATAAAACTCCTGTCGAGATATCTTTCGGAACGGTTGTGGTGGAGCGCATTATAGACATGATTTGTCTTCTTGTTTTAATTGCAATCTGTTTTTTTGTTGAAGCCGATAAACTACTTGCATTCATCGATACATTATCGTTCTCCTCTTCGAACAGTTCGAAATACTTAATACTACTCTTTATAGGCATTGGCGGTATTTTATTTTTGATGTTGATTTGGTGGATATTGAAAAAAAACAAAACGTGGTATGAACGCGTAATGAAATTTTGGAAAGGATTTAAAGAAGGTTTGCTCACTATTTTTCAGTTAAAAAACAATGGGCTTTTTATTTTCTATTCACTTTTAATCTGGCTGCTCTACTTTGTTATGAGTTATACGGTATTAATGGCTTTTCCATCAACGAGTGCACTAGGCGTTCACGCTGTGCTCAGTCTGTTTGCCATTGGTTCAATTGCTATGGCCGCGCCCTTGCCCGGAGGAACAGGCGCGTATCATGTATTGGTGCCGCAAGGACTGGTGTTTCTGTATAGCCTTCCGTTAAGCGATGCGGTTGCATTTACCTTTATTTTTCACGGCTGGCAAACCTTCATTATGATTGTGGCCGGTGCATTGTCTCTTCTCATTACATCCTTTCGGGTGAAAAAGAATTTAAAGGTTGATTAAACCTTCTTCTTCCACCTCTATCTAAAAGCCGTCTTTCAAAAAATAAGAAAGATTGTTGCGATGCGCTGTACACGCATTTTCGATATACTGAATATTTAGACTGGCCATCTTTGATTCAAAATAATCAACGACACAAAACCTAATCAAACAAAATGAAAAAGAATCTTTTAAAATCAA
The DNA here is from genome assembly GCA_038241205.1 of Cytophagales bacterium. Taxonomy (GTDB): domain Bacteria; phylum Bacteroidota; class Bacteroidia; order Cytophagales; family Cyclobacteriaceae; genus Chryseolinea. The sequence goes on from JBBRFY010000026.1 coordinate 22,824, forward strand.
TGTATGCTGCTATGTTTATGGCAGCCATGTTTCTGGTGAGTTGCGATAACAATTCAGATTTACAAGGAACGGAAACGGAGGAGGAGCAAACGCTAGAGTCTGCTTCAATAGGAGAAGAGGCAAGTGACGATGCGTTGGAAATAGCATATCAATCGGAAGCGCAATTGGTTTCTGCGGGCGGCCGTTTAAAAACCAGTCTTTGCGCAGAAATTACTAAAGATGAAGTGAGCAAAATAATAATCATCGATTTTGGTGATGGGTGCGTAGGGCCACGTGGTAGAACACGTAAAGGTAAAATCTTTATTGCCTATAGTAATATGCTGGGCGATAGCCTCGCCAATCGCATTATTACGTTCGAAAATTATTTTGTTAATAATAAAAGTATTACCGGAACAATTGAACTCCGTGATCGATCAATTAATCAGTATGGCAATTTGCAATCTGTTAAAAGGCTAATTGATCTTACCATTACCTTCCCCAACGGACGATCTATAGTATTTAATGGAAGTAGAATGCGCGAGTGGCTTTCAGGTTCTGGTGATGGCGATCCATCAAACAACGTGTATCGCATTACAGGTTCCCTCGAAGGAATTTCGTCAACTGGAAGATTGTTCACGCATACAATCGTTGAACCTATCATAGCCGATTGGTCGTGTGCAGCACAAGGAAATTTTGCTCGTGTTTCGGGTGTAGTTGAAATGACAAAACTAAATGGATATTCTGTTCGTAAGCGCACGGTGGATTACGGTGACGGAGCATGCGATAATGTTATAACGATTACTACTTTTAAAAGAACGTATGTAATAACCACTGATAATTAGTTCGGCTTTGTTAAGAGGCAAATCATTCGTTTCTATTTTGAATACTAATTGGATACTACACCGAATGTTAAAGCCAGAATTTCTGTGCAGCTAGTGACTTAAGCCGCGCAGCCTTACGTTTATTAAGTAGAAATAGTTAAAAAGAAAAACCGCCTTGTTCATCAGGACGGTTTTTCTTTTTAGTTTAAACAGTGTTCCTTTATTGGCTGCAATCAATGTCGTTTTGGCAGCCGAATCTATTTGGCGCAAAGCTTGTTAATGCTCATATTCGTAAAATAGACATTGAGAAATAACAACTAAATAATGCAATACTATGGTAGCTTTTGGAATTAGTCTTTTTTTCATGGCGATTGGGTGGCTGGTAAGCATGCGACTTAAGAGCAAATTTAAAAAATATGCGCTTGTGCATCTTCAACGTGATTTGACAGGAGCAGATGTTGCCCATCTTATGTTGGCAGATAATGGAATTAACGATGTTCAGGTTACATGTGTAGAAGGTGCACTTACCGACCACTATAATCCGGCAAGTAAAACGGTTAACTTGAGCGAAGGTGTTTATCACGGTCGCAATGCAGCCGCAACGGCTGTAGCCTCACACGAATGTGGACACGCGCTTCAACATGCGAATGCGTATAAAATGTTGGCGGTACGTTCGGCATTAGTACCTATTCAAAACGTAAGTGCCAAAGTGATTAACTTTTTGTTTATGGCTTTGATGTTTGGATCAATTTTATTTCGCGGACTCTTACCTATTCAAACTGCGCTTCTTTTAATCATTGCGTGTTATGGTGTGTTCGCGTTGTTTGCATTTGTTACACTCCCAGTAGAGTTTGATGCGAGCAAACGTGCGTTGGCATGGGTTCAATCTAGAAACATTGTAACACCTAAAGAGTATGGCATGGCGAAAGATGCGTTATCATGGGCAGCGATGACATATGTAGTTGCCGCCATTGGTGCACTTACTATGTTGTTCTATTATGTAATGATGTATTTGGGAGTGCGCGATAAATAACCGAGCGCTTTCAATTTTAAAAAATATAGACTATTAGGATAATCGTACAGAGGAGTCCATTAATTTGCGAGCCTGAGTTTAAACTCAGGCTTTCTTTTTTTGTTACCTTATTAAAAATTTCATAGGCAGAAGAAGTAGGTAGTGCAGACTAAATGAACGTGACCCATAATTTTTAAAAGAGATACAATGAATTTTCAACTTACTGAAGAACAATTAGCCGTTCAAGAAGCCGCACGTGATTTTGCACGCACTGAATTATTGCCGGGCGTGATTGAACGCGATACCCATCAAAAATTTCCGACTGAGCAAATGAAGAAAATGGGTGAGCTGGGTTTTTTGGGAATGATGGTTGATCCGAAATACAACGGTGGTGGAATGGACTCCATCTCGTATGTGTTGGCAATGGAAGAAATTTCAAAAGTAGATGCGTCAGCTTCGGTATGTATGTCGGTTAACAATTCGCTTGTGTGCTGGGGGTTGGAGCGTAATGGAACAGAGGAGCAAAAAGAGAAATATTTAAAGCGACTTGCTACAGGTGATGTGATAGGTGCATTTTGTTTATCGGAACCCGAAGCAGGATCAGATGCAACCAGTCAGCGAACAACAGCAGAAGACAAAGGAGATTACTACTTATTAAATGGAACAAAGAATTGGATAACCAACGGTAACACTGCTGGTGTGTATTTGGTAATTGCACAAACGGATGCGGCTAAAAAACACAAAGGCATTAATGCGTTAATTGTGGAGAGAGGTATGCCGGGGTTTGTTGTTGGAAAGAAAGAAGATAAAATGGGCATCCGCGGAAGCGATACACATTCATTAATGTTCACCGATGTAAAAGTTCCAAAAGCAAATCGCATTGGCGATGATGGGTTTGGTTTCAGCTTTGCGATGACGACTTTAAATGGTGGACGCATCGGTATTGCTGCACAAGCTTTAGGTATTGCAGCCGGTGCGTATGAGCTTGCTCTAAAGTATTCGAAAGAACGAAAGGCATTTGGCAAAACACTTTCGCAACATCAGGCCATTCAATTTAAGTTGGCTGATATGGCAACAAAAATTGATGCAGCGCGATTACTTGTTCATCAGGCTGCGTGGTTAAAGGATCAAAAAAAAGATTTTGTAAAAGCGGCAGCGATGGCAAAATTATTTGCGTCACAAATTGCCCAGGATGTAACAACGGAAGCTGTTCAAATTCATGGCGGTTATGGATATGTGAAAGAGTATCATGTTGAACGCATGATGCGCGATGCCAAGATCACTCAGATTTATGAAGGCACAACAGAAATACAGAAGATGGTAATTTCGCGAGAGCTTTTAAAGTGATAAACGCGTTATTCTACCCCAAACCTATAGGTGCGTCCTCACCGACAAAAACAAATTTTGCGACTGCGTTCTGTGATGACGCAGAACAGCGATTAAAGGCTGGTTGGCTTCGTATGTTCCCAAACCTCCAGGTCTTCGGAAATCAAAAAACTTA
>JBBRFY010000027.1:0-26092 GCA_038241205.1 Cytophagales bacterium
AGGAAGGTATTCCTCTCGACAATATTGTTTTGGATTGGAACTATTGGAATGAAAATCAATGGGGTTCGCATCAATTTGATGCTTCGCGTTTTCCTGATCCGGCAAGTATGGTGAAGGAACTGCATGATCAGCTTCATGCTAATATTATAATTTCTGTTTGGCCAAAGTTTTATCCGGGCAACGATAATTTCAATGAGATGGACAAAGCGGGATTTCTCTTTGCACACAATCTTGAGAAGAAAAGAATCGATTGGATTGCGAAAGGATATCACAATACTTTCTACAATCCTTTTAAAGCCAATGCACGGAAATTATTTTGGAATCAGATCGATCGCAACTTAAACAAATTGAATATCGATGGATGGTGGCTAGATGCAACCGAGCCTGATATGCATTCGAACTTATCTATTGAAGAACGAAAGATAAATATGAGTCCTACAGGTATGGGGCCTGGTGCATTGTATTTTAATGCCTACTCCCTCATGAACTCAAAAGGTGTCTATGAAGGGCAACGACTTTCTAATCCTGATAAGCGCGTATTTATTTTAACACGGTCAGCCTATGCAGGCCAACAACGTTTTGGATCTGTTACGTGGAGTGGTGACATCGTTTCGCGCTGGAGTGATTTTAAAGATCAAATCTCCGCTGGCGTTAATTTTTCACTTTCCGGAATTCCGTTTTGGACAATGGATATTGGCGGTTTTGCAACGGAGAAAAGATTCAGTAATCAATCGAAAGAAAATCTGGATGAGTGGAGAGAGCTGAACGCACGCTGGTTTCAGTTTGGTTCATTTTGTCCTCTCTTCAGAGTGCATGGACAATTTCCATATCGCGAAATATACAACGTGTCCCCTAAAGGTAGCGAGGTGTACAACATCATGCTCTATTATAATAAGCTTCGTTACAAACTTATGCCGTACATCTACACGTTGGCAGGTAAGGCGAGCGTGGAAGATTATACAATGATGCGTGGTTTGGTAATGGATTTTAATTCAGATCCAAAAGTTCGAAACATAAATGATCAATACATGTTTGGACCAAGCTTGTTAATTAATCCGGTTACGGAATATAAAGCACGAAAGCGCGATGTGTATTTGCCGGCATCAAGCGGTTGGTATGATTTAAATTCCGGAAAATATTATGAAGGCGGGCAAACACTTTCAATGGATGCACCGCTTAATCAAATTCCTGTTTTTGTAAAAGAAGGTTCGATTATTCCGACCGGGCCAGCCATTCAATACACAACCGAAAAACCAGCATACCCTTTAACGCTTTATGTTTTTACAGGTAAAGATGGAAACTTCGAATTATATGAAGACGACAATACTTCCAATCAATATGAAGAAGGGAAGTTTTCAACAATAGCATTTACATACAGCGAGCAATTGCAAACCGTCACCATAAGTAAGCGTAAAGGATCGTTTTCTGGAATGCTTACTGAACGCACTATTCGTTTTGTTTGGGTAAAAAAGGATGTACCGGTTGGGCTGGGTCACGAGGCGCATCCCGATCAGGTTGTGCGCTACAACGGAAACAAAATGGAAATTAAAGTAACCAACTAACTAACTAAATAAACTCAAATTAAATCTATGATTATGAAGAAAAACTACTGGAGCTTAGTACGAACCGCTTCCGTGTTTTTGTTTCTGCTCATGACTTTCGCTGCCTTTGCGCAGAAGAAAGTTGTTGAAGGAACAATAGCGGATGCAGGTGGAAGCCCGATACCGGGCGTGAACGTGATTATTAAAGGCACTACCAACGGTGCGGCTTCTGATGTAAATGGAAAATTTTCCATTGAAGCAGAGCCAACTGACGTACTTGTTATTTCATTTATTGGCTACGCAACACAAGAAGTTAAGGTTGGCAATCAAACCAAAATTGATGTTAAATTAGTGGACGATGTATCCACTCTTGAAGAAGTTGTTGTGGTGGGTTATCTGGAAATGAAACGTACGGACCTTACAAGCGCACAGACTTCAATTTCTGCGAAGGATATGGAGAAGACACTGAACACAACGATCGAACAGGCCATTCAAGGAAGATCAGCGGGTGTCTATGTTACTCAAAATTCAGGTCAACCCGGAGGTGGCATTTCAGTAAATATTAGAGGAGTCAATTCTATTAACGGATCAAACGAACCGCTTTATGTTGTAGACGGAGTTCAGATTCAAGGTAGTTCTATTTCGTTCGGATCACAAAGTTCGTCCAATCCGTTGGCGGGTTTAAACCCTACTGATATCGAAGATATTCAGGTTTTGCAAGGGCCATCTGCCACTGCGCAATATGGTTCTCGCGCTACGAATGGCGTTATAATTATCACTACTAAAAGAGGAAAAGCTGGCGAAACCAAGATTTCATACGGTTATCAATATAGTGAACAGAGCAAACCAAATTCATTAGAGGTTTTAGATCTGCAGCAGTATGCCCAGATGAGTAATGACTTTCATGATATTTTAGGAGGTACAAAAGTTCCATCACTGCTAGATCCATCTTTACTTGGCAAAGGAACAGATTGGCAGGATGCTTTATTTCAAAGAGCGCCAATGAGTAAACATCAGTTGAGTTTGAGTGGCGGTGAGAAAACTACCTATTATTTATCGGGTGAGTACTTAAAACAAGATGGCATTGCTATTGGCTCTGGTTTTAATCGATATTCTATCCGGTTAAATGTAGATAATAAGCCAAGAGAGTGGGCAACCATTGGAATGAACATGAGTTTTAATCAAACCAATGAAAGTCTCACGGCAACTCAGGAGAATACCATCATCAATGCATTGCAACTGACACCTCAAGTGCCAGTAAAAAATTTGGATGGAAGTTGGGGGGGTGGCGATCCGATAAACAGTGCAAATCAATTTGCGCCCGTTAATCCAGTTGCTATTGCTAACCTAACAACGAATGATTTAACACGCAGGCAATTTTTAGGTGGACTGAATGTTGGTGTTAAAATTATTGATGGGCTTACGGTTTCAACATCATTCAACAGCAATATTCAGTTCAGTAACTCAGATTATTTTGTGCCGAAGTATAAATTTGGATACAACGAAAACCCTATAGCAAGATCAAACTCAACATCAGGAACCAATACCAATTGGAATTGGAATCAAAGATTAGATTATAATAAGCAATTAGGCAAGCATAAAATTACAGCGCTTCTATTGCACGAGGCACAGGAGTCTGATTGGAAAGCGTTGGGTGGATCACGATCAGGATATCTTATTAATGATGTAATCGATTTAAATGCTGGCGATCGATTAACAAGTGAAACAACAGGTGGTCGGGGTAATTGGGCAATGGAATCGTATTTACTTTCTGCCGATTATAATTTTGGTGAGCGCTATATTTTAAGAGGCTCTATTCGTAGAGACGGCTCTGCAAACTTTGGTGCAGATAATAAGTGGGGTACGTTCCCTGCACTTTCTGCCGCATGGAGAGTTTCGCAAGAGTCGTTCTTTAACATTCCTGTCATTAATGAATTGAAGTTACGATTAGAAACAGGTGTTACCGGAAATCAAGGTGGTGGAGGTATTTACTCCAGACTCGCGAATGGTGCAACACCATGGGGTTCAGGTTTTTTAGTTGAAAAATATCCTAACCCAAAATTAGGATGGGAAGAAACCAAAACGAAAAACATCGGCTTGAACTTGGCACTGCTTGAAAACAGAATACAAGTAGAGTTCGATTATTATATTAAAAATACCGACAACCTAATTATGGATAGCGCGCAGCCTGGATACATGGGCACAAATGGAACAGGCGCTATTGGCAATCCAACGGTAAACATAGGCGCTTTGCAAAATAAGGGTTGGGGACTATCTGTCAATACCGTGAACATTGATCAAGGCAACGGCTTTAAATGGACAAGCAATATCAACTTGTCAAGTTTCAAAACGAAGATGACCAAATTCAATACTGAAACGGCTCAACTTGATAGGGTATCCTGGTGGCTTGAAAATTGGAATCAACGATCTGTGGTGGGTGAGGCTCCGTGGTTGTTTGTGGGATATATAGAAGAAGGAATTTTTCAATCAAAAGAAGAAATTGAAAACAGCGCGTTGCCAAAGGGTTTAAGTTATGAAGCAGGCTATGGAAATGGCGTGGGCGTAGGCGATGTTAAGTTTAAAGATGTAAGTGGTCCAAATGGAGTGCCCGATGGTGTGATTGATTCAAATGATGAAACGTTTATTGGTAATCCTTGGCCAAAATTATTTGCTGGCTTTACCAACACTTTTTCATATAAAGGATTTGATCTTAGCATACTTATTACCGGAACGTATGGTAACGACATTTACAATTATGTGGCAAGAGCAAATACCAATCCGAACAACATAAACCTGAGCCGCAATTTAATGGTTGGGGCGTTGGATTTTGCCAGGCCTTTTGTAAACGATGAAGGTATTGAAGTATTAGAAAATCCAGACACAAAAGTTGCTCGTCTTTCATACGGGCAGAATGGTAATTACACACGGCATACTTCACGCTGGGTGGAAGATGGGTCATTCGTAAGGCTCAAGAATGTAAGCTTATCGTATAGCCTTCCGTCTTCCTTACTTTCAAAACAAAAAATAGTTCGATCAGTACGATTAACAGTAAGCGGACAGAACTTATATACCTTAACGCATTACACAGGATATGATCCGGAAGTTGGCGCGTATGTAGGTAGGGATGCAAGTGCCTCTAACCAGGCGATTGGATTAGATTATGGTCGCTATCCGCTAACACCAGTTTACTCTTTTGGTATTAATGTCGATTTCTAAAATTTACGAACAATGAAAAATTTAAAACACATAAAATATTGGGCGATCATCGTAATTCCAATTATGATTTTAACAAGTTGCTCTGATCAGTTTCTTGAACGTCCTCCGCAAGATACTATTGTTGATGGTGCATTCTATCAAACAGATGATCAGGTTTTGGCTGGTACCGCGTTACTTTATAGTAAGGTGTGGTTTGATTACAATGATAAAGCATCTTATAACTTTGGAGATTTCCGCGGGGGCACTGCATTCTCTGCGTATAGTGATCAGGATAACGTTCGTTTTAACACTACAGCCAATACGGTAGACAATAGTACGGCATGGCGTGCATTCTTTATTGTAGTTGGTCAATCGAATATGGCCATCCAAAATATAAATCGTTATGCAGGGTCTAGCGTTTCAGCAACTGTTAAAAAACATGCAATAGCGGAAGCAAGGTTTATGAGAGCCGTGGCGTATCGGTATTTAGTAATGAATTGGAAGGAAGTTCCGATCATCACAAATAATCAAAGCATTCTGAACGATACAACCGTAAGAAAAAATACAACGGCAAGCATTTGGAAGTTTTTAACCAACGAAATGCGTGCTGTTTCAAATGATTTAACGGAAACACCGCTTCAGCCCGGAAGGATAACTAAAATGGCAGCTGAGGCAATGCTTGCTAGATTTTATTTGACTCGCGCAGGTGTAGATCAAAGTGGAAGTAGAAATCAGATGTTTTTGGATAGCGCGAAGTATTTCGCGAAAAGAGTAATCGATAGCAATCAATATAAGTTGGCGAGCTCCTATGCAGAGTTATTTACTTTTCCATACGATAACAATAGCGAATCGATTTTTGAATTACAATGGGTTTATACAAGTACAGAATGGGGTACTCAAAACAGCGTACCTGCATATCTGGCGTATAGCGCTGACATTGCCAATGGAGATGGTTGGGGCGGAGATAAAAGTGCTACTTTTTGGGGTTTGCAAAAGTATTCAGGTTTAATGTCGAATGGCAAAACACTCGATCAACGTCTTAAAGCAACGTACATGTTACCGGGTGCGAGCTATCCTGAAATTTCTCAAAATGTTACGGTTGATAATAAACCCACAAAGCAAGGATTAGTTTTTCCTTTCACCGGAACAGATATCAATTTTGCAAGCATAAAGAAATATGTTACTGGGCAAAATGGCGATAATGGTCAGCAAGCTTCACAGCAACATTACGGACATGATACCTATATGATGCGCTTCGCGGAAATTTTACTCATCTATGCAGAAGCTGAGATTGGTAACGCTGGCCAGACAAGTGATGCGCTTGCACTTCAATATTTTAATGCTGTGCATACGCGATCGGGTTTGTCGGCTCTTGCTGGACCGTTAAAGTTTGAGGATGTGTTCAATGAACGTATCGTTGAATTTGCAATGGAAGGAATGGCGTGGTATGATTTGGTGAGGTATCATTATTACAAACCAGATGCGGCTGCTGATACTATAGCAAGTCAGTATCGTGGTAAATTTTTTATTGAGCCTGATCAATTTCCAAATCCAACGAAATGGACCATTACCAAAGCCGGAGGCGATAATGATTTCAATTTTGTAACAAAAGCTACTGCGGAATCGAATTTTGTTATACCAATACCTTCTATAGAAGAAAGTCAGGCACCTAATCTTAAGTTAAGTGCTGTAGATTATTATGGTAACTAAATAATTTAAAACACAATGAAAATAAAGTTCAATACACTATTTCTTCTCGCTGCCTGTGTAGCGATGACGTGGATATATACTTCATGTTCTGAAGATAATGAGCTATCGCCACGAATACGCTATGTGCGCGTTACTGCTCCAGAAAAATCTGACTCCCTTATTGCAGCCGCTTTTCAGGGCGCTCTAGTTGCCATTATAGGCGAAAACCTTGGTGATGTTAGGGAAGTGTGGTTTAATGATTTAAAGGCTTCTCTTACGCCAACCAACATTACTAATAGAACCATCATAACAAGTGTACCAACAAAGGTGCCTCTTGTCATTACCAATAAAATGACATTGGTTTTTGGCAATGGAAAAACGCTGGAGTATCCGTTCACAACAGCGATAAGTGAACCAGAGATTACGGCCATGGTGTGCGAATTTGTACCCGTGGGGCAAGTGGCAACCATTCGTGGAAGTTATTTTTACGAACCCTTAACCGTAACATTTTCAGGTGGGGTAACCGGAATCATTAAATCGGTAGAAGATAATTTTATTAATGTAACGGTGCCAGAAGGCGCAGAACCAGGACCTATCACGGTAACCACAAACTTTGGTGAAGCAACATCCGATTTTTGGTTTCAAGACACACGTAACATTTTTCTCAGCAGTGATCCATTTACAGGCTGGTGGAATGAATCGTTCGTAGTGACGAGCCCGGGTGCAGGCGATCCGATTGCCATCAATGGAAATTATATTCGAGTGAAGAAGTTTATCGGAGCTTGGGCATGGACTGAGGTTGCGGGTGGACCTGCCTCGGCCATGGGAGACATAAGCAAAAATATACCAGCCGATGCAATTCTACATCCGGCAGATTACAATTTTAAATTTGAGGTCAATACAATGAAGCCATATATGAGTAATATGATCAAGTTTAATATGGCATTGGGTTCAGAGAATAACAATGAATACAGATGGGTACCACCTTATGACACGAAGGGAAAATGGCAAACGGTTGTTATTCCTTTTGAAGAAGTTATTGCGAAAGAATTTCCTGATCCCGCTAAGCCGCCCGTTGTAATTCCGGATGGTTATTGGACAAGGATATTAATGCACGGTGATGGCGATCTTGATGCCGATATATCATTGGATAACTTACGTGTAGTGCCTAAGACACTTGATTAATTACACATTATTTAAAATATAGAAAGATGAAAATTGTAAATAATACAAAACTGCTTTCGCTTGTTTGCCTGATTATGGCAACTGGAATATTTGCGTCATGCGATGACAACGATGCAAAATCCTCACAGGTTGAATTATTGAGCTTTGGCCCATCGGGGGTTCAACCAGGAGATCAAATCGTTTTCATTGGGAACAATTTGAATAAAGTTAGCTCGGTTGAGTTAGCCGGTGCTACTGTAGAAAGTGCACAATTTGTTGAGCAGACATCAGAACAAATTATTCTGGTTGTGCCAATAGAAACCGAAGAAGGATTAGTCACCCTGAAGACACCTGAAGGCGATATTGTTTCTAAAACAGTTCTAAGTTTTGAAGTTCTGGTTACAATTGAAACCATAACGGAAGAAGCAAAGCCAGGTTCTACTATTACCATTACCGGTAACTTTATGAACTGGGTAGAAGAAGTTTGGTTTACGGATGGAGTTGTGGTAACTGAATTTGTAAGTCAATCATTAAACGAATTGGTGGTTACTGTTCCAATGGAAGCAAAGACAGGTCTAATTACGATTGTCACTGGAGGAACAGAACCCTTATTAATTGAGACGGAAGAGGATATAATAATTACCCTTCCAACCATTACAGCACTTACTCCAAATCCTGTTGGTCGTGGCGATGAGCTAATCATCACCGGAACTGATCTTGATCTTGTTGGCGGAGTTATATTTAAAGGCTTAACAGAACCGGTTACTAATTTTATTGTTGTCTCTTCAACCGAGATTTCGATTGTTGTTCCGGAAGAAGCCAATCAAGGTAAGATTTCGGTGGTTACATATTCCTTGATACAAGTAGAATCGCCAGAAGCATTGTCGCTTGTTGGTGCTCTTCCTCCGCTCGCACCGTTGGCTGTTGCATTTTATGTTGATGCACTTCAAAATGGTTGGCAGAAGTGGGGAGGTTGGGGAGGTGGATCCTCTGATATAGCCAATGCAGATAACGTGCGTGATGGATCAGCAGCAATCAAAGTTGTCTTTGCAGCAGATTGGGGTGGTGCTTTGCAATTGGGTGGAGGTAATTCATCCACAACAGGTCGCACTGAACTTGCATTTTCAATATTTGGAGGCCCTGGCACAAATGGTCAAGAACTTAATGTCTTAGCAAAGGGCGGTTCAACCGAAGAAAAAATTATAACAATGGTTGAAGGCGAATGGACTGAATTTAAAATTCCATTAAGCGCTTTTGGAAATCCCGCAACAATAACGGAGTTCATTTTTCAATCACGCGGTTGGGCAGGTACCATTTATGTCGATCATATTGGATTGAGATAATACACAAAATTTTAACTTTCAAAGGCCTGGCAAGAACATGCCGGGCTTTTGATTTTTATACTATCAAATACATGTTTTATTTTTTCCAATCTATTTTCAGATCGGGTATGAGCCAGTGCAATCTTTGCTCTCATGTTTTTATTTTTTTTATAGCAGTCGTAATTCATTTTACTTCCTGTTCCCGCCAAGATGAAACACTCTTTACAAAATTAAAATCGTCAGATACAGGTATTGACTTTATAAACGAGAACCATGAAACCGAGCGAAGTAATATTCTTATGTACGAATATTTTTATAATGGCGGAGGAGTAGCACTGGGCGACATCAATAATGATGGCCGTGTAGATATTTACTTCACGTCTAATAGCTTCAGCAATAGGTTATACCTCAATGAGGGAAATTTTAAATTCAAAGACATCACTGAAAAGTCAGGTACCGGCTGTGAAACAGGATGGAAGACAGGCGTTACCATGGCCGATGTTAATGGTGATGGACTTTTAGATATTTATGTTTGCAGATCTGCAAGTCCCAATGCAGAGCGAAGAAGAAATATTCTTCTAATCAATAATGGTGATCTCACCTTCACCGACAAAGCAAAAGAGTATAATCTTGACGATGCATCTTACTCCACACAGGCTGCGTTCTTTGATTTCGATAATGACCAAGATTTAGATATGGTGCTACTGAATCATTCACTGTTGGAAATTTCTAACGTATTTAATCTTTCTGTAAAAAATTCGAATGCTCGTTTCCCAAACGTTGGCAACAGACTTTATCGAAACGATGGAGGTCACTTTGTTGATGTAAGTGATACCACTGGTGTGTACGGATCAGCATTTAATTATGGCTTAGGCATAAGCCTTTCGGATATTAATAATGATGGATGGATTGATATGTATGCGGGTTGTGATTATACCGGAAGAGATAAACTACTGATCAACGATCATGGCGTTTTTTTTAATGATGTAACAGCAGAGCAGTTAAGCCATATCTCAAAATTTACGATGGGTACTGATATCGCTGATATTGATGGCGATCAGAACATGGACATTATTACGCTCGACATGCTTCCTGAAAACAACGCTAGACAAAAGCAACTGATGGGTTCTGATCGTTACGACCATTTTAATTCAATGGTAAAAAGCGGATTGCATGCGCAGTACATGCGCAACATGCTTCACCTTAATAACGGTAATGGAACATTCAGTGAAGTTGGTCAGCTTGCCGGAATATCTAACACCGATTGGAGTTGGAGCGCATTAGTTCAAGACTTTGATAATGATGGCATTCAAGATATTTTTATTTCCAATGGCTTTAAACGCGATCTCACCAACAATGACTTTGCAAAGTTTGAAGCAGCAAAGCGCATTGAAGCATCACAAAAAAATGGAGAGAAGACAAGTTCGTTGGATGTAATCGGAAAGTTTGAAGAGAACAAACTTTCAAACTATAGTTACAAAGGTAATGGTGATATTACGTTCACCAACGTAACACAGGCGTGGGGTTTTGATGAGCCGTTCATTACAAATGGTATGGCGTATGCTGATCTTGATAATGATGGTGATCTTGATCTGGTAACAAACAACATGGATGATAAAGCTGGTATCTATCGAAACAATTCAGATCGATTGCAAAATAATTTTCTTGCCGTAAAACTTATTGGAAAGGTAAATACCTTTGGTGTAGGAGCACGCGTAACAGTTTTTACGAAAGAAAAAAAATGGGTTAAAGAAGTTTTGCCGGTAAGAGGATTTCAATCCTCCGTTGACTATACCTTGAATTTTGGTTTGGAAAAAATTTCAACAATAGATTCCGTAAGGGTTCAATGGCCGGCTAGTGGCACATCAGTTGTACGAAAGGTTTCAATCAATTCATTTTTAACCGTTCAACAAGATGACTTTAATAAGATCAACGTAGCTGAAAAAACAAACTCATTGTTTTATCAAGTGTCTGCTATTGATTTCAAGCACACCGAAAATGAGTTCAATGATTTCGATATTCAGAGACTGTTGCCGAACATGTATTCTTCTTCTGGTCCGGCATTAGCAAAAAGCGATGTAAACAAAGATGGACGTGTGGATGTATTTATAGGAGCAGCGAAGAACCAAGCCTCCATGCTCTTTATACAAGATCAATCAAAACAATTTTTACCGAAAACTCAAAAAGCATTCGAATCATTAGCGGGTGCAGAAGTTGTTGATGCTGTTTTTTTTGATATGGATAATGATGGAGATGACGATCTATATGTTGTTACCGGAGGGTATGAATTTGCAGATAACGATAAAGCATTGGTTGATCATCTTTTTGAAAATACAGGCAATGGAAATTTTGTAGTAAAAAAATTACCTGCTTTTACATCCAGTGGTTCGTATGTACGGCCAAGCGATATTGATCACGATGGTGATCTTGATTTGTTTGTAGGCGGTAGAATTATTCCGGGTAAGTATCCTGAGTGTCCGGAAAGTTACATTCTTATAAACGACAGTAAAGGAAACTTCTCGATCGACAAGGTAATATCGAAACCCATAAAGAATATTGGCATGGTTACCGATGCGTTGTGGATTGATTTGAATAAGGATGGTTTTGATGATTTAATTTTAGTTGGTGAATGGATGCCATTGAAAGTTTTTATTAATAACAATGGACAATTGATTGATCGATCATCCGAATTTGTTCAGGATCATACGGAAGGATTTTGGAATTCGATCATCGCCAATGATTTTGACAAGGATGGCGATATCGATCTGGTAGTAGGAAACTATGGTATGAATAATCAGATGAAGCCATCAAACGATCATCCAATCAAAATGTATTATGGTGATTATGATAACAATGGTTCGATCGATCCTATTCTTGAATATTTTGTTTTAGACGCCAGTTATCCATACGCTTCCCGCGATGAGTTGACAGAGCAATTACCTTCTTTTAAAAAGCGGTTTACCAATTATAAATCGTATGCGCAAGCTAAAATGGCGGACGTCCTCACTGCGGATGAGATAAAAAAATCGAAGGTGCTGACAGCATATACTTTACACACATGCTTGTTCCGAAATGATTCCGGAAAATTTTCTGCTGAGCCCTTACCTATTGAATTTCAATATGCACCCGTTTTTTCAATGTTGGCAATGGATGTAAACGGAGACGGAAATCTTGATCTTATTGCCGGAGGTAATTTGTCGGCAACGCGCGCCAGAACTGGGAAGTTAACAGGTAACTATGGTATAGTAGCACTGAATAATGGAAAAGGAAAATTTACAGTATTAAAGCCTTCGGTGTCGGGCCTGAACCTGAATGGAGACGTAAGAAATTTAATCATGGTAGACGATATACTGATGACGGGAATCAATAATCAGAATATAAAGACATACCGATTGAACCTTCAGCAAAAATGATTTGTGTTTTTAAATAAATATAGTAGAGATGTATTTTAAAATTAATTATGAAAAAATTCCACATCGTATTACTTATTGTGTTTTTCGCAAGTCCAGCGCTCGCACAAACCCCACAATTGCGATTGATGGGAAACCACAAAACGCTTTCATCTAAAGTGTTGATAGACTAAAGTGATTGTAGTTATAATTTGAAATGTGAAGTCGGTACTTAAAAATAATTTATATGAAAATAGTTTACAGTCTCTTTATTTTAGTAATCACAAGTATTTCAACCTTTGCGCAAACACTTGCCGATTTTGAATCGCCCGCATCAACGCCAACACTCACACCGGCTGGCGCAACAGTTGTGAATAATCCAGACTTCACAGGAAACTCAAGCAGTAAGGTAGCCAACTATACAAAACCTTTCGGAAACTGGCAGGCCATCTATTTGAATTTTGCATCAAAGAAAAATACGGGTAGCAACGATCGGCTTACTTTCAAACTGCGTAGCAGCACACAAGGTCGTGTATATGTAAAAGTTGTGAATGCAGGAACTACCATTCTTGAAGGTTGGGCTCCTGATTTTAATGTAAGACCGGAAGCAGGGAAGTGGACAGAATGCTCATTAAACATTTCTACTATTCTCAATCAGGAATTTGATCGCATCGAAGTAAATGCATCTGTTGATAATGATGCTGTGGCCAATGTTTACCTCGATGACTTTAAACTGCTCAATTCTCTTTCGCCAAATGGTGAACCGATTGTTGATGTTGATCTTTCAGCTAATGAAATTACTTTAGGAGAATCTATTCAGTTTGATGCTTCTGGGTCAACCGATCTTGATGGAACAATTGTTTCGTATACCTGGAATTTTGGAGATGGGACATCTACAACCGGCAGTATTGTTAATCACATCTATTTAACAGAAGGTATTCTTAGTGCATCAGTAGTTGTTGAAGATAATGATGGTCTTCGATCATTTTGGAGTTTCGAAATAAATGTATTTCCAGCTACAGGAAAACTAGGCTCAATAAAATTCACAACAACAAGTCCTAAAGTTCACGAAAAGGTGGAAGGAATATTTTTAGTGAAAGGTAATTACGCGAACACATACGATCCCGACATTGTTAAAGTTGACGCGATTATAACCCGGCCTGATCTAAGCACCATTACAATACCCTGTTTTTTTTATCAGCGTGCTTCCTATAAAGCTATTGGTGATCAGTGGATAAAAAAAGCAGGTGCTGGGTATTGGATGTTGCGTTTTAGTTCCTCGCAATCCGGCCAACATCAGGTACAGCTTAAACTTACAGATGCAGGAGGAGCAGTAACATCAGCATTAAATCCGATTGCAATTGTTGACGGAGATAAAAAAGGTTATATAAAAATTGATTCTGATAATAAGCAATACTATCGCCACACAACAGGTGAACCGTTTTATCCATTAGGCATCAATGTTGGGTGGGATAATACAACCAACTACACAAAAATTATAAACAACCTGGGAGCAGGAAAAGCAAATCTGGTAAGGTACTGGCAAGTACCTTTTGATCGGCAAGGATTGGAATGGAAAAACGGAAGTGGATTTTACAAAGGACTTGGCGTTTACAGTCAGGAAGCCGCAGCCGAACAAGATTCTATTTTTAGTTTGTGCGAATTGAACGATGTGTATTTGCAAATCACCATTTTTCAACACGGTATGTTTTCTGAAAATGTAAATTCAACTTGGTCTGATAATCCTTACAACAGTGCGAATGGGGGCCCGCTTACAAAAGCTGAGCAATATTTTTACAATGCTGATGCAAAAGCAAGAACAAAAAAATTGCTGCGTTATATTGTTGCGCGTTGGGGTTACTCACAAAAACTTTTTGCGTGGGAATTATTCAATGAAGTAAATTTCACAGGTTTATATAACAGTCAGTCAACACTATGGCTTCCAGGTGTGATGACCTGGCATGATGAAATGGGGCAATACATTAAAGCACAAGATGCATTTGATCATCCTGTCACCACCAGTTCGGATGAAACTCATTTAGTTGAAATGGATAAGTTGATGGGATTGGATATTGTTCAATACCATTTATATAACACCAATCTTTTAAGCACACAAATCACAAAAGATAAAGCACTTCTTAATGCAATGACACGCACCGGTGTGATCTGCGGTGAATACGGATTGGATGTAAACATAGCTGATGTTCCCTTTGATGTTCAACGCGTTTCAATCTGGACAGGTATTATGACGCAAGTTCCTCATTTGATGTGGTTATGGGAAAACTACACCAATACATCATGGTCTAACTTATTTAAGTATCCTGCGCAATATTTGCAAGGGGAAGATTTTGTTTCACAAGGTTCTCCAACCGATTGGGTCTTTGATGTTAGTTATGGCGCTGCAAAACTTTCGTCAGTCGGATTTAGAAGCGATGATGATTTTTATGCGATTATTTATGATGGTTCTAATCGAAATAATCTGAGTAATGTAGTGTGTAATTTTTTAGCGCTTCCATCGGGTAATTACAACATTACCTTATACAATGTTTTGAATGGAACAACAGCCAGTGAAGACAGGGATATATCTACAGCTGATGAAAGAACCTATACGCTTCCCACTTTTTCGAAGGCAGTTGCACTGAAAGCAAAACTTAATTTTGAAATTGTGGTGGGTGTTGAAGACGCAAATCCAATTGCGTCTTTGCGCATATATCCGAATCCAACAAAAGGAGACATACACATTAACTTTCCTTCTGCCGGTTTTACAAAAGTAGAATTAGTAGAGACGACTGGCAGAACGGTTCTTTCACACTCTATTGATGAAGTACAAACATCAACAGATTTAAGAACAAGCCTACGCCCGGGGTTGTATCTGATTAGGCTTTCGCATAAAACAAAAATATATTCAGCGAAAGTTGTAATTGAGTAATGAATTATGAATAGAATGAAATTAGCAGATTGTAAATATTCGGTTGTTCTCATGGCGCTGCTATTGGGTATGGTAGCCTGCGCTCAGCAAAAAGTTTCTGATCCTATTCGTTTGAACCAAATTGGATTTTATCCTACTGTACAAAAAATAGCAGTCGTGATTACCGATACCGAAAATGAATTTTATATTTCTACTCCAGACTTAAAGGGAAAATTATTTTCTGGAAAATTAAGTGAGGTTCGTTCTTCACCTTACTCATCGAAGAGAACACGCATTGCAGATTTTTCAGCGTTTACAAAGGAAGGTAATTATGTTTTGGTTGTTCCGAATATTGGAAACTCATATCCCTTTGAAATAAAAAATAAAGTATTTGATAATGTAACGAAGGCTTCAATCAAGTCCTATTATTTTCAACGTGCCTCTACAAGCTTGCCGGAGCAATATGCCGGTAAGTGGAAACGCAACGCTGGGCATCCTGATGATACGGTATTGATTCACGGATCGGCAGCATCAGATAAACGACCAGAAGGTTTTGTGATTTCAAGTTCACGCGGTTGGTATGATGCGGGCGATTACAACAAGTATATTGTGAACAGTGGTATTACCATGGGAACATTGCTATCGGCTTATGAAGATTTTTCAGTCTACTTCGATAAATTGAATCTTAATATTCCGGAAAGTAAAAACGAAGTTCCGGATTTACTAGATGAGGTAGTGTGGAATCTTCGATGGATGTTAACCATGCAAGATCCAAATGATGGAGGCGTGTATCACAAATGCACCAATGCAACGTTTGATGGAATGGTGATGCCTGATTTTACAACACTTCCAAGATATGCGGTACAGAAAGGTACGGCTGCTACGTTGGATTTTGCTGCCGTTACCGCGCAAGCTTCGCGCGTTTATCGAACGTTTGAGAAACAATTTCCAGGTCTTGCAGATTCGTGTCTTCGTGCAGCAGTAGATGCGTGGCAATGGGCTTTGAAAAATTCCAATGTTAAATACAATCAACAAGATATTAACAAAAATTTTAATCCGAATATTGCAACCGGTGCGTATGACGATTCATATTTTAAAGATGAGTTTAGCTGGGCAGCATCTGAATTATACATCACAACAAAAGATGATGCATACTATCAATCTGTAATGAGATACAATGAGGCAAAATTGATAATACCTTCATGGGCATCTGTGCATGCGTTGGGTGAGTATTCGCTTTTGCGTTTTAATAGTTCACTTACTCCGCTGGGTCAAAAAGATTTCGATTCGCGAAAAAGTAAACTACTGATCTTGACGAACAACTTGTTGCAAGATATTGACAAGAGTATTTATGAAACGGTGATGGGACAATCGAAGAGCGATTTTGTTTGGGGAAGTAATGCCGTGTGTGCCAATCAAGGCGTGGCGTTATTATATGCGTATCAAATGAGTGGCGATTTAAAATATGTAAAAGCAGCGCACGGAAATTTAGATTACCTATTGGGCAGAAATGGAACGGGCTATTCTTTCGTTACCGGATGTGGCGATAAAACTCCAATGCATCCGCATCATAGACCTTCACAAGCCGATGGAGTGTTCTATCCGATTCCGGGTTTATTAGTTGGCGGCTCAAACCCAGGCATGCAAGATAAATGCTGGTATCGAACATCTGTTGCGGATGAAGCGTATGTTGATGATGTGTGTTCCTTTGCATCAAATGAAACTGCAATTAACTGGAATGCACCGTTCGTTTATTTGGTTGGTGCCATTGAGGCTATTCAATTACAAAATGAAAAGATGAAGTAAGTATTGGGTTGCGTGAAATTTAAATACAATTTCCCGCTGATCGCGCAGATTGAATACCCGCAGATTTGCGCAGATTAATACCCAATGGATTGCTTAAGAATTTGAGGCTGGGCATTTTGGAATTAAAACGTAAAAAAAATAGTTTATGAAAATCAAAACGAACGCGTGGCTAAAAAGAAATAATTTCTTGGTTCTTTTATTTTTGATTTGTTCAATCTCATCTCAAAGTCAATCCATTTCGAAATACATTGTGGTCGATCAGTTTGGATATCGACCCTCTGCGAAGAAAGTTGCTGTCATCCGAAATCCTAAAATAGGTTTTGATGCAAGCGAATCATTTTCTCCTGGTGCTACCTATCAGCTTATTAATAAGTCGACAAGTCAATCGGTATTGACAGCGAGCACTATTCAGTGGAATGCCGGAGCGACTGATGCATCATCAGGTGACAAAGCATGGTGGTTTGATTTTTCTTCCGTGACAACTTCTGGAACGTATTATATTTTGGATGTTGAAAACAATGTGCGCTCTTATGAATTTGAAATTAATGAAGATGTATATAAAGAAGTTTTAAAACATGCTGTTCGCACATTCTTCTATCAGCGTGCAGGCTTTGAAAAGAATGCTACCTATGCCGGAGCGGCCTGGGCTGATGGCGCAAGTCATACTAAAAATCTTCAAGATAAAAATGCGAGGCAGTACAATAAAACGGGTGACGCAACTTCTGAGGTGGACGTGAGTGGTGGCTGGTATGATGCTGGTGACTATAACAAATACACAAACTGGACTGCCAACTATGTTGTTGATTTTATGCGAGCCTATTTAGAAAGACCAGGAGCGTGGGGAGATGATTACAACATTCCGGAGTCTGGAAATAAAATACCTGATCTATTGGATGAAGCAAAGTGGGGAGTAGATCATTTGGTGCGCA
This sequence comes from Cytophagales bacterium, assembly GCA_038241205.1. Lineage (GTDB taxonomy): Bacteria > Bacteroidota > Bacteroidia > Cytophagales > Cyclobacteriaceae > Chryseolinea. The sequence goes on from JBBRFY010000027.1 coordinate 17,944, forward strand.
TGCAAAGACCCAACGGAAGTGTTCTAAGTATTGTTGGATTATCGCATGCAAGTCCTCCGTCAAGTGCAACAGGTCCGAGTTTATATGGAACAGCAAGCACATCGAGCACATTAAATACAGCTGGAGCTTTAGCGATTGCGTCAAAAGTTTATGGTGGCATCGGTATGAAAGAATATTCTGAAAAGTTGAAGGCGGCCGCAATCAAGGCGTGGAACTGGGCCGTTGCAAATCCATCGGTTATTTTTAAAAATAATGATGGAGCATCGGGCACGAGCGGTCTTGGTGCAGGCCAACAAGAAACCGATGATTATGGTAGATTGATTGCTAAACTTGAAGCGGCATGTTTCTTATTTGAAATTACAGGCGAAGCAACGTATCGTAATTTCGTTGATGCTAACTATTCGCAAGTTCATTTGATTGTGTGGGGTTTCGCTTATCCATTTGAAACATCGAATCAGGAAATTCTATTGCATTATGCCAATTTACCAAACGCAACACCAGGCGTGGCGAGCGCTATTCGCTCTTCTTATAAGAACGCAATGAATGGTGATGATAATTTTACAGCCTTCTATTCCAATAAAGATCCTTATCGCGCACACATTAAAGACTATACATGGGGAAGTAATTCAACGAAAGGTAGCATGTCATTAATGTTTTTGGATATGGTTACGTATGACATTGATGCCACAAAAAATACCGATGCGAAAAACGCTGCTGAAGGTTTTGTTCATTACCTACATGGAACAAATCCACTAAGCATGGTGTACTTGTCTAACATGTATAGCTATGGTGCAGACAATGGAGTAAATGAATTTTACCACACTTGGTTTTCGAATGGAAGTGCAAAGTGGGATCGTGTGGGAACATCAACCTTTGGACCCGCTCCTGGATTTGTAACCGGTGGCCCGAACCCAAGTTATGATCGTGATGGATGTTGCGATACAAATACATGTGGTGGAAGCAATGCAATTTGTAATTCAGAAACATTGACTCCCCCAAAAGGTCAGCCATCGCAAAAATCGTATAAAGATTTTAATACATCATGGCCGTTAAACTCATGGTCGGTAACAGAGAACAGCAACGGGTATCAACTTAATTATATTCGAATGCTGTCGCAGTTTGTTGTCGCGAACTACGATTGCAGCGGAGTAAAGAATGGAACAGCAACATTTGATGTTTGTAATAAATGTTCTGGTGGCACCACTGGATTAGTACCGGTGACAAACCAAAGTGAATGCTCAACCATAACAAGCAATGAAACTTCAGCATCTTTTAAAGTAGACGTGTATCCAAACCCAACTCAAAATTCCATTGTGATTATGAATCAACGTCCGGGTTCATATCGGTTGAACATATTGGATGCTTCAGGTAAGAAAATAATTTCAGAGAAACATGAGGGGACAACGACAATATCGTTAAGTAATTATTCTTCCGGAGTGTATGTAATACTGATCGAACAGAAAAATTATACAGTAATTCGCAAAGTAGTGAAGCTGTGATTACAGTAAGAACCGAATTGCAGGCGTTTGTTTTTGAGATCAACTTGGATTTGCTACTTTTATAAACTTCCAAAAATACGCTCGCATGAACACTTCCTATTTAAAGCAGAATCCGGATCTCTACATTTTTCTCCCCATCCTTTATGTGGTGTGGTCTGATAACGTGCTTACTGTTCGCGAAGCAAAATCACTTCGTACCATCATCGATCAACAAACTTGGTTGAACGATGAGGAGAAGAAATTTTTGTTTACACAACTTAATCCAGCATTACCGCCATCGCCCGATGAATTTGAAAATTGGTTAGAAGAGATTAAAAAGGTAATTTCTCCTTCAGCAGATACAAAAGAAAGCTTGGCAGATATTGGAATAAAATTAGCGGAGTTTCATCAAGCGGATTTTAGTACGAATGGATTTTCAAAAGAACGCCAATCGCTTTCGCGGATGGAAGATAGTTTGGGATTGATTAGCAGTGAATCGCTTTTTTGTTTCTATCCTGAAAGCAGAAATACGATTACGCAACAACAAAGTACACAACACACTTTTAATGTTGCTGCTCTTTCGCAGTTATTGGATGGCGCTCATGCGGATATTATTCAGAAAGTAAAAACCTTACTGAGCGATCCAGAATTTAAATACATCGAAACAGATAATCTTTCGGAGTATCGTGAGAAGGTATTGCAATGGTGTCATCATCTTGCCGATCAGGGATTTGGTTCGATGGCCTTTCCGAAAGAATATGGAGGTGGGGGAGACATGGGTTCTTACTTCGCAATTATGGAAGCGTTGAGTTATCATGATTTAAGTTTGGTGATCAAGTTTGGCGTGCAGTTCGGTTTGTTCGGAATGAGTGTTTATTTTTTAGGAACAGAGAAGCATCATAAAAAATATTTAAAAGATATCGGCTCACTCAATTTGCCCGGATGTTTTGCTATGACGGAAACAGGTCACGGATCTAACGTAAAAGGAATTGAGACAACCGCTACCTATCAGCACGCAACAAAAACGTTTGTCGTCAATACACCCAATCTACAAGCACAAAAAGAATACATCGGCAATGCGGCTGTTCATGGACAGATGGCAACGGTATTTGCAAAGTTAATTGTAGAAGATAAAGATTATGGTGTAGGTGCTTTCTTAGTTCCGCTTCGCGATAAAAAAGGAAATACACTGGCTGGAATTACCATTGAAGATTGCGGAAGAAAGATGGGATTAAATGGTGTTGATAATGGAAAGATAAAATTCAACAACGTTACCATTTCCTATGAAAATATGTTGGATAAGTTTGCACAAGTAACGGGCGAAGGAAAATTTGATAGTCAGATAGCGAGCGATAACAGAAGATTCTTCACCATGCTTGGCACGTTAGTGGGCGGACGAATAGGTATTCCACGTTCAGGACTTAGCGCAGCAAAATCAGGGTTAACCATTACCATTCGATATAGCGATCAGCGAAAACAATTTGGTCCGGAAGGCGCTGAGGAGGTTCCGATTTTAAATTATAGAACCCATCAACGCAGGTTGATGCCGTTGCTCGCCAATGCGTATGCATTACATTTTTCATTGCAATATATCACCGAACGATTTTTAAATCGGAAGGAAGAAGACATGCAGGAAATTGAGGCATTGGCTGCGGGACTAAAAGCGTTCTCTACCTGGAACACAACGCATACCCTACAAGAGTGTCGTGAATGTTGTGGCGGTAAAGGATATTTATCAGAGAATAGAATTGATGCATTGAAAAATGATTCAGAAATATATACCACGTTTGAAGGCGACAACACGGTGTTGATGCAGCTTGTAGCCAAAAGCAGATTATCTGAGTTTAAGCAAGAGTTTGGTAACATGAACCTCTTTGGAATGCTAAACTATGTTGCCGATCAGGCGAAGACTTCTTTTACCGAGTTGAACCCATTGATCGTGCGCAAAACCGATGAAGAGCATCTTCTTGATTTCGAATTTCAGCTGAACGCATTTAAATATAGAGAACGCGATATTCTTACCTCTGCTGCCAAACGTTTAAAGCGCCACATCGATAGTGGCATGGATTCGTTTGATGCATTTAATGTTTCGCAGCATCATTTAATAGAGGTTGGTCATGCTTACATCGGTCGAATTATACTGGAACAATTTATTAAGCAGATTGAAATAACGAAAGATGAAGGTTGCAAAACCATTTTAACAAAACTCTGTCAGCTCTTTGCACTTTCTCAGATGGAAATACATAAAGGTTGGTATTTGGAAAACGGATACATGGAAGGAGTGAAAACAAAAGCGATTCGTAAAATGGTGAACCAACTTTGTTGGGAGATCAGGCAAGATGCTGTTCCGTTGGTGAATGCATTTAATATTCCAGATGCACTTCTTGCTGCGCCAATTGCTTTATAAATTAAAAGTTCCTCGTCATTGCGAGGAAGCGTCAAGCGAAGCGCGTGACATGCTGACGAAGCAATCCCCATACTATGAAATGCGCACGAACGAGTACATAGTTTGCGGATGTATGTGGGCTCAAGGTCAGTGCTTCTTCTCATTGCACGCTGTGTCGAGGAGATTGCTTCGTACCTCGCAATGACGGAAGTATGAAGAGCATTCTTTATAAGAGTTCCTCGTCATTGCGAGAAAGCGTTACGCGTCTCGCGTGACATGCTGACGTGGCAATCCCCCCGCTATGAAATGCGCACGAACGAGTACATAGTTTGCGGATGTATGTGGGCTCAAGGTCAGTGCTTCTTCTCATTTGTACGCTGTAGTGAGGAGATTGCTTCGTGCCTCGCAATGACGGAAGTATGAAGAGCATTCTTTATAAGAGTTCCTCGTCATTGCGAGAAAGCGTCACGCGAAGCGCGGGACATGCTGACGAAGCAATCCCCATACTATGAAATGCATACGAACGAGTAAATAGTTTGGGGATCTGTTTGGGCTCAAGGTCAGTGCTTCTTTTTCTTTTGTGCGTTGTAGCTTCGGGATTGCTTCGTCAGCATGTTATGCTAAGCGCATAACGCTTTCTCGCAATGACGCATAGCGTCTACTTCACTTTTATCAAATATGCTTTTGGCCAAAATTTTCCGGTAATGAGAAGGCATTTTGAATTTTTGTCGTAGGCAATGCCGTTCATTTCTCCCGCTTGTGGATTAATCGCGCGTATCTCGTTGTTTAATGGAGTAAGATCCAAACGACCCACTACCTTTCCCGTTGTAGGGTCAATCTTTACAATGAGATTCGTTTGCCAAACGTTGGCAAAGATGTAGCCGTTCACAAATTCGAGTTCGTTTATTTGCTTCAATCGGTTTCCATTTTCTGTAACCGAAATTGTTTTGACTGTCTTCAACGTTGCAGAGTCAAGAAAATAAAGATGCTCACTGCCATCACTTATAATAAGATTCACGTTATCATTCGTCATGCCCCATCCTTCTTTTGTGGAAGTAGTAAATGGAAATTCTCCTATCTGCTTGTAGGTTTTGGCATCGTAAATAAAACCGATGTTGTGTTTATAGGTAAGCTGATAAATCTTGTTATTTAAAAAGGTAATGCCCTCGCCAAAATACTGTCCATCTAAGTTCACTTTTTTATCGTGTTCACCCGAACTTGGATTTACCTCAGCTATCCACGAATGGTTATGTTGCCCAGTGCTCTCCAATATTTTTCCATCGTGTATTTCCAATCCCTCCGTAAAGGCATCCACGCTATGCGGTAAGGTGTTGATCACGGTATATTCAAGTGCGAGACTATCAACAACGTTTTCCGAAGTAGATTTAGAATCACCGCAGGATACTAAACTGATCATGACAATGGCCGATAAAAAGAGTAAATAAGTGTACTTCATGATCGTGGTTAAAATTCCAATCCGAAATGAAATAAAATTCTGATTAATAGCCAACTAAGTGCTCGTTTAGCAACGTAAAATCATCATTTTTTTTATGAAAAATGAGATGATATAAGTGCCGGAAAAGCCTCGTCAATTCATTGGGGTGCATTTCAGATTGTCGCATCGTGGGCTATAGCCATCGGTTAAATTTACTGTATAACTACGGCCTTAAGGCCGTAGTTACTGCCAGAATTGGAAATGGGCTTTAGCCCTGACTTCTAATGGACTGCGACAATTTTGAAATAGGTTCATTCATTGTCAATCGCTATTTAAATCTTATTTTGTATCGCAAATTGCGGCTGAAGAGCTGGCGTAAATAAGTTCAGAGTAATTCTGGTACGGCAATCGAAAGGACAGGATTTTGACCGGGTGGAAATCACCAATCGTAAACCAATGACGTTTACTTAGGATTTTCTTTCTGACCACTCCTCATTCCTCTCCAGAAGAGAGGATGTTAGCAGTGCTGAAGTGAGAGACATTGATTAATAGACTTTAATTACAATCAACAACATGGAAAAATCAGTAGATGAAAAAACTTTTGATGCCATTGTTATTGGCTCAGGTATTAGTGGGGGATGGGCAGCAAAAGAATTGTGCGAGCACGGATTGAAAACGCTGGTGTTAGAGCGAGGTCGTGCCGTAAAGCATGTTACGGATTATCCAACAGCAATAAAGAATCCCTGGGATTTTAAATACCGAGGAGCATTGCCTTCTGAACAAGTAGCCGAAAATCCGATTTTAGAAAAATGCTACGCCTATGAAGATGCTACGCAACACTTTTTTGTGAAAGATAGTGAGCATCCTTACATACAAGAGAAACCATTTGATTGGATAAAAGGATATCAGGAAGGAGGTAAGTCTTTAATTTGGGCCCGACAGACCCAACGTTGGAGTCGCTTTGAATTTGAAGCACCAGCACGTGATGGTTTTGCCGTGCCGTGGCCGATAGGATACAATGATGTTGCACCGTGGTACTCGCACGTAGAAAAATTTGCAGGCATTAGTGGCAATCGCGATGGATTAGAAAATCTTCCCGATTCTGAATCGCTTCCTGCATTTGAAATGACCTGTGTTGAAAAGCACATGCAGGAAAAAATTATGGAAAACTTTAAAGATCGTCCTGTAGTGATGGGGCGATGTGCTCACCTAACAGAGCCAAAAGAAGTTCATCACCAGCAAGGCCGCGCGCAATGTCAGGCGCGGCATTTATGTTATCGCGGTTGCCCGTATGGTGGATATTTCAGTTCCAACTCCTCTACGTTGCCGTGGGCAAAGAAGACGGGCAATCTAACTATGCGCACAGACTCTGTTGTTGATTCTATTATTTATGATGAGAAGAGCGGCAAAGCGACTGGTGTAAGGGTTGTGGATGCTAACACAAAAGAGAAAATGGAATTTTATGCGCGCATTATTTTTGTGAATGCCGCAACATTAAATACAAACCTTATTTTACTAAACTCCAAATCGAATCGTTTTCCAAATGGTTTAGGAAACGATAATGGATTGCTGGGTAAATACATTGCCTTTCATAATTATCGCGGACGAATTACGGCCGATTTCGCAGGATTTGAAGATCAATATTATTTTGGAAGACGACCTACCATGGTTATTATGCCTTCGTTCCGAAATGTGTATAAGCAAGAAATGGATTTTAAACGCGGATACCTTATCGCGTTTACAGCATCGCGTGGGTTTAGTGATACCAGTGCGGTGATCGGTAGTGATTTAAAAACTACTATGGCAACGCCTGGGCCATGGAGCGTTTTTATGATGATGCAAGGTGAAACCATTCCGAAAGAAAAAAATCATGTGCGCCTTAGTTCAGATCAAAAAGATCAATGGGGTGTTCCACAATTAATTACCTCCGTTGATTATGATGAAAACGATGAGATGATTGTGAAAGACTTTTTTGAACAAGGTGCTGCCATGTTAGAAAAAGCAGGATGCACAAACATTGCGATACACGATACCAAGCAAGCCCCGGGTTTAGATATTCACGAAGTTGGCGGAGTGCGTATGGGTTCAGATCCAAAAACATCGTTGCTTAACAAGTGGAATCAAATGCATACCTGTAAAAATGTTTTTGTTACCGATGGCGCATGCATGACTTCTACCGGCACGCAAAATCCTTCACTCACATTTATGGCGCTTACTGCCCGCGCAGCGAACCATGCTGTAGAAGAATTTAAAAAAGGAAACTTGTAAGTGTTTCGGTGTTTAAGTGTTTGAGAGTTTAGGTATCGGAGTGTATCCGTGCATTGAAGTCTAACATCTAATGTCTAACGACTAAGGTCTACCAACCAACAACAGCCAACCAACAACTACTTTAAGAATCGTTCAAGATCTTTATCACCCTCCAGATTATTCATCTGCCTCACAACCCACGGATACCTTTTTGCAACGTAAGCTGATGGAGGATTTACTCCATACACTTTCGGATTGGGTAAACACGCAGCAATTTTCGCGGCTTCGTTTTTAGTTAACTTCTTTGCTGATTTTTTAAAATAGTATTGTGATGCGGCTTCAATACCAAAAACACCTCTACCCATCTCCGCTACGTTCAAATACATTTCTAAAATTCTTTCTTTACCCCAAATCATTTCAATCATAAACGTGAAGTACACTTCAAGCCCTTTGCGCGTCCAGCTTCTGCCTTGCCACAGAAAAACATTTTTTGCAACCTGCTGACTAATGGTGGAAGCACCGCGTGTGCGTTTATTTTTCTGCGAGGTTAATGCTTTTTCAATACTCTTAATATCAAAGCCATTGTGATCGGGAAACAATTGA